>JBMNPN010000005.1:0-58848 GCA_050943615.1 Coriobacteriales bacterium
TTGTGCTCGATTGTCGAGGAAAGCGGCAGGAACACGTCGCAGCACGACATGATCGTCGGGTTCATGAACAGGTCGGTCGCGAAGTTGAAGTCGAGCTTCTTGAGCGCCTCGCACCAACGCTGCGGCTCGGCCGAGATGGCGGCACCGACGGGGTTGGAAGACGAGAACATCGCCATGTGGATCTGGTAGGGGTCGCCCGACTCGAGCGTCTCGAGGAAGTCGTCGGGGTCGACGGTCCAGATGACCGAGGTCACAGCCGGGTGGATGTCGGCGCCGATGCGCTTGTCCCACAGCTCGCGCGGCATGATCCCGTTGTCGACGGCGATATCGAAGGCGGAGTTCATCTGCGTGCTCTTGTTCTTCTTGGTCTCTTCGGTCTCGGTTTGGCTCGCCTGCGCCGTACCGACCTCGGAGTCGGTCTTGTGATAGCCCGGCGTCGAGAACGCACGTCCGAGCGTCGTGCCGCCAGGCGCATCGAGGTAGCCAGTGATGGACATGAGCGCGATGAGGCACTGGCCGAGCTGGACGCCGTTGGGGTTCTGGTCGACTGCCAGGCCCCAGCAAACGGAGCTCGGGCTCGCGTTGCCGTAGAGGCGGGCGGCGCGGTAGATCTGGTCGACCGGGACGTCGCAGATCTCTGCTGCCTTCTCGGGGGGCATCTCCGTCACGCGCTCGGCGAGCTGGTCGAACCCGTAGGTCCACCTGTCGACGAAGTCATGGTCGTAGAGGTCCTCGGAGATCAGGATGTTCAAAAACGCCATCGCGAGCGCCGTGTCGGTGCCGGGGCGGAGCTGCAGCACTTCCTCGGCGCGCGTGCCGAGCCACGTGATACGGGGGTCGACGCAGATGAGCTTGGTGCCGAAGTCCTTGACCATGTCGATGATGGCATGTCCCCACAGGCCGTCGGGATTGGACTTGAGTGGCTCCTTGCCCCAGATGAGGATGACTTCGGGCGCAACCCAGCCGGGATGGTCGTAGCGATCATAGAACTTCTGCGCATAGTCGATCTCAGGATAGCCGCCGCCCAGCATGAAGGCGGTCGTCGAGCAGCGGGGCCCGTAGCAGGACCAGCCGGACTGCGCATAGACGGAGTTCGGGGACCCGAACACGGCGTTGGCCCACATTCCGTAGTAGTTGTTGGCCTCGCGGCCCGTCCCACCGAAGACGCAGATGGACTCGGCGCCATACTTCTTGGTGATCTCCTTGGCGTTCTCCTCGATGATGTCGAGCGCCTCTTCCCACGAGCAACGCTCCCACTTGTCCTTGCCGCGGTCCTTCTTGTCGCGCTTCATCGGGTAGATGATGCGGGCCGGGTTGTACACGTAGTCCTTGAGCGACAGGCACCTCGGGCACAGCGCGCCGCGCGTGATGGGATGCTCCGGGTCACCTTCCACCTTGATGAGCTTGCCGTCTTTGACGTGGACCTTGAGCCCGCATCCAACAGGATGGCATCCCGGAGGGGACCACGCGCACGCACGCGTAATCGTCTCGCCATCTGCCGTTGTGGTTCTCCACTCTGTCATGGCCTGCCTTCTTTCTCTCTCTTGAAACGAACCTTTCTGCAGTTAGAATTCTGGGTGCGAAAGGCTTCTGAAAGAAGACGGGTAGCTGTTACGTCAGGCGCAACTAATAGGTGCACCCTTAGAAAGCGGAAAAGGCGGCGACGTGGAACTAGGGCAACTGAGATATTTCCTTGCTGCTTGCGATTCGAAGAGCTTCACCAAGGCGGCGCAGGCTTCTTTCACGAGCCGCCAGAACCTCACGAAATCGGTCCACGCCCTCGAGCGCGAACTCGGCGCCACGTTCTTCACGCGTTCAGGCAACACGATTGTGCTGACCGTCCAGGGACAGGAAGCCGAGCGCCGCGCGCGAAAGATCGTTCAAGAAGCCGATGAGCTCGAAGCCTGCTTCAAAGACGCGCAGCAGCATGAGGTCGAGCCGATCTCCATCGTCTTCGGCATGAACGCGAGTCAATACGGGGTCCTCGATATTCTCGACGAAATCGAAGACGTGGACTTTTCCGTGTCCGAAAACGTCTCCGAGACCTGCTACAAGATGGTCACGGACTCGAAAGCGGACCTTGCCATCGTTGCCTGCATGCAAAGGGAGTTCCCCGGCTGCAGAAGCGTCCAGCTGGGCACGCACCCCTTCTCGTTTCTCATGCGCCTGGAGCACCCGCTGGCAAAACGGGGCGCCATAGAAGCCCGAGATCTCGCTGACTACGATGTCGCGCTCTTCTCCGACTACCGCTTTGTCTACGAGCCCTTCATCAAGAGATTCGACCTGCTCGGCATCGGCCTCACGCGCATCAAGACCATCGACAGCGTGCAGATGATGAAGCGCACGGTGCGCAGCACCGATACGATCGCCTTTGTGGGAAAGGATTTCACGGAGCAACCTCCTGCCGGGATGGTCTGCGTTCCCCCGGCAAATCCATCGGTGCGCTGGCACCTCTACGCACTGCGCAGCATCAATTCGCCACGTGCCGCAGAACTCGACAGGCTCGTTGCCTTGCTGAGGGAGAGAATGGAAGGCGCGAATTTAGCCGAAGCTCCTAAGCCGGTTGGCTAGGGGTCTTTCTTGTCAGATGCTGTCCATCTGGCGGCAGATGGGCATATATTGTGCGCGCATCCCACCGACCGACCGTCCCGCGCACAGCCACGCCTCATTTGGCGCCAGATGGGGAAATGCTGTGCGCAAAGCTCGGTATCTGCCACGCCGCGCACAGCCAGGGCCCATTTGGCGCCAGATGGGGAAATGCTGTGCACGCATCCCACTAGGCGGCCGTCGTGTGATACGGGCAGCCGTTCTGGGCGATGTCGGCGCGCCGGTCCTCTTTCGCCCGGTCGCAGGGATTCGCGCAGACCTCCTCGACCTGGTTGCAGAAGACGGGAACGGGAACGTACGCGTCCGGAAGCGCCGCCCCGCAGAACGTGCAGGCCGCGACCTTCGGGTCCTGGGGGTTCTCCTTCCCGCACGAGGGGCACAGCCGCGCCGGGGGAAGCGGGGGCTTGCAGTGCCCGCAGTACGGGCTACAGAAATGAAACATCACGCCTCCAATAAAAGACCAGCGCACGCACCCTTTTGCCGAGCTTTCCCTCGGCGCTGGAGTGCGTGCGCTGCCATGCAGTGAAAGGTTTGGGGGCCGGCCGGGTAAGGCGCACGGCCGGCCCGCTGAGAGGAAAGGGCGCTGACCCTCGGGGAGATTCCCCTATGGCTGGTAAATCACGACCTTGGTGCCAATCTCCTTGGCCTTGGCCGCCATCTCCTCGGGGGTGCCGTAGTACATGACCTTGCCCTGGCAGGTCTGCACGCAAGCGGGGGGCTTTCCCTTTGCCACGCGCTCGGCGCAGCCGTCGCACAGGCTCGTCGGGTAGGGCAGGTAGTTCCACTCCACGGTCCCGTCGGCAAGCTCGCGCGGGCCGTCCTCGAGCAGCTTCATGCCCCACTGCCCGGTTCCGAGGCCGAGCTCGTTTCTGCAGGCCAGCTCGCAGCTGTGGCAGCCGGAGCAGTAGCCGTAGTCGATGAGGAGCGTCGTCTTGAGCTTTTCCATGTCTAGTCCACCCCCTGGACGTCCGCGTAGTACACCTTGCAGATCATGTTCTTGAAGCAGTCGCCGAAGCCGAGCTTGCCGTTGACGCCGTTGGGCATCGTGCAGTTGATGTTCGACTTCCAGTTGCCGAACAGGTTCGGCTCCTCGCCGTCCTGCTCGGGGTACCACCAGCCGTGCATCGCGTGCGTGACGCGGCGGTCGATGCAGGGCGTGATGTGCAGCATCTGCTTGGCGCGCCCGAACGGCGTCTCGATCCAGCACCAGTCGCCCTCCTTGAGGCCGAGCTCGGCGGCCGTGTCGGGGTGCAGCTCGAACTGCGGGTAGGGCTGAATCTCGCGCAGGCTCCTGATCTGGCGGTGCTCGGAGTGGAAGCTCACGTAGGTGCGCGCGCCGGTCGTCAGGATCAGCGGGTACTCCTTTGCCATCTCAGGCTGGGAATACGGGCTGTACGGCGGCTCCTTGTAGTACGGCAGCGGATCGTCGCCGAAGGCCTGGAACGTCGAGTTGTACAGCTCAACGCGACCGGTCTTGGTGAGGAAGCCCGGCTTGTGGTCGGGGCGCATCAGGCCGAGTTCGTACTTGCGGTACGGTTCCTCCGAAGGATGCACGACCTTGTCGGAGAACTCGTCCCAGTTCTTGGCGTCGGTGATGCCGCGCGGCTTGACGATGCGCTTGTAGATGTAGTCGCGCCCGTCCTCGAACTGGTTCCACCACTCGGGGTGCATGCGCTTGCCGAGCTCGACGATGATATCGGCATCGCCCTTGGTCTCGCCGTTCTGCACGGCCTTGTTGACCGAGCCGAGGAAGCTGGTGTTGAGCGTGTAGTTGGTCTCGACGCTGCCGTCGTGCTCGGGCCAGGCAGCGAGTGGCAGGACGACATCGCACAGCGCCATGGTCGTCGGGTTTTGGAACGTCTCGAGCGCGAAGGCGAAATCGGTCTGCTTGAGCGCCTCGTACCAACGCTGCGGCGCCGAGGTGATTGCCGCGCCTGCGGGGTTCGAGCAGTGGTAGACGGCCATGCGGCACTTGAAGGCCGCATCCTCGTCTTCGAGGAAGTCGAGGGTCGCGTCCGGGGCCGTGGTCGACATGAGGGTGCAGACGGCCGGGTACTCCTTGGCGCCGACGCGCTTCTGGTAGGTCTCCTCGGACATGATGCCCGCTTCCTTGGCGACCGTCGCGGGATCGCCGGCGTCGCTCATGAAGAAGGAGCCAAGAGTCGTGCCGCCGGGGATGTCGTAGTTTCCGGTGATCGCCGCAAGTGCGATGATGCACTGCGCGACCTGGGCGCCGTTGGGGTTCTGATCGACGGCCAGCCCCCAGCCGAATGCCACGGGCTTTTGCGCCATCTTGTGGGCGACGCGCACGATCTGCTCCTCGGGGACCCAGCAGATGTCGGCTGCCTTGGAGGGCGGCATCTCCTGGACGCGCTCGGCGAGCTCGTCGAAGCCGTAGGTCCACCTGTCGACCCAGTCATGGTCGTAGAGGTCCTCGTTGATGATGACGTTGAGGAGCGCCATGCCGAGGGCGGCGTCGGTGCCGGGCCTCAGGCGGACGACCTCGTCGGAGCGGGTGCCCAGCCAGGTCAGGCGCGGGTCGATGCAGATGACCTTGGTGCCGAAGTAGCGCATCATCTCGATGATGGAATGGCCCCAGAAGCCGTCGGGGTTGGACTTCAGCGGCTCCTTGCCCCACAGAACGATGTACTTGGGGGCCTCCCAGCCGGGATGGTCGTAGCGGTCGTGGAACTTGCCGGCGTTGTCGATGTCGGGGAAGGTCACGCCGAGCGAGTACGCCGAGAAGCTCAGGCGCGGGCCGTAGCACGACCAGCCGGACTGCGCGTACACGGAGTTCGGCGTGCCGAACACGCAATACGCCGTCATCTGGTAGTAGTTGTTGCCCTCACGGCCAGTGCCGCCGAAGACGAAGATGCTCTCGGGGCCGTACTTGGCGGTGATATCTTTGGCGTTCTTCTCGATGATGTCGAGCGCCTCGTCCCAGGAGATGCGCTCCCACTTGTCCTTGCCGCGGTCCTCGCGTGCGCGCTTGATCGGGTAGAGGATGCGGTCGGGGTGGTACATGTACTCCTTGATGGTGAGACCGCGCGGGCACAGAGCGCCCTTGGTGATGTAGTGGTCCGGGTCGCCTTCGACCTTCACGACCTTGCCGTCCTTGACGTGCAGCAGGACGCCGCAGCCAGCCGGATGGCATCCCGGGGGCGAATAGCAGCACGACTTGACGATGGTCTCGCCGTCTTCTCCTTGCATGATCTTGGACATGGTCCCCTTCTCTCTCTTGGGTCCCGGAAAAACGCTTTGGGGAAATCCCCACCGGGACTGTCCGATATACCCTCGTTTGAGGCTACTTAGAAGGTACCGAGGGAGCTTGGGCACGTGCAGTTCGCAAAGCTGCCGAAAAGGCCAGTTTGGATGTCCGGTTTAAAGGGTTGGTCAGGATAGGGTTGACGATTTCTGCAAATCGTCAACTTCTGGGGCTCACGCCTCCGCGATCCACGCCCAACGCCCTCACATGGAATACAGTTCCGTCCAGGGGTTGTCCCACTGGCGATCGGGCTTGGGCTCGGTGAGCTGCATGGCCTCGAAGAGGTCCTTGGGCACGATGCTCACCATATACTCCGCGAGCTCGTATACGCTGCGCGTGGCGATCTCCTCGAAGAACTCGTACACCGCCGCCTGCTCGCCTGCGCACAGTGCCGTGATCTGGAATTCGAGCTTGGGCGTGATCTCCACATGGCGATAGTCGGTGAGCGTCTCGTGGATGTCCGCCTTGCGCTTGCGCGCCGAATACGGGACGAGCCCCTCTTGCCCCTCCGAGGAAGAGGCCGCATTGTAGAGGGGCAGCGCCGAGGCGATGCCCGCAGAGGTGATGAGATGGCCGTCTTCCCAGCTCAAGGTTCGCCCGATCTGGCGGGTGCCGGCATCCGAGACCAGGTCGTAGTGCCAGTGCAAGATGTCGTACTTACTTGAAAAGTGCTGGTAGAAGGTCGTTTTCGAGATGCCCGCCGCCTCGCAGATGTCCTTGACGGTGACCTTGTCGAAATCCTGGTCCTTGACCAGCTCGAGGACCGCGTTGACGATGCGGATCTTCGCACGCGGGACGCGCCCGAGAAACGAATCGGAAAATCCCACGAACATTCTCAAATCGGTCATAGCATCTCCAACAAGCGGGGCAGATACGAAAACACAATGACCATGATAGTCGACTGACCGCCATTATCGGGCCGATAACCGCACATGCCTGTTCGTTTTTGCAGGAAATATCATCTGCACGCGCAACGTATTTCGTCATCTGACCGCCGATTTGGTCAGATGGCCCGTGGCTTTGCGCGGGGCGGCGGATGGCGGGGTGCGCGCAACGTATTTCGTCATCTGACCGCCGATTCGGTCAGATGGCCCGTGGCTTTGCGCGGGTCGGCCGGATGGCGGGGTCCGAGCAACGTATTTCGTCATCTGACCGCCAATCCGGTCAGATGGCCCGTGGCTTTGCGCGGGTCGGCCGTCGGGCGGGGTGCGCGCAACGTATTTCGTCATCTGACCGCCGATCCGGTCAGATGGCCCGTGGCTTTGCGCGGGTCGGCCAGATGGCGGGGTGCGCGCAACGTATTTCGTCATCTGACCGCCGATCCGGTCAGATGGCCCGTGGCTTTGCGCGGGTCGGCCGGCGGACGGGGTGCGCAACGCACACGAGCTGCTACGAGACCCCGGGCGGCGGCGGGTCCTTTGGCTTGGGAACGGCGGAAACGAAGGTCGTGACAAGCGGCGCTCCGCAGTTCTGGCAAACATCGACATCGACAGGGTTCTTGAAATCGCAGCGCCGGCAGACCTTCCATTTGATGGCATCACGAGGATCGCGCCCGCAGCGCCCGCAATATGAGCAGAACGCGCCACAACCCATCTTCCTCATCCTCTCGAACGACCGCGAATAGCGTGCAGCTACAGAGCGGCGGCGGACTCAAGGCGTTAAAGTCCGCCGCCGTGCCTTACCGTTTGAGTTCTTTTCCTATTGACACTCTCCCACCATGGCTATGGCATCATGATGAGGCCCATGCCTCCCTTCTCCTCGAGCATCTTGGCGCAGTCCTCGACCGTGCCGAACTTCAGGCAGCGTCCCTGGCAGACCTGCACGCAGGAGGGCAGCTCCCCGCCGGCGACGCGCTGCTCGCACATGTCGCACAACTCGGTCGGGATGGCGTAGTAGTTCCAGTGCCAATCATCGTCCTTGTTCTGGCGCGGACCGTCCTCGTGAACCTTGATGCCCCATTCTCCTAGGCCGAGGCCAAGTTCGTTGCGGCAGGCCAGCTCGCAGCTGTGGCAGCCCGAGCAGAACTCGTAATCCAGAAACAGTGCGTTCATCTCAAGCCTCCTCTCACTCTATTCCCCTGTCCTTGGCAAGCCGCACGATATCCTCGGAGCCGGCGACCTCGGTCACATCGTTGTCAGTCTTCTCGATTCTGGCGATCATGTTCTTGTTGAGGTTGCCCCAGCCCTGGACGCCCACATAGCCATTCGGCATGCCGACGTTCACGCTGGACTTCCAGTTGCCAAAGAGGTTGGGCTCGTTGGGGTCCTGCTCCGGGTACCACCAGGCGTGCGTCGAGTGCGCGACGCCCTCCTTGATGGTCGGGGTGACCTTGACGACCTGCTTGAAGGAGCCGAACGGCGTCGTGACCTTGACCCAGTCGCCGTTCTTGACGCCGAGGCGCTCGGCATCCTTCGGGTTGAGCTCGGTATCGGGCAGCGGGTCGATCTCGCGCAGCGCGGCGATCTGGTGCTGCTCGGTGTGGAACGACGTGTACTTGCGGGCGCCGGACGTGAGGATGAACGGGTACTCCTTCATCTTGTCGGGCGTCGACCCCGGTCCGAACGGCGGCTCCTTGTAGTAGGGCAGCGGGTCGTCGCCGAAGGTCGCATACGCGTTGGAGTACAGCTCCACACGGCCCGTCGTCGTGGCGAAGCCGGGCTGGCCGTCGGGGCGCAGCATGCCCTTCTCGTACTTGTAGTAGGGCTCCTCGGTCATGAGGGTGACGTGCTCTTGGAGGTCCTTCCACTTGAGGATGCCGTTCAGGCCGTTGAACTCGTTGTACTCGTCCTCGTTGTGGAACTGGTTCCAGAACTCGGGGTGCATGCGCTGGCCCAGGGCGATCATGATCTCGACGTCGGACTTGCACTCGCCCACCTGCACGCACTTCTCCTCGGCGCCGTAGAACGAGACGTTCATGCCGTAGTGCGTGACGACCATGGCGTTGTGCTCGATGGTGGACGCGAGCGGCAGGACGACGTCGCAGCACGACATCGTCGTCGCGTTCTGGAAGAGGTCGGTCGCGAAGTTGAAGTCGAGCTTCTTGAGCGCCTCGCACCAGCGGTTCGGCTCGTTGGTGATGGCGTTGCCGCAGGGGTTGGACGAGGAGAACATCGCCATGTGCATCTTGTAGGGCTTGCCCGTCTCGAGCGTCTTCAGGAACTCGTCGGGCTGGACGGTCCACATGACGGCGCCCACGGCGGGGTACTTGTCGACGCCGATGCGCTTGTTCCAGCGCTCCTCTGTCATGAAGCCGTTCTGCATCGCGATGTCGAAGCCCGTGGACATCTGCACCTGGGACTTCTTGTCCTCTTCGGTCTCGTCGGTGCGAATCGAGCCGGCGCCGGTGCGCTCGTCCTGATAGGAGGGAGTCGCGCCGATTCCGCCGAGGACCGTCCCGCCGGGAGCATCGAGGCAGCCCTCGATGGTCATGAGGGCGAGCAGGCACTGGCCGATCTGGGCGCCGTTGGGGTTCTGGTCGACGGCAAGCCCCCAGACGACGCCGGAGTGCTCGGCATTGCCGAACATGCGGGCGGCGCGGTAGATATCATCGACGTCGAGGTCGCAGATCTCTGCTGCGTGCTCGGGCGTCATGGTCTTGCAGCGGTCGGCGAGCTCGTCGACGCCGTAGGTCCACTTGTCGCACCAGTCCCTGTCGTAGAGGCCTTCCGTGAAGATGATGTTCAGCATCGCCATGGCGAGCGCGGCATCAGTGCCGGGCCTCAGCTGCAGGACCATCTCGCAGCGCGTGCCGAGCCAGGTCATGCGCGGGTCGACGTGGATGATCTTCGAGCCCCTGCGGATGAGCTCGAGCAGCTCATGGCCCCACAGGCCGTCGGGGTTGGACTTGAGCGGCTCCTTGCCCCAGACCAAGATGACGTCCGGGATGTGATAGCCCTCGTGGTCGTAGCGGTCGTAGAACTTCTGCGCGTAGTCGATCTCGGGATAGCCGCCGCCCATCAAAAACGCGGTGTTGGACATGCGCGGTCCGTAGCAGCTCCAGCCGCCTTGGGCATAGCAGCTGTTCGGCGTGTCGAAGACGGCATTCGCGAGCAGGTTGTAGTAGTTGTTGCCCTCACGGCCCGTTCCGCCGAAGACGCAGATCGTCTCGGGACCGTACTTCTTCTGGATTTCCTTGGCGTTCTTCTCGATGATGTCGAGCGCGTCGTCCCATGTCGTCTCGACCCACTTGTCCTTGCCGCGGTCCTCGCGGGCGCGCTTTATCGGCTTGGTGATGCGGTCGGGGTGGTAGATGTAGTCCTTCAGCGTGAGGCAGCGCACGCAGAGGGCGCCCTTCGTGATGGGATGCTCGGGGTCGCCTTCGACCTTGGTGACCTTGCCATCCTTGACGTGGACCTTGAGGCCGCATCCAACAGGATGGCATCCCGGGGGCGACCATGCGCAGCAGCGCGTCACGGTTTCGTCGCCAACAGTAGTACGCCATTTAGACATAGCTCTCGCCTTCCCTTTTCTCTCTGATGTTTCAGGAAGTTCGATACCCGGGTTTCGATAGCTCCTGTCTTGCCAATTCGAATTCTCTGCCCGGCAGAGCCGTTTGGGGAGAGGTCCAAGACGTGACACCCTGCACCAAACACACACCACGCGGATTTCCTTGAAAAGAGAGGTGCCCGAAATAAAATAGGCTCGAGAGAGAATTGTCGCGACGTACCTGCAGGGGGCCTTCATGAATATCGAGCAGCTTCGGTACTTCCTCATCGCTTCCAAATCGAAGAGCTATTCGGCGGCGGCAAAAGAGGCGTTCACCAGCAGGCAGAACATCGCCCGTTCGATCCACGCGCTCGAAGAGGAGCTGGGCGTCGAGCTCTTCTCGAAAAGCTCGAGCGGCATCGAGCTCACGCTCGCGGGAGAGCGGGCACGCGACCAGGCGGACAGCATCATCTCGGGGGTGGACGAGCTGCTGACGATGTTCTCCCATCCAGACGGCGAGTCCCTCATGGAGGTCTCGTTCTCGCACTACGTGACCTCGCTTTTCCCGTATCTGGAGACCTTCGATATCGACGACAGCAAGGTCCGCGTAACGGAACGCAGGGCACCGCACTGCGCTGACCTCGTGGGGACGGGAGAGATCAACCTGGCCTTTGTCGGCTGCATGGAGCGGACGTTTCCCGGGTGCAACGCGATGCGCATCGACAGCAGCCCCATGTACGCGCTGTGCGCCCAGGATTCCGAGCTTGCCAAACATGAGTCGCTTTCGATGCACGACCTGGCACGGCACGACTTCATGCTGCTTCCCCCGAGCTCGTTTCTGTACGTGCCCCTGCTCGAGGCCTGCAAGCGGCTCGGCCTTCCCAACAAGGGCACACGCGAGATATCGAGCATCCCGCTCATGAGGCAGGAGGTCATGCGCAGCGACGGGGTCGCCTTCGTGAGCAGGGCACTGCTCGCAAATCCACCGGAGGGGCTTGCGTGCGTCCCCTTGCGCAACGTGCACATGCAGTGGGTGCTCTACGCGCTGACTCCCCTGCAGGTATCCGAGGAGACGGGGCGCGTGAAAAAGCTCATCGAGCAGGCGCGCATCGCCGCGCGCCAGGGAAACGACAGCGCCGAGGTCCTGCAGTAACCGAACATCTGCACGGGCGAACGCGTGCGCCTGCCACGCACTGATACCCCTGCAATAGGGCTAGTCTTCGGGGACCACAAGACCCTCGAGGGCGGGATTGTCGACGATCTCGACGCTGTTATCGCCGTGCATCACGTAGATGCGGCTGACGTAGACGAGCATCTCCGTGCCGGGCTTGATGTCGCGGCGCCTGTTCAGGCCGCGGTGGGTCTGCACGCGCACGTCGCCAACCTTTAGCGTGAGCTCGAAGTAAAAGCCCCGAAACGACACGTCCTCGACGACGGCGTCCTGCGCAATGCCGAGAAGGTCCCTGTACTGTTCGTTGTCCGCACGAAACGCCCCGACGTTTTCCGGCCGCACGACCGCGACGCTTTCGGGGTCGTCTTTCTCGAAGCCCGTGAAAACCCCATAGTCCTCGATGAGAGGAGCGTTTCCCGCGAAGCGCGCGACAAAGGCGGTCGCGGGGTCCTCGTAGATCTCGGTGGGCGCGCCCGCCTGCTCGATCTTTCCGTTGCTCATCACGATGATGCGGTCGGAGATCTCGATGGCCTCTTCCTGGTCATGCGTGACGAAGATGCTCGTGATGCCGAGGCTCGTGACCATCTCGCGCAGCCACTGGCGCAGCTCGCCGCGGATCTTGGCATCGATTGCCGCGAAGGGCTCGTCGAGGAGCAGCACCTGCGGGTTGGGCGCGAGTGCCCGGGCGAAGGCGACGCGCTGGCGCTGCCCGCCGGAAAGCTCGTTGGGATAGCTCTCTTCCTTTCCCGAAAGGCCGATGAGCTCGACGAGCTCATCCACGCGCGCGTCGATTTGGTCCGTGGGCAGCTTCTTCACCTTCAGGCCGAAGGCGATGTTCTCGCGCACGGTCATGTAGCGAAACAGCGCGTAGTTCTGGAACACGAAGCCGATGCCGCGCTCGGAGCCGGGCACGTCGTTGACCACACGGCCGTCGATCGCGATCTCGCCCGCATCGACCGTCTCGAGCCCGGCGATCGAGCGGAGGATGGTCGTCTTGCCCGAACCGCTCGGCCCGAGAAGCGAGACGAGCTCTCCTTTCTCCACGCCGAACGAGACATCGTCGAGCGCCTGGAAATCGCCGAAATGCTTGTCGATATGCTTGACTTCTACGTACATTTACCTGGACCCCCTCTTGCCCGTGCGATATTCGAGGATGTTGCGGATGACCAGCAGGACGATCGCGAGGATGACGAGAATCGACGAGACCGCGAACGCCGCGGTGATTGAATCGGGCGTGCCCGCGTTGTAGAGCGCGTCGATCTCGAGCGGGAGCGTGAAAGTCTCGCCGCGCGTCTTGGAGAGCGCATATACGGCGCCGAACTCGCCAAACGCGCGCGCCGCGCACAAGACGATGCCATAGAGCAGCGCCCAGCGAATCTTGGGCATCGTGATCTCGTGGAAGATCTTCAGGCCGCCGGCGCCCATGAGGGCAGCGGCCTCTTCTTCATCGGAGCCCTGCGCATGCATGACGGGCAGCAGCTCGCGCACGACGAACGGGAAGGTCACGAAGATCGTCGCGAGCACCACGCCGGGTATCGAGAACACGAGCTGGATATCGAGTCCCGTCGCCGCATTGAACGCCTGGATAATCGGGTAGGCCCAGCCGCGGCGCCCGAAGGTCAGGACAAAGGCCAGACCGGCGATGACCGGGCTGATGGAAAACGGGATGTCGATGAGGGTCGTGAGCAGGCGCTGGCCTCTGAAGCGGAACTTGGTGAGCGCCCAGGAGGCGACGAGCCCGAACAAGGTGTTCACGAGCACCGCGACAATCGTGGCGAGCAGGGTCACCCGCAGCGCAGAGAGCGCGTAGCTCGTGGTGATGGACTCGAGGTAGTAGCCAAAGCCCAGGCCAAGGGAGCGGGTGATGATGGAGATGAGCGGAGCCACGAGCATCACCAAGATGAAGCCGAGCGCGAGCACCATGAGGAGCACCTTGAGGCCCTTGCTCCCCTGCTCGATGCTCTGCGGCGCGCTTTTTCCCGAAGAGGCGGTAGAGGCCTCGCCCGAGACGCGCTTTGCGGCATGCAGCTGGATGGCGTTGATGATGAAGAGCAGCGCAAACGAGATGATGAGGAGCACGAGCGCGATGGCGGCAGCGTCGTTGTAGCTCGTCGTGCCCGCATCGAGCTTTTGCATGATCACATATGAGACGACCTGCGTTCCCTCGCGCGCCGAGTTGCCGGAGATGTAGATGACGGACCCGAACTCGCCGATGCCGCGTGCCAGCGCGAGGCCGAAGCCCGTGAGAATCGCGGGCATGAGCTCGGGCAGGATCACCTTGAAGAACGTGTGCGTCCTGTTCGCGCCCAGAATGTGCGCCGCCTCCTCGTAGCTCGGGTCGAGGCCCTGGAGCACCGGCTGCACGGCGCGCACCACAAAGGGGATGCCGACAAAGACGAGCGCGACGACGATGCCGAGCCTCGTGTAGCTCACCTGGATGCCGAACTGGGCAAAGAAGCTGCCGATTTCGCCGTTGTCCGCGTACATCTTGGAAAGCGTGATGCCCGCGACAGCCGTCGGCATGGCAAAGGGGAGCTCGATGAGACCATCGACGAGCCGCTTGAGCGGGAACTCATAGCGCGTGAGCACCCAGGCGATGGCAACGCCGAAGAACACGTTGACGAGTGCGGCGATTGCCGCGCACCCGATGGTCGTGGCAAAGGACTGCGCCGTGGTCTTTGTCGTGATAACCTCGAGAAACTCCGCAGGGCTGAGCGTGAACGAGTAGCCCAGCACCGAGCAGAGAGGGATGATGATCAGCAACGAGAGCATTGCGATGGTGATGCCGAGCGTCAGCCTGAATCCCGGGACGACACTCTTGCCGTGAATCTTTTTCGAGGCCCTATTCCTCTGTGGCAGCTCTTCTCTTGCTTTCATAATGCCCTACGCTCGGTTCCCATCAGCTGCTTGCGGCATCGCCGGTGTAGATCTCGTCGAAGATCGCGCCGTCCTGGAAGAACTTCTCGTACGCCGCGTCCCAGCCACCGAAGTCGCTGATCTTGCACAGGTCGACGTTCAGGTCGAAGGTGTCCTTGAACTCCTTCAGGATCTTCTCGTTGGAGGGACGGTATCCGTACTTGCCCACGAGCCGCTGTGCCTTGTTGGAATAGAGGTACTCCAGATAGTCGTGCGCGACCTGCGCGACGCCATCTTTCTCGGCGTTCTCGTCGACGACGGCAACGGAGGGCTGTGCCAAGATGCTCACCGAGGGCGTGACGATCTCGTATTTTCCGGGATAGTCCCTGTTGGAGTTGATCGCCTCGTTCTCCCAGGCGATGAGCACGTCGCCCTGGCCGTTTTCCACGAACGTCGTCGTTGCACCGCGCGCACCCGAATCCATGACGGTCACGTTGGCGTAGAGCTTCTTCATGAAGTCCTTGACCTGGTTTTCGTCGTCATTAAACTTCTTGCTCGCGTAATACCAGGCAGCCAGGAAGTTCCAGCACGCACCGCCCGAGGACTTCGGGCTCGGGTTGATGATCTCGACGCCGTCTTTGACGAGGTCGTCCCAGTCCTTGATGTTCTTGGGATTGCCCGCGCGCACGAGGAAGTTGATCGTGGAGGTGTAGGGCAAGGACTGCTCGTCGAACTCGCCTTCCCAGCCCTCGTCGATGAGGCCCGCGTCGACGATCTGCGTGATGTCATGCGCGAGGGCGAGCGTCACGACATCGGCCGCCGCGCCCTCGGTGACCGAGCGCGCCTGCTTGCCCGAGCCGCCGTGCGACTGGGTCACGTTGACGGTGATGTCCTTTTTCTTCTTGTAGTATTCGGCGAATATCTTGTTGTACTCTTCGTAGAGCTCGCGCGTGGGGTCATAGGAAACGTTCGTGAGCTCGACCGTCGAGCCCGCCGTCGCCTCGGATGCCGACGTGGAGCTCGACTGCGAGCCGCATCCGGTCAAGCCGAACGCCGCAAGGCCCATCAGCGTTGCGCCCGCCAGGCCCAGAAACGAACGACGCGTCAGACGACGCGAGCCGAACTTGTCGAACACTGGTTCCCCTGTCTGTGTAGCACCGCTCATGTGAACCGTCCTTCCTTGGACCTATCTGAAAAACTGAACACATGATGTCAGCCACGAGAGCACCGCTCAAGAGAACAAGCGCTCGAAAATCGCGAACACGGTGAGATAAATTCCCTGTCATTTCCTTTGCCGTGCTCGGTGTTCGGTTTTACCGAACACCATCAAAACGAGCTTGAACTCGCCGCGTGCGCTGCTACCATCTTCACTGGCTACTCGAAACGGTGGATGCACATGAAACTTCAACAGCTCAGGTACCTGGTCGCCGCTGCGCAGTACGGGTCGTTTCGCACTGCGGCGCAAAAGCTCTACGTCTCGCAGTCGAGTGTCTCGACTGCCGTGAAGGAGCTCGAGCAAGAGCTCGGCGTGGAGATCTTCAATCGGACGCGGCGTGGCATATCGCTCACAAGCGATGGGGTGGAGCTCTTGGGCCACGTCAAGCAGCTCCTCGCGCAAGCAGACGACATCCTCGATTACTATTCGCAGAACCGCGAGAACAAGCTCAAACTCAACGTGTCCTCGCTGCACAACCTGCTCGTGGCAAAGGCATTCGGCGACTTTCTCGAGATGCACAGCGACGAGGCCTGCAATTTCGAGCTTTACGAGACCTACATCAACCAGATCATCCGCGACGTGCACTCCGAGAGAAGCGACCTCGGCATCATCTACAAGAGCAACTTCAACTCGGATGCGATAGAGCAGATCCTGGACCAGGAGGGGCTATCTTTCACGACGCTGTTCACCTCGCGCCCCTATGTGGTCGTCGGCGACTACCACCCCCTTGCAGGACACGAACTCATCGAACCGAGAGAACTCGCGTCCTACGACCGTTTCGAGCTCTCACAGGGCTTCGAGAGCTCCTCGTTCTACACCGACGAGCCCATCAGCTCCATTCCGCACCGGCGCAAGATCGTCTTGAGCGACAACAGTTCCCTTGCCGCCATCTTGGCCGAGCACAATGGCTATGCCATCTCGACGGGCATCTCGCCTGCGAACCGGTCGCTGACGCTCATCCCGCTCGATACCGAAGAGATCATGCAAGTTGGAATCGTGCGGCTCAAGCACGAGCCCGATTCCCAGGTTGCCCGCGAGTTCTTGCTGGTGCTCTGCCGGCGCATCATCGGGTACGAGGGCGCAATCGAGCCGGCGGATGCCGTCTACGAGTACACCCGCATCAAGAGAAGCTGAATTCGGGGACTGCGCCGCTTTTGCAACGCTCTTGCAGGTTTCCGAAGAAGAGGAACGCGTAAAAGGGCTCGTCGTGCGCGCTCGCATCGCCTCCCGCCTCAGAACCGCTCCCGCAAATCCTCTACAATAGCGTGGCATTTACACAAGGAAGCAAAGGGGATATCCGTGCCTGAGAGCAACGGCGAGACAGCACAGCGCGACAGCTTTAAGTCCAAGCGGGGCTTCATACTCGCCTGCATCGGCTCGGCCGTGGGAATGGGCAACATCTGGCTGTTCCCCACGCGCGTGTCCGCGTACGGCGGGGCGACCTTCATCCTCCCCTACCTCATCTTCGTGGTTCTCATCGGGTCGACGGGCGTCATCGAGGAGATGTCGTTCGGGCGCGCGATGCGCGGCGGTCCCATCAAGGCCTTCGGGTCGGCCACCGAGCGCCGATATGGCACGCGCACGCCCGGGCAGGTCGCAGGGCTCCTCCCCGTCATCAGCTCGCTCGGCATGGCCATCGGCTACACCGTCGTCGTGGGCTGGATTTTCAAGTACACCTTCGATGCTTTCACCGGCTCGCTCATGGAAATGCAGGGAATCGAGGCATTCGCAGCCCAGTTCACGTCCGTCTCCGAGCAGAACGCCGTCTGGCAGAGCATTGCCGCGATCGTCGCCACGGCCATCCTCGTCTTTGGCGTCAGCCACGGCATCGAGCGTGCCAACGAGGTCATGATGCCGCTCTTCTTCGTCCTGTTCGTCGGGCTTGCCATCTACGTGGCAACGCTTCCTGGGTCGAGCGCCGGCTACTCCTACATCTTCATGCTCGACCCTGCCGGCCTGCTCGATCCGCAGGTCTGGGTCTTCGCACTCGGGCAGGCGTTCTTCTCGCTTTCCATCGCGGGATTTGGCACGCTCATCTACGGCTCGTATCTCGACGATAATGAAAACGTCCCCCAGAGCGCCAAGTACGTTGCCCTCTTCGACACCATCGCGGCCCTGCTCGCCGCGCTCGTCATCATCCCCGCCATGGCCAACGCCGGTCAGCAGCTCTCCCAGGGTGGCCCGGGGCTGCTCTTCATCTACCTGCCCCAGCTCTTCTCCGAGATGCCCGGCGGCCCTGTGATCATGGCGGTCTTCTTTGTCGCCGTGCTCTTTGGCGGCGTCTCCTCGCTCATCAACTTCTTCGAGGCGCCGATTGCCACGCTGCAGGAGAACTTCGGCCTCGACCGCACCAAGGCGACCTTCGTCATCGGCGCCATCGTGCTGGTCGCGAGCCTCATCATCTCGGGAATCGTCTCCGACTGGATGGACTTCTGCTCCATCTACCTGTGCCCCATCGGCGCGCTCATCGCCGCCGTCATGTTCTTCTGGGTCTGCGGCAAGGACTTCTGCCTCGAGCAGGTGAACAAGGGCCGCAAAAAGCCGCTCGGCGCCTGGTTCTATCCGCTTTCCAAGTACGTCTTTTGCGGCGTGACGATCCTCGTGCTCGTTCTCGGCTCGCTTCTGGGAGGCATCGGGTAGGCTTCCAATCGACGTTCTCACTGGCTTGGTCGAAGGGCTTCAGACAACTTGTCCTCAATAGCGCTGAATATTATACTGAACAAAATTTCACTGAAACTTTTTTCAGAAAAAGAGGATGCATGTTCTACTGCCGGGAAGACGAGTTGAAAACACTGCACGAGCAGTTCTCTTCTGATGAGCGCACCTTCGTTCTCGTGTATGGGAAGCGCCGTATAGGCAAGTCAGCTCTTATCGCAAAAGCTGCAGAGGATTTCGACGGCACGGTCATCAACCACCTCTGCGTGCAGAGCACGTTCCAGGGCAACCTTTCTTTGCTGTGCCGCAGCGTTTCGCAAGCGCTCGGGCTTCCGGCTTTCACAGTGTCCACCCTTCCCGACCTCTTCGATTTCCTGGAAGCTCAGGACCGGCGGATCCTGCTCGTGCTCGACGAATACCAGTACTTCAAGAGCTCTCTGCGCAAGGGGGAGCTCGACTCGTATCTGCAGGCCATCGTCGACCGTCTTTCGTCTCGCGTGAAGCTCGTTCTCTGCGGATCCTATATCGCCGTGATGCGAGAGCTCCTCGATGAGGACAATCCGCTTTTCGGACGTTTCACGAGCATCATCCACCTCAGGGAAATGGACTATCTCGATGCGCAGAGCTTTTACCCCCACCTCTCAATACACGAGAAAATCGCCCGATACGCCGTGTTCGGCGGTTCCCCCTACGTTCTCTCGTTGCTCGATCAGGAACACTCCCTGGAAGAAGAAGTTCTCAATCTTCTCTTGCCGGCAAACAGCCTGCTGCGCACCCATATAGAAAGCGTGATGCTCGCCGAGATTCGAAAGTCGTTTGACGTTCGCATTCTCCAGGTTCTCGGCAACGGCCGGGAACGTTACTCGAAAATCGCCTCGGCGCTCGGCGGAGACGGCTCGGGGCTTCTCGGCAAGCAGCTCAAGAGCCTTCTCGAGATGGAAACCATCGAAAAGACCGCCCCCATCAACAGGGCGACAGACAAGAAGAAGACCTTCTATTCGATTCGCGACAACCTCATGCGCTTCTATTTTTGCTACCTCTTTGCAAACGGGGCACTGGTGGAGCGCGTGGGAGCCAAGGCGTTTTTTCAAAATGTGATCGCGCAAAGCCTTCGGACATTTATAGCCCTCCGCTTTGAGGACATGGTCAGGCAGTACTTCTCTCGCAGGGCAAAGGCTGGGGAGCTGCCCGGCATCGAGGACATAGGGACCTATTGGTATGATGACAAGAAACGCCACGTCAACGGACAGTTCGATTGCGTGCTGAAGAGGAACGGCACCTACGAGTTTTTCGAGGCGAAATACTACAAGCGCCCTATGAGACGTGCAGAATGCGAGGCTGAAGAAAAGCAAGTTCGCGGCATAGCCGGGCTTGACGTTGGGCATATCGGCTTCGTATGCTCTGCAGGCTTCGATTTTGACACAGACGACTATTCTCTCATCTCAGGAGAGAAGCTCTACGACTTGTAGATGCGAGAGCGGGAACAGACAGACGGGTTCCAGTCCATGGAGATGGCAACACAAAACGGAAAGACCACAGAGCACGGTGTGCAGACACGTGCGCATGCGCTCGCACTGCACGTCATCGCGAGCGGCAGCAGGGGAAACGCCACCGTCGTGGAGAACACTACGACCGGGCACGGCATCCTCATCGACTGCGGCACGAGCGGCAAGGCGCTCATCGAGGGCTGTGCCGCCTGCGGCTTCGACGCCGCAAAGATCGATGCCGTCCTCGTCACCCACGAGCATACCGACCACGTGAAGGGCCTCGGCGTCGCCACGCGCAAGCTCGCCAAACTCGGCTGCACGCCGACGCTCTACACGAGCGAGAAGATCCGCGCGGCAAGCTCCGAGGTCCAGCAGCTTGCAGACAATCTTGCGCTCGAGACCTTTTCATCCGGCGATGACCTTTCGCTCTGCGGCATCGGCGTACACGCCTTTCCCACGAACCACGACGCCGTCGAGAGCTTTGGCTTTCGCTTCGATCTTTCCGGCGACAGCATCGGCTTCATGACCGACACCGGCGTGGTGACCGGCGAGGCGCGCGAGGCTCTAGGCGGCTGCCGCATCCTGGGGCTCGAGGCCAACCACGACCGCGACATGCTCGCCCACGGCCCCTACCCCGCCTATCTGAAGAGCCGCATCGCCTCGGAGCACGGGCACCTCTCGAACGAGCAGTCTGCAGAACTGTTGGAGGGCCTGCTCTCAGACGAGCTCGAGCAGGTCATCGGGCTTCACGTCTCGCAGAACAACAACAACTACGAGCTTCCCCAGCAGACGCTTGCCGCCGTCCTGGCACGTGCCGACCACACCGCCCAAGCGCTCGTCGGGTTCCAGAAACGCCCCGTCAGCCTGCGCTAGAGCAACTGTTCGGACGCCCCTCAAGGGCGCACATCTTGACGTTGGCACGACTCGTATGCAGGTTCTCGGGGGCGACTCCACCCAACTAAAGTATACTTTCCTGCGTTTGACCGCTAACCAGGGGAGCTGTACATGCAACAGGGCGACGTTCTCATCATCATCGCGATTCTCATCTACTTCATCGCGGTCCTCATCATCGGGTTCAGCTATGCCAAGCGCTCGAACTCGTCTTCGTCTGAGTACTTCTTAGGCGGGCGCAAGGTCGGGCCATGGTTCACGGCGCTCTCGGCCGAGGCCTCCGATATGTCGGGCTACCTGCTCATGGGCCTGCCCGGACTCGCCTATTTCTCCGGCGCCGCAGACGTCGGCTGGACCGCCATCGGCCTTGCCATCGGCACCTACTGCAACTGGCTGTTCGTGGCCAAGCGCCTGCGCCGCTACTCCGAGCGCGCCAACGATTCCATCACGCTGCCCGGTTTCTACTCCAACCGCTTCCACGACAAGCAGAACGCCGTGGGCACCATCGCCGCCATCATCATCCTCATCTTCTTCTGCGTCTACGTCGGCAGCTGCTTTGTGACCTGCGGCAAGCTCTTCCACACGCTCTTCGGCGTCGACTACTCGCTCATGATGGTCTTCGGCGCCATCATCGTCTTCCTCTACACCATGGTCGGCGGTTACCTCTCCGTCGTCGCCACCGACTTCATGCAGGGATGCCTGATGTTCTTTGCCCTCATCGTCGTCATCGTCGGCTCCATCACCATGGCAGGCGGCCTCGACAACACCGTCGCCTTCCTCAAGGACATCCCCGGCTACCTTTCCATGACGCAGAGCGCCGTGCCTCTGACCGACGCCGACGGCAACCAGATCGTCCAAAACGGCATGCCGCTGTTCGACGTCCCCGAAGAGTACGGCCTGCTCACCATCATCTCCACGATGAGCTGGGGGCTTGGCTACTTTGGCATGCCGCAGGTACTCGTGCGCTTCATGGGCATCCGCTCCGACACCGAGGTCAAGCAGTCCCGCCGCATCGCGATCGTGTGGGTCGTCATCTCGATGTTCTCAGCCGTCATGATCGGCCTCATCGGCCGCTACCTCATTCCCACCGAGCTGCTCACGCAGTCGGCCGCAGAGAACATCTTCATCGTGCTCTCGCGCATGATGCTCCCGTCGTTTTTGTGCGGGCTGGTGGTCTCGGGCATTCTGGCCGCATCGATGTCGTCGGCATCTTCCTACCTGCTCATCACCGGATCTTCCATCGCGGAGAACATCTTCCGCGGCATCTTCAAGCGCAATGCCACCGATAACCAGGTCCTCATCGTCAGCCGCATCACGCTCGCCTGCGTGCTGCTCTTTGGCATCTGGGTCGCCTGGGACGAGAACTCCGTCATCTTCACCGTCGTGAGCTACGCTTGGGCGGGCCTGGGCGCCTCGTTCGGCCCGCTCACGCTCTTCAGCCTCTACTGGCGCCGCACCACCAAGTCGGGTGCCATCGCGGGCATGGTCTCGGGCGCGGCGATGGTGCTCATCTGGCACAACCTGATAAAGCCGATCGGCGGTATCTTCGGCATCTACGAGCTGCTGCCGGCGTTTCTCGTGAGCTGCCTGTGCATCGTGGTCTTCTCGCTGCTCAGCAAGGAGCCGAGCCCGGAGATCTACGACGAGTTCGACCACTACATGGACGACGAGCCCGTCGCCGACCGCAACATCGACGCCGTGCTCGAGGGCGGCGTGCCGCTCGAGAGCTCCACGGACGCCGCCGCGCTCAAGGCGACCAGGGGCACCGACGAGGAGCTCATCGAGAAGAGCAACCCCGACGACGAGGAAACGCTCGTATAGCAGAAAAAAGCAGCCCCTTCCGCTGTTTTTTGCAACGCGGTCACTGTAAAGTTTCCGCAGCTCACACACCCTGGTTTCAGCATTTGCTCAGGTCAGGGGAGCTTGCAAAAAATCGACGGAAATGGCTCGAAAAATGGGCTGGCGCGGTCATATCGCCAGCACCAGCCCGACCCGAAAACCTTACGAAAGCGTCGTCTTTGCCGTGCTCGCCCATGTCCGCAGCTCGTCGACAGTCGTGCTCGTCGTGAAGCGACTGCCTCCAAGCCAGGTCCCCCTATGTCCCGCGGCATCTGCCACAGCTTTCAATTTGACCTGGCTGTTGGAGATGGAGCTGGACGATGACGTGCAGAACGGGACGATCGTCTTGCCCGTAAGGTCGTAGGTTTCCACGAACGTGCTCATGATGCGCGGTGCCTCATTCCACCAGATTGGATAGCCGATATACACCGTCGTGTACGTTGCGAAGTTGTCTATCGTGTTCGAGATGGCGGGGCGCATGGTGGCATCGTTATGCTCCTGGCACACGCGGCTGGAGCTGTCGGTCCAATCAAGATCGGCGCTCGTGTAGGCTTGCGAAGGCGTGATCTCCACCAGGTCTGCCCCCGTCGCCTGCTGGAGTCTCTGCGCGACCGTTCTCGTGTTGCCCGTCGCCGAGAAGTACACGATGAGCGTCGTTCCATCCGACGGAACCGTGGTCGTGTCCTCGCTCGAATACCCCGTGCTGTCTTTCGTGCCCCCTGCCCCACCAGTGGCAGCCTGCGATCCGCCCTTGCCCGAGTTCACCTTGACCCTGACGACGCGCGCTTTCGAATAGACCTTCTTGCCATGGGACTTCCTATAGGCACGAACGCGCACGAAGAGCTTCTTTCCCTTCACGTTCTTGAAAACCGCCTTGCGCGCGGTCTTCGTTTTTATGGTCTTTTTCTTGGCATGCTTGAACGACTTCGTCTTGGCATACTGGACGGAAAAGCCGCTCGTCTTCTTGACATGCTTTTTCCACTTGACCGTCAGAGTATGACCCTGAAGCGTCGCCTTCACCCCGGACACCTGCGCTGGCCTTGAACTTGTGCGCGCCAGGCTCGTCGCGGGAATGCTGAGAGCGCATGCCACCAGCACTACCAGAGCAATTGCAAATGTATAGTTCAGTACCTTTCTCAACATAAGCCCCCTATGAAATTGCAGCGTTGCCCTCGAGAGAGCCCCTCCACCTCGAAACGGGTGATTAACTGACCTTTTTGACCCAGCGCCTCACGGTTGCCTTTGAAGCGTATTCTCCAAACCGCTTGCCCTTCTTCCAGTGCCCGGTCTTTGAAACGGCCTTAAGCCTCTTGGCTGCCCTCGAGATACCCGAGCTCGATGACGTGCAAAACGGGATGACCCGCTTTCCCCTCATCGAGTATTTCTCCAGAAACGTGCTCACAACGCGCGGGGCATCCCCATACCAGATGGGAAAGCCGAGATAGACGGTCTTTATCTTCTTGAGCCCCGTGAGCTTGCCCTTGATGGCGGGACGCGCGCTGGAGTCTGACTGCTCGCGCTCGGCACGACAGTTTGCCCGCGTGTAATCGATGTCCGAGCTCGTGTACTTGTTGCGTGCCTTGATGCGATAGAGACGCCCGTGCGTCGTGTTCGCAATGATCTTTGCAACGCGCTTGGTGTTCCCCGTCGCAGAAAAGTACACGACGAGAATCTTCTTGTTGACCTTCTTCTTTGTCGTCTTCGTGTGTTTGGCCTGTGTTTGCGAAGATGCACCCGTCTTTGCGAATGCGGCGTTCGGCACCATGAACGCACATGCGAGCACGACCGCAAGAAGCGCTGCGAGCATGTACATGCAGATGTTCCGGACCCTACTGGCCTCCATATACCTCACCTTTACCTTCCCGTGCATTCGCATCGGCTGCCCCTATGAAAACAGCTGATGCCACATGAACCCTATCGGCCTCGACTTCATGCTATTTTCCGGAGAGGAGCATGTACAATGCATTTCTCGTATCTCGGCATGCACGATGCGCAACGTGGGTCGTCGGACCCCATCTTCAGCGCAAGGAAATCTCTCAAGACACCAGAGAGGCGGTCGATCGCAGTCAGATATGCAGTTGTTTGGCAATTGCGTGCCGTGCCGGACTACGACGTTTCGCTAGGCATGCTGGGGGACGTTGCTCCCGCTGCCCTCGAGGCGCTGGGCGCGCTGCTGCTTGGCCGCCGTGATGCCACGCACGACCACGATGGAGAGCAACACCACCAGCGTCCCGCGCAGGCCGAACTGGTAGAGCCCCTGGGCGAGCTGGTTCCAGTCCCACACGTCTGGACGGAAGAACTCCATGATCTTCTGCCAGTTGAAGATGGCGCTTTCCACACGGTGCACGCACAGGATGTAGAGCGAGTTGACGCCGCACCACGCAAGGCCCTGAGAGAGCAGCGGGATGCGCTCGACGAAGCAGCAGACACGCATGACCACGAGACTTCCCGCCGCCGCGGTGACAAGCGAGAGCGGATAGTCCAGATAAGCGCGCACCGCCATCTCGTTCTCTCCCGCATACGGGTACAGCATCCACACTGCGAAAAGCGCCACCCATGCGGCAAGCGGGATGTTCTCGATGCCGACGAGCTTGACAAGGTAGCCGACGAACATGAAGCCGACAGCGATGCAGGCGGTGTCGAAGTTGAAGGGCAGGTGCGCAAAGTCCCCGAGCGCAAAGCCCGCCCAGATGCAGACTCCGACGCAGGCGCACTCGAAGAGATGCTGCCAGGCACCCGCATGCGCGCTCAGATGCGCGCTCTTGTCAGCACGGGCGCGGAACTTGTCCGAGGCGAGCAAGATCTCGTTGAAGATGACGCGTGCGATGAACAGGCAGGGCAAAAACCACAGCGCGCCGATGGCCTGGAAGTGGTGCCCCATGATGATGCCCTCCTGCCCCGAGCCATAGAGAATCTCGATGAGGACAACCGGCGCGGACTTCTGCGTGTCGAGCGCTGACGAGAGGGAAGCCGGCGGCACGAAGGCAAAGAAGAGCAGGATCGCGCAAACGGCAAAGTAGGGCACGAGCAGGCGGCGCGTCGATTGCACGAGGACCTGCTTGCGTGGCTTGGAGTGCATCGTGAAACCCGCGAGCACAAAGAAGAGCGGCATGTGGAAGGAGTAGATGAAGATGCGCAGCCAGAGGTCCGACTCCAGGCAATGGCCAAGGACCATGGAAAGGATTGCCACACCCTTTGCTATGTCGAGCCATATCAGGCGTTTCTTGCTGCTCAAAACCTCTTCCAACCGTGCGGGTGTCTATCTGGGGAATCGCCTAGGAAAGCGGTCCCAACAGGCAAACAGAATAGTAGACAACGCTTGCGCGAATCTGAAAGAGCCCCGATTATCCTCGGATTGTTACAACTCCTCCACAATATCGGCAAGTTGCCTGGGTGTGCACGCCGTCCTCCGCCCCCTTTGCGACAGGTCTTGCTTGAATCCCCTGAAGAGAACTCCCCGCAGCGCCCGGTCAGGGGATGCGGGGAGCGAGCGATACACGCTAGTTTGTTGGAAAAGCTGGCTACTTGCCCTCGTTGTTCAGGCGCTGACGTGCCCAGACACGGGTCGGCAGGCCATGGATATCGATAAAACCCTTGGCGCTGTCGCGATCGAAGGTGTCGCCCTCGTCGTAGGTCGCGAGGTTGTAGTCGTACAGCGAGTTGTCAGAACGGCGGCCTACGGTGACGCAAGAGCCCTTGTAGAAGCGCAGGCGCACATCGCCCGTGAGCACTTCCTGGGTGGTCGCGCAGAAGCCGTCGAGCGCCTCCTTGAGCGGCGAGTACCACTGTCCGTTGTAGACGAGGTCGGCCCACTTCTGCTCGATGATCGGCTTGAAGTGCAGCACCTCGCGCTCCAGGCAGAGATCCTCGAGCGCCTTGTGCGCGTGGATGATGGAGAGCGCACCAGGCACCTCGTAGCACTCGCGGGACTTCAGGCCCACGAGGCGGTTCTCGATCATGTCGACGCGACCGTAGCCGTTACGCCCGGCGATCTCGTTCATCTTCAAGATGATCTCGAGAAAGCTCATCTTCTTGCCGTCGAGCGCGCAGGGGATGCCCTTCTCGAAGCTGATGACGACGACGTCGCCTTCGGCAGGTGCCTCGTAGCTCGATTTGGTGAGCGTGTAGATGTCCTCGGGCGGCTCGTTCCAGGGATCTTCGAGCACGCCGCACTCGATGGCGCGGCCCCAGAGGTTGTCGTCGATGGAATACGGGGAGTCCTTGGTGGTAGGAACCGGCACGCCGTGTTCCTCGGCCCACTTCATCTCGTCGGGGCGAGTGTGCAGGTCCCATTCGCGCACGGGGGCGATGATCTGGAGCTCCGGGTCGAGCGACTGCACCGCGAGCTCGAAGCGGACCTGGTCGTTGCCCTTGCCCGTGCAGCCATGTGCGACGTACTTGGCGCCGTATTCGTGCGCGATCTCCACCAGGTGCTTGGCGATGACCGGGCGGGAGAGCGCGCTCACCATGGGGTACTTGTTCTCGTACATGCAGTTGGCGGCCAGCGCCTTGGAAAGAAAGTCGTTGACGAACTCCTCGCGCATGTCGATGGCCAGAGACTCGATCGCGCCGACCTTGAGGGCCTTCTGGCGCACGAACTCGAGGTCCTGGCGCTCCTGCCCGACATCGCCCACCATCGTGATGACGTCGAGCCCCTTCTCCTCCATCAGCCACTTGATGCAGACCGACGTGTCCAAGCCGCCGGAATACGCGAGTACGACCTTGTCCTTTGCCATTGATGTGTTCCTTTCGCTTTTTCGGGAGGTGCCTGTCTTCGCCTCCCGAGCTTTCCACCTTTGAAAATGTCTAGCGCTGCCTGCCCGAGACGAGCTGGTCGACGCTTTCCTGGAAGCGCGCGCCGGCCTCGTCGTCTTCGGTGATGACCAGGATCGTGTCATCGCCCGCGATGCTGCCGAGCACGCCATCGCGGGCGGCGGCGTCGAGCGCGGCCGCAACGGTGTTCGCCGATCCCGGGCTCGTGAAGATCAGCACCTGGTTTCCCGCGCGGCGCGTCCCCGTTGCCGAATGGGCGACGAGCTCGTTGAAGCGCAGGTCCTCGGGAACCGCATAATACCCGGCCGGGTCCTTTTCGAGTCCCAGGTCGGAGACATCGCGCGAAATTGTCGCCTGCGTGACGTCGGTGCCCTGCTCGGAGAGGGCATCGACGAGCTGGGCCTGGGTTCGAACCCGCTCCGTTCTCACCAGCGTTCGGATGAGGCGCTGGCGTTCCTCACGAGAAATTGCCATGTTCTATTCTCCCATCAAAAGCGAGAGCAGCGCCTTTTGCGCGTGCAGCCGGTTTTCCGCCTCGTCGAAGATCACCGACTGCGGGCCGTCCATGACGGCGTCGGTGACCTCCTCGCCTCGATGCGCGGGCAGGCAGTGCATGAAGATCGCGTCCTTCTTGGCATGTGCCATGAGCGCGTCGTTGACCTGGAAGCCCTCGAACTCCTGCACGCGCCTGTCGTGCTCTGCCTCGTCTCCCATGGACGTCCAGGTGTCCGTGAGCACGATATCGGCGCCGGTCACGGCCTCGACGGGGTCTTCGAAAAGCTCGATGGTGCCGCCGGTCTCCTTGCCGCGCTCGCGTGCCTCGGCCACCACGTCGGCATCGGTCGGGTGCGTTGCCGGACATCCGATGCGCACGTGCATGCCCGTGAGCGCCGCGAGCTCGACGTAGGTGTTGGACATGTTATTTCCATCGCCCACGTAGGCGAGCGTGAGCCCCTTGAGCTCGCCTTTGTGCTCGCGGATCGTGAGCGCATCGGCAAGTCCCTGGCAGGGGTGATAGTCGTCGGTGAGCGCGTTGATGACGGGAATCTCCGTGTTGTCGGCGATTTCCTGGACTTTCGCCTGCTCGAAGGTGCGGATCACGATTGCGTCCACGAAGCGCTCGAGCACGTGGGTCGTGTCGGCCACCGTCTCGCCGCGCGAGAAAGCGGAGTGGTCGTCCGACATGACGAGCGGATGGGCGCCGAGCCGCGCCGTCCCGATCTCGAAGCTCGAGCGGGTGCGGAGCGAGGGCTTCTCCAGGATGATCGCCACGGCCTTTCCCTTCTGCGGAGCATCGTGGATGCCGGCGGCCCAGTCGGCCTTCTGCTTTGCCGCCGTGTCGAGCACGAGGTTGAACTCCTCGACGCTCAAGTCGAGAAGCCTCAGCAGGTCGCGTCCGGCAAGTGTGTTCTCAGCCATCTAGCATGCCTCCTCATAGCACGTGGGAAGGGCCGCGATGAGCGCGTCCACATCTTCCTTTTGAATGGTAAGCGGCGGCAGGAAGCGAAGGATGTCTGCCGCCGGGGAATTCAGGACGAAGCCGTGAGCGAGCGCCGCGTCGACGACACCGGCTGCCACGGGTTTCTCGAGTGAGACGCCAACCATGAGGCCCTCGCCACGCACGTCGGTCACAAAGGGAAGCGTTGCGAGCTTCTCGCGAAAGTATGCGCCCGTCTCGCGCACGTGCTCGAGAAAGCCCGGCTCGCACATGATCTGCGTCGTGGCATCCGCTGCGGCGCAGGCGAGGTTGCTTCCGCCGAACGTCGAGCCGTGCATGCCCGGCTGCATGAGCTGGGCGATGTCGTCGCGTGCCGCGAACGCGCCCATCGGAAAGCCATCGCCGATGCCCTTTGCCAAGGAGACGATGTCCGGTTCGACGCCGAAGGTCTGGAAGGCAAAGTAATCGCCCGTGCGGCAAAAGCCCGTCTGCACCTCGTCGACCAGGAGCAGCATGTTGTGCTCGCGCGTGAGCTCGCGCACGCCCTTAAGGTACTCGCGCGTGCAGGGCCACACGCCCGCCTCGCCCTGGATGCACTCGACCATGACCGCCACCGGGGCGAGTCCGTCGATGGGCTCGTCGATGACCGCCTCGAGAGCATCGAGGTCGTTGATGGGGACGCTCCCGAAACCGGCCGGCAACGGCGCGAAGGGGTCTTGCTTTGCGTCCTGGGCCGTGGCCGACAGCGTCGCGAGCGTTCGCCCGTGGAAGGAATGGTCGAGCGTGATGATGCCGCAGGCGCCGTCTTTGTGCACCTTGCCCCAGCGGCGCGCGTTCTTGATCATGCCCTCGTTCGCCTCGGCGCCCGAGTTGGCAAAGAAGATGCGCCAATCCGTGTCCGAGTCGCCTTTGAGCATGGTGCAGATGCGCTCGGCAGCCTGCCCGCGGTGCTCGATGTAGTAGTAGTTGCTCACGTGGACGAGCTTGTCGGCCTGGTCCTTGATGGCAGCGACGACCTTGGGGTTGTTGTGCCCGACGCTGCACACGCCGATGCCGGCGAGAAAGTCGGTGTACTCCTTGCCATCGTCGTCGTACAGGCGCGTGTCGGCACCGCGCACGAACTCGACCGGCTTGCGCTTGAAGGTCTGCATGAGGTAGCGCGCGTCGAGGTCCTTTTGCTCTTCGAATGACTGGCCCATGTTCGCCTAGCTCCTTCCTATGGACTGGATTGACCGCTCGAGCTTGCTTGCAAAGTTGCTGACCGGGGCCTCGACGAAGCCCGGGTCAACCGAATCGTCGTGGTGGCGCATGACCATCGTGCCGACGCCTTCATCGGTGAAGATCTCGAGCACGAGGGAATGCGGCGTGGTTCCATTGATGATGTGCGCCTTCTTGACGCCGGCGGAAAGCGCGGTGACGCAGGCGTTGATCTTGGGAATCATGCCCGACGACATCGTACCCGATTCGGCAAGTTCGACGACCTCGGAAAGAGAGGCACGCAGCACGAGCGTCGACTTATCGGAAAAGTCGGTATACAGCCCGTCGACATCGGTGATGAAGACGATCTTCTGCGCGCCGATGGCCGCGGCAATCTCTCCTGCGGCGGTGTCGGCGTTGATGTTGAAGTCGCCGTCCTCGCCGTAGCCGACTGTCGCGATGACCGGGATGTAGTCGGTGTGGATGAGGTCCTCGATGAGCGTGGTGTCGATCTTTCTCACCTTGCCGACGCGGCGCGAGGTCGGGCTCAGGGGCTCGGCCTGGATGATCTTTGCATCGGCACCGTTCAGGCCGACGGCAACCGAGCCGTGGCGGTTGATCGCGCTCACGAGCTCCTGGTTCACCTGGCCGATGAGCGTCATCTTGACGATCTCCATCGTCTCCTCGTCGGTGACGCGCAGGCCGTTCTCGAACTTGACGGGCAGGCCCACGCGCTCGAGCATTGCGTTGATGTTGGGGCCACCGCCGTGCACGATCACGGGGTTGGCGCCCATGAGCTTGAGCATGATGATGTCGTCGACGACGGCGTCGCGCAGCTCGCCTGCCACCATGGCCGCGCCACCGTACTTGATGACGACGGTCTTGCCGGTGATGTCCTCGATCCAGGGCAGTGCCTCGATGAGCACCTTGGCACGTGCCGCGTGCGAGAGGTCACCCACCTTGTCGATATCGATCTCGGCTGATTTGTTCCGATACAGCATCTCGGGTCCTTTTTCAGTCTAGCTGCGGTAATCCGCGTTGATGTGAATGTACTCGTGCGTGAGGTCGCAGGTCCAGATCGAGGTCTCGGCCTCTCCCTGGCCAAGGTCGACGTCGATGACGATCTCGTCCTGCTCGAAGCGCTTGAGCGCCTCGTCTTCGTCGAAGGCGACCGGCAGGCCGTCTCGCAGGACGGGCATCTCCATGATGTCGATATCGACGTCCTCCTGCTCGAAGGTGGCACCGCTTCGCCCCAGGGCGGCGGCGATGCGGCCCCAGTTGCAGTCATGGCCGGCAATGGCGGTCTTGACGAGCGGCGAGTTTGCCACGGTGCGCGCTGCCAGGTCGGCATCCGCTTCGTCTTTTGCACCGCGCACATTGACGGTGACGAGCTTGGTCGCGCCCTCGCCATCGGCCGCGATCTGGCGCGCGAGGTTCTGGCAGAGCGCATCGAGCGCAGCGGAAAGCGCCTCGAAGAGCTCCGATTCCAGACCCGGCACACCTTGTGCGGCGACCGCGTCCCCGACCGCTCCGCTCGAAAGGAAGAAGACGCTGTCGTTGGTGGAGGTGTCGGAATCGACCGTCACCTTGTTGAACGAGACGTCGACGGCTGCCTTGAGCGCCGTCTGGGCAGAAGCGCTCTCGACGGGGCAGTCGGTCGCGATGACCGCAAGCATTGTGGCCATGTTGGGCGAGATCATGCCCGAGCCCTTGCACATGCCGCCGATATGGTAGGTCGCGCCCGCGACCTCGAAGGTGAACGCGCACTCCTTGGGATGCGTGTCAGTGGTCATGATTGCCTGGGCAGCCGCATGCCCGCCCTCGTCCGTCAGCCCCTCCACGAGCGTTCCCATGCCCGTCTCGAAGGGCTCGAGGGGAAGCGACACGCCGATGACGCCGGTCGAGGCGACGAAGACCTCGTCGTCACTCAGGTCGAGCGCCTGCGCGCAGAGTTCTGCGCTACGAACAGCTGTCATAATGCCGGGATTTCCGGTCGCGGCGTTCGCGATGCCCGAGTTGAGTAGCACGGCGCGGCCCCGCTTGCCCTCTCTCACCTTGCGCGAGACCTGCACGGGAGCAGCGCAGAACTTGTTCTGTGTGAAGACGGCGGCGGAGCTTGCGTGGGGGCCGTCGGCCACCACGAGCGCCGTGTCGAGCCTCTCGGGGTCCTTGCGAAACCCGAGATGGGCCCCGACGGCGCGGATGCCCGTCGGAGCGGTGACGCCGCCTTCGATATAGGTAAGGTCGCAATAGGTCATGTGCCAGTCCTCTCAGACCACGGGGATGGACGGGGTCAGGCCGGAGACTTCCGGAAAACCGCAGACGAGGTTTGCCGCCTGGATCGCCTGACCGGCGGCGCCCTTCACGAGATTGTCGATGGCGCAGCTCGCGATGAGCACTGGTGCGTCGGGAGCCGGCATGACCCCTACCTGCGCGCGGTTGCTGCCCTCGACCCACGCCGTCTGGGGCATCTGCCCTGCGGGGCGTACCGACACGAAGGGCTCGCCCTCATAGCGCTCGGCATAAATTTCGTGGACCTCTTCGCAGCTCACCTTGCGGGCAAGCGGGATGTAGACCGTGGAGAGCAGCCCGCGGACCATGGGAACGAGGTGCGGGGCGAAGACCAGGTCGACTTCGTGGCCCGCGACCTGCGCAAGCGTCTGGGCGATCTCGGGGCTGTGCCGGTGCGGCAGCCCGTAGAGCCCGACGGATTCATCGGCGTTGCAGAAGTGCGTCTTGGCACTCGCCTTGCGGCCCGCGCCCGAAACGCCCGAGAGCGCCGAGGCGATGACCGTCCCCCCGCCGAGCAGACCGGCCTCGATCGCGGGGATGGTGGCCAGGGCGGTCGCGGTGGGATAGCAGCCCGGGCAGGCGACAAGGGCGGGAGACGCCACGAGTTTCTCGCGGTTCAGCTCGGGCAATCCGTAGACTGCCTGGCCGAGCAGGTCGGGGCTCGTGTGCTCGACGCCGTACCACTTCTCGTAGACCTTCGGGTCCTTGATGCGGTAGTCGGCCGAAAGGTCGATGACCGTAAGGCCGCGCTCGAGGAGCTTTGGCGTCATGGCGAGCGATGCCGTATGGGGAACGGCGAGGAACGCGAGCTCTGCCTTCGAGGCGATGATGTCGATATCGTGTGCATCGAAGACGAGGTCGGTGATGCCCGAGAGCGCGGGATAGAGCTCCGAGATCGGCTTTCCCTCATCGCTTGAGGAGGTGATGCAGGTCAGCTCGAAGTCGGGGTGCGCGAGAAGAAGGCGCACCGCCTCGACTCCGGCATAACCGGCAGCTCCGACGACCGCGACCTTCACCATGGCTATTCTCCTTCACAATGGCTATTATTGAGACGAGGGCACTTCACATGCTCAGTGCGAACATTCTGCTCGTTCTCTTCCAACTTATCAATAGAATACCGATGATTATTCATATTATTTGCATTTAATTTCTGATTTATTCGATAAATCTGAATATTGATGGAATTAATTTTCGCTATTACAGTCGGTACAACGGAAGTCACAATTCTGGCCCCTTGCCTAGCGATAGAAAGCACTAATACTAGTCGCGAATTCTGCTGTACCATTTGACAGTAGCTCCCTATGCAATCGAATCCTGCAGAGAGCATCGAAATGCCATGTCATTGCCCCTGTTCGGCGCCGCAGATGGGGCGTTTCGATCCAGTGCCACGGTGAGAAAGGAAGACGAATGTACCTCGTATTGCTTCGCCACGGTCAGGCAGAGGATGCCACCGACTTCATCACCGACGAGAACCGAAAGCTCACCGAAGCCGGCATCCGCGCCCTGCGCGCGACGCTTCCCACGACCTTTGGGCTGCTTCCCGCACAGGGGAAGATCACCGTCTGGACAAGTCCGCTCGTCCGCGCGCGCCAGACTGCGGACATCGCGCTTGCCGCCATCGAGGACACGTGCGGCAAGAAGCGCCTCACGCACCGCGAGCCGCTCTGCTCGGATTCGCTGGCGGATATCGAGATAGAAGATGCGCTCGTCGAACTCGGCAACTACTTCAAGCGCTGCACCGCATCTTTTTCCGAACCGGGCGACGGCGCCGACCTTTCCGATGACCGGGCAAGCAAGCTCGCACAGCTCGAAGACGAGACGCTCGTCCTGGTGGGCCACAACCCGCAAATGGGACTGCTGGCAAAGCACCTCTCCGACAACAACGTGCATTTCAAGAAGGGGGCGCTCGCCTGCCTCTATTTCGACTCGGATGCCGTGCTGCGCATCATGGATGCGAGCGCAGACGATGAAATGGCCGCGAGTCTCGACAGCTCTGGACAGGTACGCTGGTTCGTGCAGGGACCGATGTACAAACGCTGGAAGACGCTCATCGAGCTCGAGGACATTCTCAAGCGCGGCTTTGACAAGGTCAGAAAGGAGTTCTCGCGCTTTATCGACAGCCCCGAAGATCCAGATGCCGTGCACGACCTGCGCGTGGCGATTCGCACGCTGCGCTCACTCGTCTCCTTTGTCGGGCCCTACCAGAAGGAAAAGCAGAACCGCAAGATGCAGGAGATGCTGCGCTCGATCGTGCGCAAGCTCTCCCAGCTGCGCGAATACGACGTCCTCATCGAAAAAGCAGCAGACGTCGATATCGACCTCGGCTCCCCCGTCGGCGAGCTCGTCCCACCCGAGAAGTTAAACGAGCAGCTCGACCGCAGGCGCGAAAAAGAGCAGGGCGAGGTGCTCCGCACCCTCTCGCGTCGCGGCACCGAGCAGCTGAAGGACCTGGACAAGGAATTCTCCCACATCACGTGGAGAAGCGACATCGAGAAACGGGGTCTGAGCCTCGATGAGCTCAACCTGCACTTCGATGACATGGCAACGGATTTCTTTGCCAGCTACCACGCACTCGACCTTTCAGATGCCGACAGGACCCACAAGGTGCGCAAGCGGGCAAAGCAGGTCCGCTACGTCGCGAGCAAGATGAAACCGCTGCTCGGCGACAAGGCCGAGACGGTGACCGAGATGAAGGCGATCCAAGACCAACTCGGCGAGCTTTGCGATGCGCGCGTCAACACCCGCATGCTCGGTGGCCTCGTGCAAGAAGGCGACAAGCTGTCCGATGTCGCCCGCTGGCAGGCAGGCAAGCTGCTCGTCAAAGAACAGGGAAACGAGCAGCGCATCCTCGATGAGCTGGCCGAGAAGCGCGACACCGCAGAAGATGGTGGAGCGGATGCGCCAGGTGAAGAGGGCACCCCCGGGGAGTAGAGAGCAAAGACCATGCGATTTTATGCCCCTCGCCTGCCGTTTCAAGCAGGTCAGAGCCCCGTTTCCCTGATAGCGTCCGCGATGTGGAGCTGCTAGCCCTTGGCACCGTGCTCGCGGGCGATACGGACGGTGTCGCGGGCAATCATGAGCTCTTCGTTGGTGGGAACCACGAGTAGCTTTACCTTGGAGCGCTTGTCGCTGATGATGCACTCCTCGCCCTCGACGCGGTTTGCCTTGTAGTCGAGGATGATGCCGAGCGGTTCCATGCCGCCCAAGATCATGCGGCGCATGCGCTCGCAGTGTTCGCCGATGCCGCCGGCAAACGAGATGGCATCGACGCCGCCCAGCTCTGCTGCATAGGCGCCGATCTGCTTCTTTATCGAGCTCGCGAACATGTCGTAGGCAAGGATCGCGCGCTTGTGGCCGGCGATGGTGGCTGCCTTGATGTCGCGCAGGTCGTTGGAAAGGCCGCTGATGCCGGCAAGGCCGGATTCGCGGTTCATGATCTCGTTTATCTCGTGGGGCGTGTAGCCCTCCTGCTCCATCAGGTAGGTGACGATGGAGGGGTCGATGTCACCGCAGCGCGTGCCCATCATGACGCCGCCGAGCGGGGTGAATCCCATCGAGGTGTCGACCGACATGCCGTGGTCGATGGCCGTGACCGAGCAGCCGCCGCCGAGATGACAGGTGATGAGCTTGAGGTCCTCGAGGTCGCGTCCGAGCAGCTCGGCCGTGCGCTGGGCGATGTAGCGGTGGCTCGTGCCATGGGCGCCGTAGCGGCGGATGCCGTAGCGCTCGTAGAACTCGTAGGGCAGCGCGTACATGTAGGCGCGCGGCGCCATGGTCTGGTGAAAGGCCGTGTCGAACACGCAGACGTGCGGGACGTCGGGCATGAGCTTTCGGCAGGCGCGGATGCAGGTGACGGCGGGCGGGTTGTGGAGCGGGGCGAGCTCGGAGAGGAGCTCGATATCGGCGATGACCTGGTCGGTGACATAGACCGACTCGGAAAACTTCTCGCCTCCATGCACGATGCGGTGCCCCACCGCGCCGATCTGATCGAGGCTGTCGATACCGGAATCCGGATCGTTCACGAGCGTCTCGAGCACGACCTTCATCGCCGCCAGATGGTCGGGCATCGGCGTTTCGATGACATGGTTGTCTTCGCTGTACCAGAGCTTGTGGAAGGCATCGGCGTAGCCGACACGTTCGCAAAGGCCCTTGGTTATTACTTTTTCGGTCTCGGAGTCAATGACCTGGTATTTGAGGGACGAGCTGCCCGCATTAACCACGAGGACGTACACGCGACTTGCTCCCTACTGCCTTGATATGACATGAATTACCCCTTAATTTTGCACATACCTCGGCAAAAGGTACACCGCTAAGACGGCAAGCGGCGCTATTCTGCAAGCCCAAGCCCTGGATTCTTACAGGTAGGATACATTAAGGCATCGCACGAGAAGCTGGAGCCTATCAGGTATGGAAGAGGGAGCACGCGAAGAATCTAGCTGAGCCTTCCGTCGATGTCGTCGCCCTCGGGCTCGAGCTCGCCCATGAGGGACTGGACCTTCTGCTCGGCGGTATCGAGGCGCTTTTGCAGTGCACCCAAGAGCGCCACGCCGCGCTCATAGCTCGCGATGCCCTGCTCGAGCTCCACTTGGTCTCCTTCGAGCGTGCGCACGATGGAATCCAGCTCGGCCATACCCTCCTTGAAGCTCATCGACTCGATGTCGGGATACTTGCTGGTCTCATCTGCCTCAGTCATGAGAGGCTCCCTTCTCAACGGCATCCACCGTGCAGGCGATGCGTCCATCTTCCACTTGAACTGCGAGCCTTTCGCCCGCATCGACCTTCTCCACGCTGTCGACGACCGTATGGCCATCTGCCGCATAGGCAATCGAGTAGCCACGTGCCAGCACCTTGAGCGGGGAGAGCGCCTCTAGCTGCGCAGCGGCAAGCGACACCTGGCGCTTCTTGCCGTCCAGTAAGATCCGTGCCGCCCCATCGAGACGCGTGCCCCTATCCGAAAGGCCGCTCGAACAGGCGGCGAGTTGCTTTTGCCCCGCCTGGAAAAGGCGTGTTGCCTCGGCGGAAAGCGCGCTGCGGCGCTGCTCGATGCTCCCCGGCAGCGCACGGGAGAGCCGCGCTCTCACGAGCTCGAGCTGATGCCGAGCCCGTTGCGTCATCTGGGGAAGCGCGCGCGCCAGACGCGTGCCCTCGCCATCGAGCTGCTGGGCAAAGGCACCGGTCAGATAGTGCGGGTCGTGCCACAGGGGGCGGTCCATGAGATTCCTGAGCCCCTGGCGGGCGCTCTGGACTTGGGAGAGAAGCGAGGAGGCGAGGGCATCGCCCATGGCGTTGAGCTGTTCTTCGAGCTCCTCTTTTGAAGGCGCGACGGCTTCTGCTGCGGCCGTGGGCGTCGAGCAGCGACGGTCGGCCACCATATCGCAGATGGAGTTATCGGGTTCGTGCCCGATGCCCGTCACGACGGGGATGGGGCTTGCCGCCACTGCACGGGCAAGCGTCTCATCGGAAAACGGCATGAGGTCCTCGTAGGAGCCACCACCGCGCACGAGCAAGATCACGTCGGGTCGCGGCTCATAAGCATTGGCGCGCGCGAGCCCCTCGCACAGAAATCTCGGCGCATCCCTTCCCTCGACCGGGACACCGAAGACGAGCACTTCCCCGAGCGGGTAGCGCCGGCGCAAAGTGCGCAGCACATCGTGCACGGCCTTGCCCCGTGGGGACGTAACGACCGCGATGCGCTCGGGAAGCACTGGAAGCGGACGCTTGCGCTCGGGTGCCATCAGCCCTTCTGCCTGGAGCTTGCGGGCAATCTGGGCAACCTGCATGCGCAACCTGCCCTCGCCGGCCAGGGAGATGCGGTCCACGCTGAACTGCATGCGCCCCTTGGCCGTGTAGCACGAGAAGCGCCCCACAAGCTCGACGAGCATGCCGACCTTGAGGGAAAGGCCCGTCGTGTAGTAGCGGTCATGCCACATGATGCAGGACATGGTGCTCCTGTCATCCCGGATGCTGAAATAGACGGCCTTGTAGCCGGGCTTGTCGCTCACCTCGGAAACCTCTCCGATCACCGTGAGGCGAATCTGCTCGAGCGAGCGTTTGGCGGCGTTGAGCGCAGCGCTTACGGTGTATGCCTGGTTTCCGGCCATTGTCCGCGCCCCCGCTCTCAGCTCTGGTTCTGCGCGACGCCGATGAAGTACAGCAGCTGCATGACACTCGTGAGCGCTGCGGCGACGTAAGTGAGTGCCGCGGCGATGAGCACCGTGTGCGCGCCCGAGTTCACCTGCTCGGGAACAGCGCCGAGTCCCACCGCCACCGTGACGGCATTCGAATCACGGTCTCCGCCGATGTAGGTAAGTCCCCGGCGCGAGGCGTTGAATTCCACGGGCAGCGTCACGACGTGGAAGAGCACCGCGAAGGCATAGAGGATGATGCCCGCCCAGACGAGCGACATCATGTTCAGGAAGATACCGATGATGAGCAAGACGAGCCAGGCGCTCGAACCGAAGTTGGCAATGGGCACCAGTGCGCTGCGAATGCTCATGGGCACATAGGAACGTGCATGCTGGACCGCATGCCCGCACTCGTGGCAGGCGACGGCCATTGCCGAGACGCTTGCAGAATCGTAGATGCCCTCGGAGAGGCGCACCACGCGCGAACTGGGGTCGTAGTGGTCGGTCAGGGTCCCCGCGACACGCTGCACGGGGACGTTTTGCAGACCGTTGTCGTCGAGCATGCGGCGGGCGATCTGCGCACCGGTCATTCCCGTGGAATTCGAGACGCGCGCGTATTTCTTATAGGACGAGTTGATGAAGGCCTGGGTCGCAAACCCGATGACCATGCTGACGATGATTATTATCCAGTACGTCATGTGCTCTCCAAGTGATCGAGCGCCTTATGTAGGCTTCATATACTACCGACAGGCTGGGACACGGATTCGAGATTGGTTCCGTTTCGCAACCTCGTTGCAGCTCCTTTTAAGATGTTGCCCGCTCGGCAACCTCGATGTGTCCCTTGTCGAGATAGATGGCGAGGCGTCCTTCCAGCAGGTCGACGAGCTCGTGCCCGACCATGTCGTAGCGCCAGCCCTCCAGCACGGAAACCTGGTCGCGATGGCCGTGGCAGAGCTTGGAGAGCTCGTCATATGAGGCAAGGATCGGGGGCGCGACCTCGTTTTCCTTTGCCCTCACCTCGACGAGCGCCGCCATGAGCTCGAGCGCGCCATCGATTTCCGCTTCGCCATGGGCATGGCGCTGGAGCCGGGGCCACTGGCTTTGGGGCAGGGCCTTAGCCTTGCGCACGCATTCGAGCACGGCGTTGGCATCACGGTTGGTCAGGTGGCGAGCAAGCCCGCGCACTTCGAAGAGGCGCTCGCGCGTGTTGGGTGCCTTGCGGGCGATCTCGACGATGGCCTCGTCTGCCATGATCCACTTGCGCGGCTGGTCACGGCGCATGGCCTCTTTCTCGCGCCAGGCGGCGACCTCGCGCACGATGGCAAGCTGCCCGCGCGAAAGCGAGGAAATGCGCTTGACGCGGTGCCAGGCCTCGCGCGGGTTTACCTTGTAGCGGTTGGGGTCGGCGAGCTCGTCGAAGTCCTCTTGCACCCAGGCGCGACGCCCCTTTTTGTCAAGCTCGTCATTGAGCACCTCGTAGACATGCGGCAGGTAGACGACATCGTCGAGCGCGTACTTGAGCTGGTTGTTGCTTAAGGGACGGCGCGACCAATCGGTGAACCCGTCTGCCTTGGGGAGCTTGACGTCGCAGATGGAGCGCACGAGCGGGCCATAGCCCACCTGCAGGGGATAGCCCAGAAGCGATGCCGCGATCTGCGTGTCGAAGATCGGCGTGGGCGTGACCCCGGTCTCGTGGGTCAAGATCTCGATATCCTGAGACCCCGCGTGAAAGATCTTCACGCAGTTCTTGTCGGTGAGAATCGGGACGAGCGGAGACAGGTCGTGCACGGACAGCGGGTCGACGAGCGCCTGGACCTGCCCGTTGTTGAGCTGAAGCAGGCAGAGCTTGGCAAAGTAGGTCTTCTCGCGCAGGAACTCGGTGTCAATGGCCAGGATCTTGGAGCCTTCGAGCTCCTCGGCGAGTTTCTCGAGCTGTTTTTCTGTCGTGATGTACTCGCTCATTTAGCGCTTCTCTCCACTCTCGGACTCCTTATGCCCCACTTCGCCACCTGTATCTGCAGCAGCCGTCACCAGCTGCTGTTCTTGCTGCGCGAGCTCATCTAGGCCCTCCTGCTCGAGCAATTGCTGGATGGCCTCGGGCCCGTCGTTAGAGATATGGGCCTTGAGAGCCTTCACGCGAACCGAACGCTGCAGCATGATGAGAAGCCCGATGGCAAAACCGAAGATCATCATCGCGTACAGAAGCGAGCTCAAGGGCGCGCCGGCGAGGTACTCGATGTGGAAGCCCTCGCAGAGAAGCTCGACGCCCACGAGGACGATGAAGGCGAGCGCGACGACCTTGATCTCGTAGTTGCGGTTGATGAAGTTGCTGATGGGGTCGGCAAAGATGATCATCAGCGTTACCGCGCCGATGACCGCGATGATCATGATGAGGATCTCGCCCGAAAGACCGGCGGCGGTGATGACCGAGTCGAGCGAGAAGACGATGTCCATCACCATGATGGTGAAGACGCACTGGGCAAGACCGATGCGCTTGCGCGGCTCAGGAGCCTTGTCGCCTTCGGAGGGAGCTTGGCTTGCCGCTGCGAACGACTCCTTGAGCTCGCTTACGCCCTTGTACACGAGGTAGAGGCCGCCGAGCAGGAAGACGAGGTCCTTGACGCTGATGGCAGTATGGCCGTCCTCGACGCCAAAGGGCAAGGTGAAGACGACGATGTTGATCGACATGATCCAGACGACGCAGCACAGGAGAATGCAGCGCATGACCATGGCGGCGAACAGGCCGAGGCGACGGCCGATGTGCTGCTGCTCTGGTGGCAGACGATCCGAGGTGATGGCGATGAAGACGAGGTTATCGATGCCGAGCGCGAGTTCGAGGAACATGAGAATCGCGACCTCTGCCCACCCGGACGGCGTGGCGAGAGGCGCGGCAAGGGACGCCAGAAATTCCAAGGTTCCTCCAATCGGGCGAGACGAGCGCCCGTTTCGCAAAGCTCGGGGTCATATCTCCATGCACGCTACCATAAACGTGGCGCGCAAACAGTGGCACATTATAAGTGAAGCGCTGCACTGTACAAAAATCGACACATGTAAAGCACAATCGGGTCTACAGGCGGAAAACTGGGCTGAAAAAGAAAAGGGCCAGCGCTCAAAACGGAGGCACTGGCCCTTGTTCCCGTACGTTCTTTTTGTCTTACGCGTGCGTCAGGTCAGCACCACCAGCAGCAGCACCAGAACCAGCAGAAGAAGCCTTGTCGTTTGCGTCATCGGCGTGCTTGAGGATGACGGGGGTCTCGGAAAGCTTGTCGATGCGGCGCCAGCCCCAGGCGTTCTCCGCGCCGCACTCGGGGCACGGGCCGGTCTGGTTCCAAGCGTTGACCATATCGTTCATATAGCCTTCGGTGACACCATGGGTCGGCATCTGGACATGACCGCACTTGGTGCAGTAGTACTCGCCGAACTTCACATAGTCGGGGCGCACGACCGTCCCATCGTTGTTGACGATCGGCGTGCAGGAGAAGCTGTACTCCTTTGGAAGCTTCATTTCCTTTTCGGACATCGTTAGTCCCTCTCTCTCGATTTTTTCGGGCATCCGCTCAGTGCGGAAATCTTGGATACCCGTGCTGCATCTGCAGACATCGGGGCTCTCGGACAGTGGGCATTGTACATGTACACCCCTCGAACGTGCATATGTATATATGAAAAGAGCCCTACCAACGGGTAAGGCTCTCAGGTTGAATTGGCTGGTGGGCGATACTGGGATCGAACCAGTGGCCTCTTCCGTGTCAGGGAAGCGCGCTCCCTCTGCGCCAATCGCCCATATGCTTTGCGGCGTGCCGCCAGCAAGCAAGTAGTCTAACAGAACTTTTCGCGGGCGCAAGGAGGAACTTTGGAAACCTTGGATTTGTCTGCCGCCGTTTTGGAGATTGGAGGGCATCGCCTCTCGGCCGTCGGCTTGCAGGACATCCGATTGATACTGGCGAAAAGAAAAACGACGAACGGAACAGCGAAAATTCTTAAATCCATTCTTGCTTTAAAGCTTGAGTTTCTTTATAGTATCGGCTTGCGCGCGGAAGTGGCTCAGTTGGTAGAGCACAACCTTGCCAAGGTTGGGGTCGCGGGTTCGAGTCCCGTCTTCCGCTCCATCGTCTGATCAGAGCCGGCCCTAAAAAAGTCGGCTCTTTTATTCAGGCAGCGTTCGAAACGGCTCATGGCGACGTGGCCAAGCGGTAAGGCAGGGGCCTGCAAAGCCCTTATCACCGGTTCGATTCCGGTCGTCGCCTCCAAGCCTTTCCCACCTATCGACAAGAAAAATGGCATCTAGGTCGTGCTCAGATGCCCCCAGTTCTGCATTCTCGTAATGATGGAAGCTGGATATTTCAACAAGCTCGACCAGCATTCGCAGAGAATTCGCCCCGAAAATGGTTGGCTAATACGGTTTTGCTGCGTCAAGGCCGCTTATCGAATCGCCCATCTCATTGGAGCAATTGAAAATGCCTAGCACGGAGCCTGTGCACTGCAGTGTCGCCGTCGTTCTCACCCTTCAGCATCCTCATACCCCGAGGAGTGCTGTTCAGCGACGTCTGGAGGCACTTTACGCGTTCCTGCTATCAGAAGAACGAGCAAGGCGACGGCGGTAAGGCCCAAGATGATGCCGAGGCCGATGACGTAGCTTGGCCAGGGCAACGTGCCCAAGACGGTGCCAAATGACGAGAGCACCGTGTACAGGAAGTTCAAGAACGCAGATGCGGCTGCCACTTCGGAAGGCGGTTGGTCCAATAGCTCGATAAACACCATGGGACGCACAATGCCCTCGATGATGATGTAGGGAGACAAGGCGGCAAAATAGAGCCACGGTTCTTGTTGCCCGATGGTGAACATGAGTCCACATGAGATGGTCACAACGACCACGGCAATGATGCAGATAGTGCGGCTGGAGAACCGTGACGAAATGCGCATGTAGATAAAGGGCGCCACTACGCTGAGCAGGCAGACCGCAGCGTAAATGCAGCTGTATCCCAGATAGGACATGCCGAATTCGTCAAGCAGGGTGTACGAGACGCTGCCAATGAACGCAAAGTACGGCACGCCCGCGACGCCCAAGAAGAGCGCGAGCGGCAAGAAGTGCGGTTTGCGGGCAAGGTGCCTGGATATATCGAGCGTCGATTTCAATGAGTTGCCCACGGTGCCAGTGAGCCGATGTTCAGATGGCAGCGTCTCGGAGACGAGCAGCGAGAGCACCGTGGCAATGCTGCCGAACAGGGCAAGCATCCAGAAGATACCCCGCCACGACCACAGCGAGAGCGCAAACGATCCAATGAAGGGTGCAAGCGCCGGGCCCACAATGATCAGCGACTGGAGCATGGTCATGCCCAGTTTTCCGTCCTCCTTGGAGAAAGCGTCCTTGATGATGGCGGTTGCAAGTGTGGTGATGCCACCGAACCCTATAGCTTCACCCATGCGAAACACCGTGAGCACGCCAACGCTGGGCGAAACGGCGCACAGTGCGCTTGACACGGCGAATATAGCGCTGCTCCCTACGAGAACGGGCTTTCGACCGAACTTATCGGAGAGAGGAGCGGCCACCACAATGGCAACTGCCGACACCAATATGAATAGAAACATTGTCAGGTTCAGGAAGCTGGCGCTCACCTCGAACTCGCGCTGCATGCTCGACAGTGCGGGTGCATACATGTCAATGGCTAGAATTACCAGCACGTTGATGAGAAGAATGCATGCAAGAAACGAGCGTGGCCCAAAATGTGCTTGTTCGATGGCCAACTTCATTGAGATTTCCTATCTGCCCCTCATAAAGCAGTCGAACTAGTCTATTCAGTGACAACCGGCGATTCAGACGAAAATAGTCAGTTACCAGCGGCAGCGAACAGGGGGCATTATAGCGAACGCGATACTCCAGGCTCATGTCACGTTCAGCAACTTTTGGCTCGATGCTAAAGCACCTACGCGGCAAATCTGCGAGTTTCTTTCGGTTTGGCACCGATTTGACGTTCCCAGAGCACCCGTGTGCTGTTTTTCGAGCCAAAAGTTGCTGAACGTGACAGGCCCGTCGTCACCTGAACCCCCAGCACGAAAAAAGCCCCGCCAGTTGCGTAATCTGGCGGGGCTTGAAGGGCTGCCCTGGCTTAAGGGGCACCCAAATGGCTGATTTACCGCATGCGTTTCATGGCCGCATGCTCGCCTTTCGTCTGATAGCTTCGAGAAGGCGCCCTTAGGCTTCCTTCACCGCGTAGATGACCCAGCGCTCGCGCTCGACCTGCTTGGCCAGCGTCTCGATGTCACCGTACTGGATGCACTGAGCCGGGCAGTGATGCATGCAGGTCGGCTCCTTGCCCTTCTCCACGCGCTCCTCGCACAGGTCGCACCACTGCGTGACCTGCGGGATGAAGTCGTACTGCCACTTCTTCTCCTCGATGTGCAGCGGTCCGAGGCGCGTCACCTTGATACCGAACTTGTTCTCGTCGTAGCCATGCTCCTGCTGGCAAGCCAGAACACAGGTCTCGCAACCGGTGCAGAACTCGACGTCGATAGCCAATCCCTTGAAAGCCATTTTAGTGTCTCCTTGTATCTCTCTTATGCACTAGACGTGCTGTTCCAGCGATTTCGCGTCGACGCTCCACTTTTCCAGAGCTGCCTTGTGACGCATCTCAATCTTTGCGGTCGAGTAGATGTCGCTCTGCGGCTTGTCTCCACCGTACATGGACGCGCGGCTGATCGGGTGCACGTCGCCGTACTCCATGTCGTCGATCTTGCGAATCTTGACCATCATGCACTTGTAGTTCGCACCGAAACCGGAAACGCCGGCATCGAGCGGGACCATGTTGTTGCAGTTGGATTCCCACACGCCGAACAGGCCGGTGGCGAACTCCTCACCGCCCGTGTGCAGGCGCTCCGGGAACCACCAGGCGTGGTCGGTCGCGATGACGCGCGGGTCGTAGGTCGGGTTGAACGAGACCTTGTACTTGGCGATGCCGTGCTTGTTCTCGATGTAGCACCACTCGCCTTCCTCGAGATCGTACTTCTTGGCGGTCTCGGGGTTCATGTACACGAGCGGTTCGGGGTGCATCGAGCGCAGGCGCTTGATCTGACGATGCTCGGAGTGGAAGAAGTGAACCGTGCGCAGGCCCGTGGTCAGGATGAGCGGGTACTCCTCGAGGTCCTCGGTCGCGGAATACGGCGACTCGACGGGCTCCACGTAGGCGGGCAGTGGGTCGAGGCCCTTGCCGGCGTAGTGGAAGACCATGCAGTAGATGTCGGCACGGCCCGTCGGGGTCTCGAAGCCAAGGTTGCCGTCGGCGCGCAGCAGGCCCTTCTCGTACTTGCGGTACTCGAACTTGGGGTACTTCCAGATGGACTTGCGCAGCTCGTCGAAGGTGAACCCGCCCTGCTCCAGAGCGTAGTCCCACATCTCCTCAGTGGAATCCCACGGCCAGGCGATCTCCTTGTTGCGCGGAAGCGCAAGGAGCTTGCCGGCCTCGCGGAACATCGTCTGGTCCGCCTTGGTCTCGCCAACCGGCTCGATGGCCTTGTTGATGGCACCGATGTAGTAGGGGTTCAGGCCGGAGAAGCCGTCGCGCTCGACGAAGGTGCAGGCCGGAAGTGCGACATCGGCCAGCGCCATCATGGTCGGCGTCATGAACAGGTCGGCCACGACCGCGAACTCGAGGTACTTGTTGTACCAGTCGGTCAGCTGGCGCTTGGTCTGGGCGCCCATGCAGGCAAGCCAGTTGGACGTCGCGAACCATGCGCAACGCGGACGGTAGGGCTCTCCGGTGTCCCAGGCCTTGAAGGTGGCATTAGAGGAGAGGTTCTTGAAGCCGACGTTGAACAGCGGGTAGGTCTCGGTGCCGATACGGGTCGCGGCCTCCTCGTCGGTCATGAGCTCGTCGTAGCCCCAGCAACCGGTCCAGTTGGGCTGGGAGATGCCCCAGCACGGGGAACCGATGATGTTGCCGCCAGGGATGTCGAGGTTGCCGGTGATGGTCCACAGCGTCGTCACCGCATGGGCAGCCTGCTGGCCACCGGTCTGCTGGTCGAGCGCGACGCCCCACTGGATGGCAGCGGGCTTGGCGGACGCGTACAGGCGGGTCACGCGGCGGATGTCCTCGACGGACACCCAGCAGCGCTCAGAGAGAAAGTCGAGGTCGTACTCGTCGCAGCGCTCCTTGACCGCATCGACGCCGTACACCCACTTGTCGCAGAAGTCATGGTCGTAGAGATCCTCGTCGAACATGACCTTGAGCATGGCCATGGCCAGCGCGCCGTCGGAACCGGGGCGCAGGCGCAGCCAGTTCTCGCCCGCACGGGATGCCGGCCAAGTGAGGTAGGGGTCAACGACGATAAGCTTGGTGCCGCGCTTCATGAGGTCCAGAATCCAGTGGCCGAAGAAGCCGTCGGCATTGGCATAGAAGGGCTGATGACCCCAGATGATGAGGACCTCGGGGACCTCGTACTCGGGGTCGTCGTAGCGCAGCGGCAGGAACTGCGAGCAGTCGCACAGCGCGGCGTCGCCCAGCATGCAGGCCATGGAGGCAATGCGCGGCAGGTAGCAGGAGTTGCCCGCGAAATACGGGACACCCTCGTTCGGCGAGCCGGTGCAGGCGTTCAGACGCGTGATCTGGTGGATGTCGCGGCCCGTGCCCTGGCAGCACATGAAGCTCTCGGTACCGTACTTTGCCTGAATCGCGTGGATGTTCTTCTCGATGATGTCGTAGGCCTCATCCCACGTGATGCGCACGAACTTGTTCTTGCCGCGGTCCTTGCGGTCGCGCTTCATCGGGTAGAGCAGGCGGTCCGGATGGTAGATGTAATCCGGCAGCGTGAGGCAGCGACTGCAGAGACGACCCTGGTTATAGGGATTCTCCTTGTCGCCCTCGATCTTGACCAGCTTGCCATCCTTGACGTACATCAAGATGCCACAGTTGTTGTGGCAACCTGGAGCGGTGCGGGCGTTGCCGCGGATGACGGTGTAACCGTCTTCCTCCCACTTCCAGGGACGCTGGCCTTGAGCTAAGGCCAGCCACTCTTCAGTGACCTTTGACTCAAATGGCATAGGTATCCTCTTTTCTCTCTCTCAATAGACAGAAAGCGCCCCCGGGCGTCGTTCGGTAGACTTCCCGCTCGAATAGCACTCTGTCTCGACATAACCAACATATCGCGCGTTACTAGATTGGGAAGATGGAAAGAAGCACTTCGAGGTCACAGCATGAGTTTCAGACTGAAAGATGGAGACTCAACCGCTCAGGTTGAGGCCATCCCCGTTTCAACAGGTCAAGTGCGCGCAGGTATGCAATCGCCCGCCCCGAGGCTCGAGCGCAGGACCAGTGGCGCGCAAGGCTCCACAAGACGCACCTGATGCGGGGCGCCCCGAAGCGCGAAAAATCTACGAACGGTCTGAAAGTTCCCTTCAAGCGCCCCTAGCGATGGGCGCTCTGAGCGTGAGCCGGTCCCGTTCGGGGAGCACCTTGTTGAAGACCGCAAAAACCTTGCGCGCGTCCTCCACGATGTCTGTGCCCGTCACGCCCAGATCGTCGAAGGAGGGCACGAGCACGCAGCTCGTCTCGTCCAGATCGAGTACCTTCCTCATGAGGTGCAGGCTGCAGGGGTAGCCGTATGTACCTGCCCACTGATAGGAGATGTCGGGCGTCGTCTCGATGAGGCGGAAGTTGAGGCGGCGGATCCAGCTGGGATGGCAGAGCGGAAAGAAGAGCTTCTGCACGTTGGTGCGCTCGCCGGCGTTCTTGAGGGAGAACTCGCTGAAGTGGACCTCGACCGTGGAGTCCCCCATATCGCAGTACGACATCTCGAACAGGTGCAAATCGACGCTGTAGCGCAGCATCTCGAGGACCTTCATGGCCGTGAGCACCGCAGCGCCGCGGTGAAAGATCTGGCTTATCTCGGTCTGCGCGTCGTAGGAGGTGTTCATGTAGACGCTGATCGACTTGCGCGGCGGGTTGGGGCGGTTGATCATCGTGAGCGGGCTTCCCTCGAGATATGCCTTCACGTCCGGCGCGAACCCGACGTAGTCGTTGTAGGTGCGCACCGTGTCGAACGACATGTCGAGCGCGCGCATGATCTGGGCGTCCAGCCCGAAGAACTCCTCGAAACCGTCCTGGTAGCCGTAGCGGCACATGGCAATCGCGTCTTCCAGGGACTTGCTGCCCGTGAACTCCTCGTAGTCCTGCTTGGAGACCTGGGCGTTCTCGAACGCGCGGGAAACGGGCGCGGTCTCGAGGTAGTCGAGGTACTCCGCGAGCGAGGAGAACGAGAAGTGCAGCACGGTCAGGTAGCCGTGTCGTGTCCGCTCGAACATCGGGCCTTCCCTACCTCTCGACGCGCATCGTCTTGATGGTGCGGTAGAAGGGGTTGGCCTCGTCGAGCTCGCGAATCGAGCCGATGAGGATGTTGAGGTCGTCTTGCGAAAGCCCGCGGATCACGTTGGTGCGAAGTATCGTCTCGAGGTCCATGCCGTACTTGCGCTTCTTGTAGCACTTGCCGATGGCACGCGTGGAGACGATGTGCGGGATGTGGCTCGTCGCCACGGCGCGGCGCAGGGCCCACATGAACTCGAGGAGCTCCTCGTCGGGATAGAGTGCCTGCTCGAGACGGCGGTCGTAGTCGAAGAACACCATGTCGAAGCGGTCGAGCGTGGCGGCGTCGAGCGCGTTTCTGCCGACGTACTGCAGGTCGCTTCCCGCGCCCCAGGTGTTGGCGGCCGCCACGCAGCGGAAGTCCGGGTGCACGTCAATCGTCTCGTTCGGAAAGGCCATGTAGCCGTTGGCAAGGGCGGAGTTGATGACGATGAGCGCCGCGGGGTCGGAGTTGTCGATCTCGTCGAGGAAGAAGATACCGCCGTACTTGAAGGCGCGGTAGAACTCCGTTTCGTGGTAGCTGCCGCCCGCGTCGATGAATCCCGTCAGCTTGAACTCGTTGGAGGCGTTGTTGGTGTAGTGCATGTCGAGCCCGAGCGCTTCTGCCACCTGCGAGACCGCGTAGTTCTTTCCCGAGCCGGCAGGCCCGATGAGCATGACCGGCTCGTTCAGGCGCACCTGCGTGAGCACCTGCTCGTATTTCTGGTGGTAGAACGCCGCATCGATACGCGCGATTTCCACGTCGTTGAGCTTGATGACGTTTACCTGTGGCGTTGCGGTCTTCTCGACGAAGAGGTCGAAGCGCTCGCGGTAGCTCTCGTCGAGGCGCGCATCGATTGCCTCGCGCGTGCACAGGCTGTCGATCTGCTCGTCGATGACGGCGCTCAGCTGGGTGCGAATCTGCTCGTCGAGGGTCTCCGAGACGTACTCCTCCACCTTCTTTTCCGGGTCGAGCGTCTTGAAGTAGTTCTCGAACGCGCTGTCGATGCGCTCTTGCAGCGTATCCTTTGCCGTCTGCTCGAGGATGGCGTTGACCGAGGAGATGATGTCGCGCGCGTTGAGGTAGTTGGCGCGGATGCCCGCATCGTCGGAGCGCGCCTGGTCCTGGTGCCGATATGAGACGAAGGCACCGTCCTTGTAGTACGTGTAGGCGGCGACGGGGAACACCTGCGCGCAGAACTTGGTGAGCAGCTCCTCGTCGTTGCTAAAGATGAAATCCCCGCCCGGCGTGTTGCCGTAGAAGAGGTTCGCGTAGCTTTCCTCTTCATCGAGGTCGCGCCCGCGTGCCGCGACGAGCTCGTGGGAATCGAGGCTGTAGGCGGCAAAGGAGAACGGCATCTGCTTGGCGAGCAGGTCGAAGGCGTCTGTCCCGAAGTCGGCGTAGAGCAGGCGGGGGACGCGCTGGTCGGCATCGCGGTCATGCGGGTCGTAGCGCCCGCCGGCGAGCTGCTGCGTTACCTGGTGGAGGAGCTCGAGATCGTATCCGCCCACGCCGATGAGGTTGCCGCCGATCTCGGGGTCGCGGCGGTTGTCTGCATACGAGTCGTAGACGACCTTTCCGAACTTGGCCTCGTCGTGCTCGCCGCAGACGAGCGCCTTGACCGTGTAATCGTAGGATTTGTTCGACTCCCTGAGGGCTTTCTCTATCTCTTCGCTGGAGACTTCTTGACCCACGTAGGCAATGAACGCTTCTTTCATTGGTCCCTCTTTTCCGTACGCACCACAGTTGTGAAATGGCAAGCGGCCAACTTGCCTTCCAACTGCGCCTGCAGCCCGATGCAAATCGGGCACGGGCATGCAGGTCACAGTAACTTGTTGCTAGATCACACTTTACGCCCTCCCCTCCCCGCAATTCCAGCATCTCGCAATATGTTCGCGGCAGAAGAGCATGCCGATGGGAGGCAGTGCACGGCGTTCGCCCAGATAAAGCCCCATCCATGAAAAGCCAACAGGGTTTTCGAGGTCTTACGGGAAAAGTGAGGGTACAGGCCGATCGGTCAACAGGGAGCCGGTGCCATGCGAGCTTGCCCTATCGGCTCTCCGAGGAAAGCTCCCGCTCGCGTCGACGCATCAGGCCCACGAGCACACATGAGAGGATAAAGCCGACCGCGGCAACGCAACATGCCACGAACAGCGCATCCTGGAAACCGATGGCAAGCGCCCTGCTCGCAGCGGCACCCGCGGCCTGCGCATTTGCAGCTCCCGACGAGAGGATGCCCACGAAAAGCGCCGGCCCCACACAGCCTGCAAGCTGGATGCAGACGTTCACGAGGGCGATGCCATCGGCGTTCTCCTCCTTCTCGAGCGTGCTCAGCCCCGCCGTCTGGCTCGGTGCGAAGACGAGGCCGACGCCCGTATAGGCCACAGCCGACGCCGCCATCAGGCATGCGACGCTGCCATCCCCGGCAAGCCCGCCGGCAGCGTGCACGAGGATAAGCCCGACCACGACGACCGCAAACCCGGCGGGCAGCAGCGGAAAGACCCCATGGCGGTCGAGGATGCGGCCGCTGAACAACGCCGTCACGGCGTTCACGGAGATGGGGACCAGCATCAGGATGCCGGAGGCAAAGGCGCTCTGGCCAAGCGCCTCCTCCAGGTGCATGGGAAGGAGCACGCTCAGCGAGAACGTCGTCATCATCGCCACGATCACCATGATGCAGGCCACCGTGAACGCTGGCCGTGCGAGCAGGCGCACGTTGAGCACCGGCTCGTCGAGCCTGAGCTGGCGCCATCCGAAGAGCACCAGAAACACGATACCCACTGCAAGCGAGACAAACGCGACGGGCGCATCGGAGGCGACCTGCGTCAGGCCAAAGGAAAGCGCCACGAGCCCGATCACCATGAGGGGAATCGAGATGCCGTCGAGCTTGAGGTGGATGGGCTCGGCAAAATCGCTCACCATGCGAAGACCGCACAGCAGAACCGCCACGAAGGCGATGCAACCCGGCAGGAACACACCGCGCCAGCCGGTGAGGGTGACCATGATGCCCGAGATGACCGGGCCGAACGCCGGGCCGAGCACGATGCAGCAGCTGCCGATGGAAAAGTAGGTGCCGAGCTTCTCGCGCGGGGCGACCGCCATCACCACCGACATCATGAGCGGGATGAACACGCCCGAGCCGACCGCCTGCACGAGCCGAGAGCAGAGCAGAAACGCAAAACTCGGCGCCACCATGGCGAGCACGGAGCCCACGACAAAGCACGATGCGCCGACGAGGAACAGCGCGCGCAGGGAAAAGCGCCGCGAGAGATAGGCAATCGAGGCCACGATGACTACCGTGACGATCATGTAGCCAGTCACGAGCCACTGCGCGGTCACGCTGCTGACGTCGAACGCGTCCATGATATCCACGAGCGCGACGTTGATGACGACCTCGTTGAGCGAGGCCACGAAGGCAGCGAGGTAGAAGAGCACGAGCATCGACGGCGGCCGCTTTGTCATGTGAGAACCGGTCCCTCCCTGAACAGTCTGTATTCGCCCAGGTAGCGCGTCCTTTTCAGACGTCCTCGGATCGGCAGCGCAACTTTGTTCGCATAGGCGCGAACGCTGCAGGGAGAAATTGTACCCGTTCGCACTCCCCCGCACGCAGCGCACTAGAGAGAAAATCGCGCATAGGTTCACGCTTGGGGCCGGAATTCGCAGATTCTTAGAAGGTATGCGCGATTTTGTAGGTAGTGGCCTGAGCCGAGAGCGCAACGGATGACACTTGCCGTGCAGACAGAAATTCGCGCATAGGTTCACGCTTGGGGCCGGAATTCGCAGATTCTTGGAAGGTATGCGCGATTTTGTAGGTAGCGGCCCGAACCGAGGGCGCGGCGGGTCAGCTCCCGAGTCAAACCAGCTTTCCGTCCACGCCCTCTCGCCACTGGAAAATCGCGCACAGGTTCACGCTTGGGGCCAAGATTCGTGATTTTTTGAGGGCATGCGCGATTTTCTAACATAGCGATTCGAACTGAGGACATTGCGAAGCGGAGCTTGTGACACTGGACAAAAATCGCGCACGGGTTCACGCTTGGGGCTGGAATTCGGAGATTTCGGGAGGGCGTGCGCGATTTTTTAGGCAGCAACTTGAGCCATGGATGCGCGGGTGGTGCTTGCTGTGCGGGCAAAAATCGCGCACGGGTTCACGGTTGGGGCCGGGATTCGTGGATTTCGGGAGGGCGTGCGCGATTTTTTCGCCTGCATGTGGGCGCATGAAAAAAGGCGCGCCTCCCGTTTGGGAAGACGCGCCTCGTCGTTATTGCCTGGTGGCCCCACCAGGATTCGAACCTGGAACCTGTCGATTATGAGTCGATCGCGCTAACCGTTGCGCCATGGGGCCAAATGCACCTAGCGATTATACCTAATCCTCGAGGTAATCCTTGAGCTTGCTGGAGCGGCTCGGGTGGCGGAGCTTGGCAAGGGTCTTGCTCTCGATCTGGCGGATGCGCTCGCGCGTCACGCCGAACTCGCGGCCGACTTCCTCGAGAGTGCGTGGATGGCCGTCGACCAGCCCGAACCTGAGCTCGATGACCTTGCGCTCGCGCTCTGCCAGCCCGTCGAGGACCTTTCGCAGCTGCTCTTGCAGCATGGAGAATCCCGCGGCATCGTCCGGGCGGACTGCATCGTGGTCCTCGATGAAGTCGCCCAGCTGGGAGTCCTCCTCCTCGCCGATCGGCGTCTCGAGGCTGACCGGCTCCTGGCTGATCTTCTGGATCTCGCGCACGCGCTCGGCGGTCATGTCCATCTTCTCGCCGATCTCCTCCGGCGTGGGCTCGCGGCCGAGCTCCTGGAGCAGCTGGCGCTGGATGCGGGAGAGCTTGTTGATGGTCTCGACCATGTGCACCGGGATGCGAATCGTGCGGGCCTGGTCGGCGATGGCGCGCGTGATGGCCTGGCGGATCCACCAGGTAGCGTACGTGGAGAACTTGAAGCCCTTGGTGTAGTCGAACTTCTCGACCGCGCGGATCAGGCCGAGGTTGCCCTCCTGAATCAGATCGAGGAAGAGCATGCCGCGTCCCACGTAGCGCTTGGCGATGGCGACGACGAGGCGCAGGTTCGCCTCGATGAGGTGGTCTTTCGCGTCTAGGCCGACCTGCTCGATGCGGGTCAGGCGACGCTTGTCGCGACGGGAGAGCTCGATGCCCTCCTCCTCGGCCTTCTCGAGCTCCTCGGTCGCCTTGGTGCCGGCCTCGATCTTCATGGCCAGGTCGACCTCTTCGGATGCGGTGAGCAGATCGACCTTGCCGATCTCCTTTAAGTACATGCGAACCGGGTCCCCGGTCAGCATCACGACGGAGTTGGCATCGGCGCGGGCCTTGCGCGCCTCGGCGCGGCGCTTCTTGGCTTCCTCGGGCGTCTCTTCCTTCTTCTCCTCTGCGGCGTCTGCAGCGGCATCCGTGGCCGCCTTGACCGTGGCGTCCTTGGCCTCCTTGGGAGCGCGCAGCTCCTCTTCGGGGATGCCCTCCATGATCTCGTCGTCGGACATGTTCGGGTTGATGTCCTCGTCGCTTGCGGTTGCGGCGTCTTTCGAGCTCGCTCCCGTCAGGCGGATGCCGTTGGCGGTGATGTAGTCGAGCACCGCGCCCAGCTGTTTGTCGTTGAGGTCGTCATCGGCAAAGGTGTTCTCGACGACGCTGCGCTCGATCTTCTTGCCCGCGTCCTTGATGAGCTCGTCGACACGCTCGATGAGCTCGGGGTCGAGCACGCCCTCGGCGGCCTCGGCCTCCTTCTTTGCCTTGCCGGTCTTCTTGACCGTGACCTTCTTTTCCTTGTTCGCAGTGGTGGATTTCTTCTTAGTAGCCAAGAGTTCTCCCTTTCGCACTTACGACTGTTCTCGAATACCCTCGTTGCGCAACTTCGCGAGCTCCTTTTGCATGGAGACCGTTTTCTCGAAGAGCTTGTCCAGCTCTTCCGGCGCAAGATCGCTCTCTCCCTGCATCTGGGCCTTGGCGCTTCTGACGCTTGCCTCCAGATCGCGGGCACGCAGGCTGCGTACCAGCAGCCGCGCCTGATAAAGCCTCTCCGTCCTCTCGTCGCTTTCGACCATGACCTGCGCGAGCAGCGTCGGTGCCTCGGGCACTGCCTGCGTGACGGCAAAGAGCGCCTGCGCGGGCGTGGCATCGTGCGAGACGGCGAGCAGGGCATCTGCCATCTTCTCTGCCGCAGCGTCGTGCCACTTGATGCGCACGAGGTCCTTTCCCACCTCGTCGAGCAGACTCGCATCGGAAACGAGAAGCGCCACAAGCTCGCGTTCCATGTTCACCGCTATTCGGTCTGCTTCGATGATTTCGTTCACTGCCGCATTTGCAGGTTGCGCATCGGCTGCGGGACGGGCTTGATCATCTTGGTGGCGGGCAACCACAGGAGCCCTGGTCTCCCTGAGAGCCTTAGCTACCGAAGAATACTCCACATTGAGCCTGTCGGCAATGAGGTTCACGTAATCTGTTGCCGTAACGGAGTCTTTGATCGGATACAGAATCTGCAGCGCCTCGGTCATCGCACGGGCCTTCTGCTCCGGCTTGCGCAGGTCGTAGCGGTCCAGGCAGCGGTTGATGGAGAAGAGCAGCAGCGGCTCGGACTGGCCGAGCACCTCGCGCAGCGCATCGGCTCCCTCTGAGGTCACGAACTCCATCGGGTCCTTGTTGTCGGGAAGCACCACGACACGCAGGTCGATGGGGTCACGGCGGCTCTCGACGGCGGACTGCCAGTCGATGAACTCGCTCGCACGGTCTGCTGCCTTCTGGCCGGCGGCGTCTCCATCGAACAGGTAGATGATGGTCGTGGCAAAACGGCTCAGGAGCTTGACGTGCTGGGCGGTGAGCGCGGTGCCGAGCGTGGCGACCGCGTTGGTGATGCCCGCCTCGTGCAGCGCGATGACGTCCGTGTACCCCTCGACCACGATCGCCTGACCGCTGTTCACGATGGAGCTCTTTGCCCTGTCGATGCCAAACATGTTCGACGACTTGTGAAAGATCGGCGTCTCGGAGGTGTTGAGGTACTTGGGCTCGCCCTGCCCGATGACGCGCCCGCCAAAGGCGATCGTGCGCCCCTGCAGGTCGTGGACGGGAAACATCACGCGCTCGTAGAAGCGGTCGACGAGTTGGCCGTTGCGCTTGCTGACATAGGCGAGGTTGGCCCCGATTATCTCGTCGCGCGAAAAGCCCTTCTCGCGCAGGTCCCTCACGAGAGAGCCGCGTCCCGGCGCGTACCCGAGCTTCCAGCGCTTGGAAGGCGCGGTCCCAAAGCTGCGCCCGTGCAGGTAGGAGCGTGCAGAAGCAGCGCCCCTGTCCCGCGAGCGCATGAGCTGGAGGTGGTAGAAGTCCTCGGTCTCCTTGCAGGCGAGCATCATCCGCTCGCGCATGCTGCGGGGCACGCCCGAGCCGCCGGTCTCCTTGATGTCGATGTGCGCGCGGTCGGCGAGCATGCGGACCGCTTCCGGAAACTCGAGATGCTCGCTTTCCATGACGAAATTGAAGACGTTTCCGCCCTTTCCGCAGCCAAAGCAGTGCCACAGCTGCGTGTCAGGGTCGATCTTGAACGAGGGGGTCTTCTCGTCATGGAACGGGCAGCAGCCCCAGAACAGGCGCCCCTTTTGCTTGAGCACGACGCGCTCCGAGGCAAGCGCCACCAGGTCGGTGGCCTCGCGGACGCGGCGGATGTCGTCTTCGTCAATCCTGGACATCTGAACCGCTTCCCAGGTGCATGCGGACCCAGTCGATGTTTCCCATGACCGTGGCGATGAGCTCGTCTTTGTCCGCGAAGACGCGCGATTCTCGCAGCCACTCCACGAACTCGATCTTGATGCGCTTGCCGTAGAGGTCGCCCCTGAAATCGAGCAGGTGCGCCTCGAGCGGTGCCGTGGCGGTATCGAAGCTCGGGGCTGCGCCGACGTTGACAGCCGCGGGATAGCGCCTGCCCTCGACGAGCGCATAGGCCGCATAGACGCCCTCGCGCGGAAGCATGGCCTCGTTGTCCGAAAGGTCGAGGTTCGCCGTGGCAAAGCCCATATCCGTGCCCTCGCCCCTGCCGTGGATGACGTCTCCCCAGATGGCATGGGGGCGCCCGCCTAAAAGCTCGCGTGCCTCGGCGACCCTCCCCTGCTCAAGGAGGCCGCGGATGCGCGTCGAGGAAACGACGTCGTCGAGGTCCGTCACGAGCTCATGGGGCACGCAGGTGCAGCCATGCGCCCGTCCCCAGGCCTCGATGTCCTTAGCCGTGCCGGCAGCGAACTTGCCGAAGTGGAAGTTGATGCCCACGAAGATGGACCGGGGCGTGCACGACTTTGCGAGCAGGGCGAGAAAATCGTCCGGCTCCAAGCCGAAGACCTCGGGCGTTGCCGGCAGGCTCAGAACCGCGGACTGCGTGAACTGGCAGAGGAGCTCGAGGCGCTCCGCATTGGAGAGCAGCTTGGCAAAGCCCTGGTCCTTTTTGCAGAAGATCTCATCGGGGTCTCGGTCGAAGGTGACCACCACAAGGGGAAGGCCCAGCGCACGGGCGTGCTCGCGTGCCTCGGAAAGGAGCGTGCGGTGCCCCAGGTGCACGCCATCGAAGATGCCGATGGCGATGACGCACTCCCCGAAGTGCACGGCCTCGGGGTGCTCGGGATTCCATGTGACGATCTCTTTAGGCAACGCCGAACACACCTCCGGGAATGACCGTCGCGGGCTTGAGACGGCCGCTTTCGCACGCGTACACGGCCAAGAGGCGGTTTCCGGACACGCAGGCGACATGCTCTGAGGAGACATCAGCGTCCTCGGAAAGCTCGCGTCCGTTGCTCACGGCGCGCGCCTGCTGCTCGTCGAGCTCGAGGACTGGAAAGCCCAAGAGCTTGGTGGGATCGCACCAGGGAAGATCAAGCCCCTGCTCATGGCGTTGCTCGAGTTCATCGAGAGTCACCGCAGCGTCGATTTCGAGATCGGCGATGGCCGTGCGGCGCAGGGCACCCAGGTGCGCGCCGCAGCCAAGCTGCTGGCCGAGGTCGCGGGCAATCGAGCGGATGTAGGTCCCCTTGCTCACCTCGAAATCGACATCCCAATAAGGCAGCTCGGCAGAGAACGTCCCGCCTTCCCCATCGTCGAGCGCAACGTTCTGCACCCCCGTGGAGACGAGCTTTGCCGCCTCGATGTTCACATGACGCCGCTCGAGCTCGAGCGGCTTTCCCTCGCGTGCCGCCTTATAGGCGACCACGCCGTTTTTCTTGATGGCGGAATACGCCGGCGGCAGCTGCTCGAGGGGGCCGACGAGCCCTTGAAGGACCCCATCTGCATCGAGTCCGTCGAGCACCTCGAGTCCTTTGCCCGGTTCTGAGTTCGAGAAGAACGTCGAGACGCGCCCTTCCGCATCATCGGTATCGGTCGCCACGCCAAAGACGATGCGCGCTCGGTAGGCCTTGTCATGACCCGAGAGATAGTCGGACAGGCGCGTCGCCGCGCCCACGCCCACGAGCAAAAGCCCCGTTGCCATCGGGTCGAGCGTGCCGGCATGCCCCACGCGGCGCTCGCCGGTGATGCGGCGCACGCGGTCCACCACGCCATGGGAGGTGATGCCCTTTGGCTTGTCGATGGCGAGCACGCCGCACAGGCCGCTCGTGCCGCGCTTCATGAACGTTCCTCGTCGACACGGGGAAACAGCGATGTCGTGGTCGCGTCTCCCTCGTAGCTCTGCTCGGCAGGCGCCGGGTCTTCGGCGAACATCTGCTCGAGCAGCTCGAGCACCTGGTCGCGTGCCTCATCGAGCGTTCCGTGCACGGTGAAACCGGCAGCCGCCTTGTGCCCGCCGCCGTTCATGTGGCGGGCGACCTCTGCGACATCGCGGTCGGTCTTGGCACGCAGGCTGCCGCGGATGACGGCGCCCTGGTCGCGAAGCATGACGGCGACCTCGATGCCGTCGAGCTGGCGGATGACGTCGATGAGCGACTCCCCATCGTCCTGGGTCGCGCCGAGGCGCTCGAAATCGTCCTGCTTGACCCAGGAGACCACGACTCGGTCGTTAAGGCAAAGCTCCATGCGCTCGATGACAAGCGACTTGAGCTTGAGGGCCGCCAGAGAGGAGCGCTGGTAGACGTAGCGTGCGACCTCGGAGGGACTTGCCCCGGCGGCGGTCATGTTCGCCGCCGCCTCGAGCGCACGTGAATCGGCGTTCTGGAACTGGAACTTGCCCGTATCGGTGACAAGCGCCGTGTAGCAGCAGGTCGCGATAGCGGGCGTGCGCTCGATGCCGAGCGCCTCGATGAAGTCCCACACGAGCATGCCGGCGGCTGCGGCATCGGAATCGATGAAGT
>JBMNPN010000006.1:0-50568 GCA_050943615.1 Coriobacteriales bacterium
CCCAAGGAGAGTTTCACCTTCGATCCTGAGACAAAGCCCGAGATGGTCGAGCTGGGCGGCAACTCGAACGAGACGGCACCCGATGCCAAGTGCGCGCGGATACCCCAGGACGTGAACGCGGGCTACCACGCCCTGTTCACCGGCCCCGCCCATCCCAGCTACCTCTATCTTCCCCTCATCGACCCGAAAGAAGCGTAAACAGACATGGAAGGACTCTCAAAATCTCAGAAGAACATGGTCGCGGTGCTGCTGGCGGGCACGTTTCTCGCCGTGCTGAACCAGACGCTTCTGACGCCGGCGCTGCCCACCATCATGCGCGACCTCTCGGTCGACGCCACCACGGTGCAGTGGCTCACCTCGGGATACTCGCTCGTCGAGGCGGTGATCATCCCGTTGGCAGCCTACCTCATGGGACGCTTCAGCACGCGAAAGCTGTTCAACGGCGGGCTGACCCTGTTCGCCTGCGGCAGCGTCGTCGCCGCAATCGCGCCGAACTTCGTGGTCCTGCTGGTGGGGCGCCTGATGCAGGCCTGCTGCACCGGCATACTGCTGCCCATGGCCTCCTCGCTGATCCTGCTCGCGTTCCCCAAGGAGAGGCGCGGTGCCGCCATGGGCATCGTCGGCCTTGTCGTCGGGTTCGCCCCCGCCGTTGGTCCCGTCGTCTCCGGCCTGCTCATCGACGGTATCGGATGGCGTGCCCTGTTCTGGGTCGTCGCGGTTCTCGCGGCGATCATCGTCGCCTGCGGAGTGGCGAAGCTCGAGAACTACGAGGGCTTCCCGCGCGGGACCTTCGATGCCGCGTCGGTCGTGCTCGCCTGCCTCGGCATGGTGAGTCTGCTCTACGGTCTGTCCATCAGCACCTCGGTTGCCAATCTCGCCTTGCCGGTCGTGCTCATCCTCATCGGTGCCGTGCTCTTGGCCTTTTTCGCACGAAGGCAGCTGCGCTCGGATAGCCCCATGCTCAATCTCCGTATCCTGCGCGAGAAGAACTACCGCACCGCCGTCTCGGTGGTGGCCATCATCCAGTGCGGCTTTCTCGGCATGCAGGTGATCCTTCCCCTCTACATCCAGGGCGTGCTGGGCTATTCGGCGACGATGAGCGGCCTTGCGCTGCTCCCCGGCGCGCTGTGCGGCGCATTTGCATCGATGGCGGCGGGCAAGCTTTTCGATAGGGTGGGCATCCGCAAGGTGGCCATCACCGGAGGACTCGTCACGCTCGTCGGCTCGGTGTGCATCGTCGTCTTCGGGATGGACACGCCGTTTTGGTTCATCTGGGTTGCCTATCTCATCCTCTCCGTGGGGCTCCAGTTCGTCATGACGCCCATTAACACTTGGGGCGTGAACTCCCTCGACAACAGCGTGGTCCAGCACGCGCAGAGCCTTTCCAACACGATGAACCAGGTGGCAGGCTCGCTCGGCACCGTTCTGCTGGTGGCGCTCTCCGCCGCGGGAAGTGCCATGGCGCCTGCGGGCGCGAGTCCTGTCCAGGTGGCGTTCGACGGGTACCACCTGGCGTTCTGCGGGTCCGCGGTGCTCTTCCTGCTGTTCTTCGTCATCGTCTTGCTCTTTGCGCGAGACAACGCTCTGCCGGTGCGCAAAGCATCCGAGAGAACCTGGTCCCTGCAGGATGCCGTCATCACCGACGTGTACTCCGTTCCCGTCGGAGCCACGGCCCTCGATGCCGCCAAGTGCCTCGTCGACCACCGGACGAGCGGCGTTCCCGTCGTCGACGGGGAGGGGAGCGTTGCGGGCTTCGTGACGGACGGAGACATCACGCGCGCCCTGTCTGCGGGCTCGACCGACAAAACCGGGATGTACTACCTCTACACGGTGGTCTCCAAGGGCGACCTGTTCGACGAGAGCGTGCGGACGCTGTCCGAGACCCCCGTCATGGACATCGCGACCAGGCAGGTGGTCTCGATCGACGCCGACGGCGGGATCGAGAACGCGTGCAGGGTGCTCTCCGCAACGAGGATCAAGAAGGCGCCCGTGATGCGCGATGGCAGGCTCGTGGGCGTGCTCTCCCGCTCAGACCTCATCCGCTATCTGCTGAAAAGCAGGACGCTCGAGCCGGAGGCGGGGCGCTGACATCGCAGGCATGCAATGAGCGAAAAGAGAGCTGAAAGTGCAAGGGGCACTGAGTGGGCTATAATATAGCCAGAATATTGGCTATATTAACTGGAGGCAGCCATGGGCGTACTCACCATCGGCCTCGCGGAGGCGAAGAATAACTTCTCCAAGCTCACCGCTGAGATCAACCGCACCGGCAGACCGGTCACGGTCCTGAAGAACAACAAGCCCTGGGTCGTCATTCAGCCTGCCTCTGCAGCGGAGTCCGCAGAAGAGGTCGCCGTCGACTTCATGAAAGAGTACTCGTCGGTCTTCGAAGAGCTTGCGAAATGAAGAGCCCCTCGATAGGTGTCGAGGATGTTTATGCCATCCATGTCCGGTCGATTGAGATGTTCGGCGGTACGGACGGCGTGAGGGACGTCGGGCTGCTCGAGTCGGCGGTTGCCCAGCCGTGGCAAACCTTCGACGGGTCCGAACTTTATCCGACTTCCGAGGAGAAAGCGTGCAGGCTCGCTTTCGGCATCGTTTCCAACCACCCCTTTGTCGACGGCAACAAGCGCACCGGTGCCGCTTGCCTCGGTGCCGCCCTCAGGATGTCGGGGTTCGACTTCAGTCCCGACCCCTCGGATTTTCTGAACGTGATGCTCTCTCTTGCCAGTGGGGAACTGGGCTATGAACAGCTGTTCGACTGGGTCAGGCGGCAAATTTAACTTCCAGATGTCTGTGATGGGGGAGGATAGTTCCTTTTCATCGAGAGGCCCCTGGTGGTCGACCACGTGGCGGGTTTCGGCGCACGGTGCGTCGAGAGGGCCTTGGTGGTCGACCACGTCCCCTGGTTCGATGCGGATTCCAGCCGGTAGCTCGACCACGTGGGCAGGTTCGATGCGCATTCTGCATCGAGAGGCCCCTGGTGGTCGACCACGTGGCGGGTTTCGGCGCACGGTGCGTCGAGAGGGCCTTGGTGGTCGACCACGCCCTCTACATGACGTGACAGCCTCAGATCACGAACAGCACGTACAGCAGCGGCAGTGCCTTGCGGTAGTCTCGCCCCACGAGGAGGTAGGCGGCGCCGAACAGGAAGCCGGCGGCCGCGGTGAGCAGCCCCACGCCCACGCTGCTCTTGGACATGATGTGCCCCAGTCCCCACGTGAGCGCCAGGATGATGCCGCCGTAGGGAATGGCCTCGTGCTTGAACCAGACCTCGCAGGCCATCTGCCCGAAGATGATGATGAGCGAGAGCAGGAACGTCTCAGCAAGGTAGTAGATGTACTGAAAGACGAAGAGCAGCGGCCCATGGCTCTGGAGCTCTATCGCCGGTCTGAAACCGCCCCAGTCCATCCACTGCGCGGCGAGCATGACCACCACGCACAGAGCGATGCCTGCCCACTGTCGCAGGCTTAGCTTGCAGCGCTTCTCCCAGAGGTCGAATCCATATGCGCGGCGCGCGTAGCGGATGACGAGGTAGCCTACCAGCACCCAGACCGCAGACGTGACCAGCCAGTGGATGATGTTCTGTCCGGTGCTGAGCGAGTCAACCGAAAGGCCCATCGCGGGCTCGATGAGGTATGCCAGCACCAGCTCGAAGGCGAATCCTGCAAACGCGAGCAGCGCAAGGGCCAGGTAGTCGCTGCCCTTTGCCTGTTTCGTTCCCTGTGTATCCATGACGCCCCTATCGTCGGAATGATTCCATTATATATCGACATCGGCTTTCCGCAGGTCGTCGGCGTGATTCGCGATGAGCTGCGAGTCTGCGGAATGCTCGGGGCTCTTCTCTGTGAGCTGGCATCGGTTTTCCAGCACTGCATGCAATTCAGGTAGCTCCAGATGCAACTCGGTGCAAATCGAAAGCAACATTATGCAACTTGGTGCTTTGCGACATATCGGCTGCATGTTGAACCGTACACTATGGTCATCAAGTACTTGATGGAACAACCTCCACCACTTCAAGTGGCGGGTTATGCCGAGAAGGTTTCCGGCGCGGGGAGCCGGAAGGGGACAGGCGATGAGAGGCGAACACGATGGACGTCAAGGTGATAGAGGAGGAGGGACGCAAGGAGATCGAGGTGACCATCAGGTCGGCACCCAACGATCCCCTCGCAACCCGGCTGGCAAACCGTATCCGCGCAGGGTTGGGACGGCTCATCGGGTTCGCGCCCGATGGGTCTGCGAAAAGAAAGATCATCCCGCTGACCCACGTGCTGTTCGTCGAGGTAAGCGAGCGCAGGACCTGGGTCGTCACCGACACCGGCGAGCGCTTGGAGAGCCCCATGAGGCTCTACGAGCTCGAAGCGATGCTGGAAGGCACCGAGTTCATCCGCATTTCGCGCCAGGTCATCGTGAACTTCGATCGCGTGGAGGGAATCAGGCCCGAGCCCAACGGCCGCATGGTCCTCGAGCTTCCGGCAGGACAGCTCGTCGTCGTGAACAGGAGCTATGCGATGGATGTGAAAAAGAAGATCGGCATCGGGATCTGAGAACGAGACAGATATTGCCATTTCCTATTTCCGCTCCCGTGGAGGGGAGCGCAGGCCAAGGAGATGATCACCATGAAGAAAGACAGCAACGAGAAGCGCAAGGCCACCATCTTTTCCGAAGACGAGAAACGGACCGTGGGGCAAGCTGTTTCCACAGGATTTTTCACGGGCAGCGGGATTGCCGTCGTGATGCTCATTGTCTTCATTGTTTTGGGTCTGATATTCGCAGGGCCTGTTGAGGGGATTCTCCTCGCCCTGTCGTTGATCATCGCCGGCATCGCGGGAGGCATCCTCCAGCAGCTCTTCTTCAACTACCTGCCCGCTTTCCGCATGTCCTATCCAGTGCGAATCTTCTTGTTCAGCATCTCGTACTTTGCTGTTCTGATTGGCTGCGCGTTCCTGGGGGACTGGTTCCCGAAGGACAATGTAGGGGCATGGATTCTCTTCGTGGTGATCTTCCTGGCGATCCTGCTGGTGCTGACGCTGGTTATCGGTCACAGCCTCACGATGAGGGGCATCGAGTACAAGGCCAAGCTCGACGACTACCACAAGTCCCGCAAAAGCGAGTGAACTGCGATTCGAGGGAATAGCCGAAGCCGAGCGCGGTTCGTCGGTACGGTCTGCTCCCGGTGGCGCACGCCACCGGGAGCTTCTCCATGGTAATCACAGGCGTTTCACACTGTTCACATCAGCTCGTTTGTGGAGTCGCACGTTCTTCTCACAATCACCGGCCAGACTGGTGAAATGACAGAAAAGAGGGGTCAAGCTGTGATCCGTCCGACCAAATCACCTGGCGAAGTTCGATCCATGCTGCCTGAAGCGCAGGTTCCCTGATTATCGAGCACCGAGAAGTAACGCTCGATATCTTCTGTGTGTATTTCGGAGCCGATGAAGGTCACTTGAGCTTCAGTCTGCGGTGGGAAGCCCGACACTACCCATTGCTTGTCGACGAGGTCGAACCGAATCCACTCCCCGGGCGTTCCACACGACAGGCACCCCTTTGCTCGTGGGACGTCTCCAAACGCGCCCATGGCAGTAAGCTCCAGAATCATCAGCAGGTGCACTGGCGTGGGCAGCTCTACTCCATGCAGCGAAAAGGTCACCATCTCATCGACATGATGGTTATGGCTGTGGTCGCACTCAAGATCGTCCTGATGGTCGCGGTCAAGGTTACAGTCATGGTCATGATCATGAGTGTGCTCTTGCGCTTGGTCGTGGGCCCGTCCCTCATCGGTGGCAAACGTCTCCAAAAACGCCTCCCACCAGCGAGTATCGTGCTCTTGGTAATCGCCCCATACGATTTCTGCACTGGAGTTCAGCTCGGAAAGCTCATGCACGTACGGTTTCACATCGTCCTCGGTCAGGTCCTCTGACTTGCTCAGTATGATAGTCGATGAGCTTCTCACCTGGTCGAGATATATATCGTCATAGGCGTCTTTCTGACTGAAAAACGCTCGCGCATCCACCATAGTGACCGGTCTTAGCATGCGAATCTGCTCGTATTCCAGGTTCTCTATGTTCTCGATCAGCGTGCCCAGCCTCGCAACTCCGGTGGGTTCCACGATCAGAACGTCAGGATTCACCGAGGCTGAGATGGTCACCAAATTGGTCAGAAAGTCCGCTTTACCCGTGCAGCACACGCAATTCTCGGAAAGTTCCCACACCTGCATCTGGCTAGATTCTTGCTTGAGCACACGCGCATCGATGTCCGTCTCACCAAACTCGTTTTCGAAAATGGCGAAATTACGTTCAGGCAATGCGGCTACCAAACGCTTTATGAAAGTTGTTTTTCCGGCACCGAGAAAACCGGACACGATAAAAACTTTCATGCTGCCCTTCTTCTCAATGAGCGCAAGCGGACCTTCAGGTCAAGAGATGTGCCTCTTTTCGGACTCGCTTGCGAAGAGAGCCCGGCAAGTAGTTCACAGTGCCTGCCGGGCGCTCTGCCAAGGTTTCTAAGTGGCTATTCCGCCAAAGCGCAGATTGTAAGTGCCATTACTCCCAAACAACGACGGGTTTGATAAGGTCTGCTGGCTTTTCGCGCATGAGCTCAAGCGCCTCGGCCACATGTTCCTTGCCGTGGAACACGTGGGTCACTTCCTTGTGGATGTCCACACGGCCGTTGACAACCAGAGCGGCCAGCTTTTCCATGCGCAAGCGACCACCGGGCATCAGACCACCGGAGATGACCTTGTTGCCCATGCCGGCGCCCCACTCGACACGCGGGATCTTGATGTAGTCACCCTTGCCCAGGTAGTTCACCGAGCCGATGCGCCCGCCCGGCTTCAAGCACTTTACGGCCTCGGCAAAAGTGTCCACCGTACCACCGGCGATGCAGACGCGGTCGACACCCTTGCCGTCGGTCATTTGCAAGACCTGATCGGAAATAGGGCCGTCTTTGTAGCTGATGAACTCGTCAGCGCCATACGCGGCGGCAACTTCTCTGGAAATCGGGCGGGAACCGACGCAGATAATGCGGCTCGCACCACGGAGAGCGGTCCCTCTCACAGCCATCAAACCAACGGCACCAATGCCGATGACCAACACGGTGTCACCGAACTGAACGTCAGCCTGTTCGACCGCATGGAAGCCGGTGGGAACCATATCGGAAAGTATGCAGGCGTCAATTGGATCGATGCTCTCGGGCAAGTGAGCCAAGTTGCCATCGGCATCGTTCACATGGAAGAAGTCAGCGAACACACCGTCCTTGAAATTGGAGAACTTCCAACCTGCCAACATGCCGCCAGAATGCTGTTGCCATCCAGCCTGCGCTTCCTCGGAGTTCCAGTCGGGGGTGATAGCTGGGACGATAACCTTATCACCCGGCTTGAAATCTTTAACTTCCGAGCCAACTTCGACAACCTCAGCCGAGCATTCATGACCCAGAATCATGTTTTTTCGCTCGCCGATGGCGCCTTCGTAGACCGTGTGCACATCGGACGTGCAGAGAGCTACTGCCAGAGGTTTGCAGATTGCGTCCATGGGTCCGCATGCGGGCTTCTCCTTCTCAATCCAATCTGCCTCGCCGATCTTCAACATCGCATAGCCTTTCATGGCCTACCTCCTTCTGACCTCATTGGGTCTCCAGCCCAGGCAGGGACGTTTCGGTCTGCCTGGTTTGCCGGTACATCTGCATGGTTTACCGGCACATCTGCGATGTCTTGGATTGTATGGAGGGTACCGAATTCCGCCCAGCGCCATTTCTTGAAGAAAATCCTGGGTCACTTACAGGTCTGCATGTCGGGCAAAGTACGAAGCGTATGAATGGGGCAAACATTGAAATCTGCGTGCTCGACATCGACGAGGATTGCGCCAAGGTCCCATCCTGCAATCAATGAGCACGTATCAAGCGAGTGCCCTTGCGATATCTTCTGAGAAGACGCCTTCCAGCAACTCGATGGCGGTCTTCATCTGATCGGGCTGGATACTCGCAAAATTGATGACGATCTTGTGGGCAGAGCGCGCGGTTGGCCGCGCGCAATAGTCGGAAAGCATAGACAGATGCATGCCACGATTGCCAGCGGCTTGAACAATCTCTTGGTCGCTCAATTGCGTGAAGACGTTTACTAGCAGGTGAGTTCCCACGTCAACGGTCCTATATTGGGCGATAAGAGGCAAGTGAGAGGCATTGAATGCGTCGACAAGGGCGATGCGCTGCTTTCCGTAATAGCGGCGCAGACGATTGATGTGGCGCTCGAAATATCCGCCGGATATAAATTCGGCCAAGGCGATTTGCTCGAAGCTCGAAACCGTGCACGAATAGAAGCTCATCTGGCTCCGGTACAAGCCCATCAGGTTTTTTGGAAGTACCACATATGAGATACGAAGCGAAGGCACCATCGTTTTAGAAAACGTGTTGAGGTAGATGACTTTTTGCTCTGTGTCCTGTGTGAACAAAGGAGGCTGTTGGCGCCCGTTGAATCTGAGCTCAGAATCGTAATCGTCCTCGACAAGGTAGCGCTCGGGCTTCTGGTGGACCCAGTCGAGAAGCTTCTTGCGACGATTCGCGGACATGACGATTCCGATGGGAAAATGATTCGCCGGTGAGACGTGCACGATCTGGGCTGGACTTGAAGCCAATGCGTCGACCTCGAGTCCTTCTTCGTCAACCGGTATGTAATCCCATAGCGTGCCGCTGCTGCGAGAAATCTCGCTGAGCTTCTTGTATCCGGGATCGCCGATAGCAATCGTGGTGCGGTGTCCAAAGAGCTGCATCAACCTGCCATAAAGGTATTCCGTTCCCGCTCCAACAACAATCTGGTCGGGCGAGACGTGAATGCCTTTGAACTCGTAGAGATAGGCTGCTATCGCTTCACGGAGCTCGGCAAGCCCGTTGAAGGGAACGGTTTCAAACAGCGCCTTGTTATGTTCGGAAAGCGTGCGGCGCATGATGCGCATCCATGTTTTTGAGGGAAACAGCTCCAGGCTGCACCTATTTGCCTTGAAATCGATCAACGGTACCTGCCAGCCCTCATCCTCGGGCAAGTTGCTTGACGATCCATCGCTGTAGACGCCGTCTGCTCTGTGGGGGCTGACATAGTAGCCGCTGCCGCGTTTGGCCTGGGCGTACCCCTCGCTGACCAGCAGGTCATAGGCGCGCTCTACGGTGCCTATGCTCACCGACAGATGGCTTGCAAGCGCGCGTTTTGAAGGGAGGCGAGTTCCTGCTGCCAGCATTCCCAAGCGGATATCCTTTCGAATGCAATGGTAGAGATATTCGTATTTGGGCTCCGATCCGCGCTGATCAAGGTCGTAGGTGATCATCGCGCCTCCCTAAAGTGACCTAGATATTCACTTGAATATATTATGAAATTATAAGGTCAATTTATGAAATGCAACCTATTCAATGCGGATTCCCTGCCAATGGCAGGACGAAATCGACCTTTCACCTCAACCTATCCAGGCTAGAGGCAGACGTACAAAACAGGAACGGTTTCCCTGCCGCCTGTTATCCGTCGCTGTCTATGCCGTTTGCCTTCTGGACCTTGTATCCCCATTCGTTCAGCAGGTGCACGGCAGGGTGCAGCTCCCGTCCCAGCTCCGTGAGCGAGTATTCGACGCGGGGCGGAATCTCCTCGTACCGCTTGCGCTGGACGATCTTGTATTTCTCGAATTCCCGCAGGCACTGGGAGAGCATGTTGTTCGAGATGCCGGGCAGCATCCTGCGCAGCTCGTTGAACCTGACCGTCTTGGCCTGGCACAGCGCTATCAAGACCCTCAGCGACCACTTTCACGACAGCAGGTCAACGGCGATGCTCATATTGGGCGCTGTGCATTTCGAAGTCATTGAAACGGCCTCCCGTGCTCCAAAGAAACTCAATCGATTCCAAACACCATGCTAATCTCGCCGAATTTGATAAGGTGCCTCTCGGTTTGCAGACCTCAGAGTTTAACCTCTGTTTAGAAATCGCGGCCATCGGAAATGCTACATTGACCAGTGAAACTGCTGTCAATGCCAAGGGCCGCCATGAAAATCAGAGACCGGCTTCGGATATCCAACATACTCATGATCGTCATTCCCGTCGTCGTGGCCGTCATCGTCGCGGCAGCCGTCGGGGTCGCGATGTGGTATTCCATCTCCCACGGCACCGGGCTGTGGACCGACGACAGCGAGGACTTCTTCAAGGCAAGCGACGCCGTCATCGGCACCTTGAGCTCGAGCATCGAATCTGACGGCGTCGACAGCCTCGATGCCTCCACGGTTGCGAAGGCGCTCGATTCAGCCAACATGTCCCTTGTCGTGACAAGCGGGGGCACTCAGGTCTTCTCACACGGTCAGATATCGGAGACAGACAAACAGCTCATCGATTCCGCCAATCAGATCGGCGGGAACGTCAAGATCTCGAGGGACAGCCGCTGCGTCAACCTGCGCAGCGTGTCGTCGGGGGCGTCACAGTACGAAGTCTATGTTCTCGGGACCACGAGCGAAGTGTCGGGCGAGATCACGAAGCAGATGGTCGTCATCGGCGTGCTGGTGGTCCTCGCCGCAATCGTGATCGTCGTTCTCCTCACCAACCGGTTTCTGTCGAGATTCGTCCTGCGCAACATCACCGAGCCGCTTTCCAGCCTCTCTAACGGCACCCGCCAGATCCGCGACGGCAACCTCCGCTATCGATTGCCGGAAGGCCGCGACGACGAGTTCGCCCCCGTGTTCGACGACTTCAACGACATGGCGAGCCGTCTGGCTGATTCCGTCGAGCGCGACCGCCGTATGGAGGAGCAGCGCAGGAACCTCATGATCGGTATTTCGCATGACCTCAGAAGCCCCCTCACCAGCATCCAGGCGTATGCTGAAGGCATTCGCGACGGCATCGCCGATACGCCGAAAGCCCAGGAAAAGTACGTCGATAGGATTGTCGACAAGACACAGGAGATGAGATCCCTGCTCGAGCGGATGTCGGAAATCGCGCGCCTCGATAGGGATGTTGCCGATACCAAGCTGTTGGAATGCAATCTCGACGATTGCGCCTTGGAGTGGCTCGACGAAAACGAGAGCGCCTACAGGCTCTTGGGCGTGGAGGTGGAAAGGGAGCTCGACTGGGCGCCCGCTCTCGTGGACACAGAGCTCGTCTCGCGCATCTTGTCGAATCTCATGGACAATTGCGCGAAGTACGCACGCACCGACAACGAAACCTGCCATGTGAAGGTCAGCAGCGGCACCGAGGGCGCTTTCTCGTACCTGCGCGTCGAAGACGATGGTCCCGGGGTCGAGCCGGGAACGGAGGAGCGCCTGTTCGACCTCTTCTACCGGGGCGACGATGCACGCACGTCCACGCAAGAGGGAAATGGCATCGGCCTCGGCATCGTGAAGATCGCCATGGACCGCATGAACGGCAAGGCGGTCGCCGAGCCCTCGTCGCTTGGGGGCTTGAGCATCTCGCTGCTGTTCCCGACAATGAAGGCTGCTGGTGACGATGAGGGCGGGGAGGAGGTTTCTCGTGAGTAGGATACTGATTGTCGAAGACGACCAGGACATTGCAGACATCGAGCGTGACTATCTTCTCGCTAACGGCTTCGAGGTGGAAACCGCTTCCACCGGACCGGAAGGACTCGAGCTCGGCTTATCGGGAAGGTTCGACCTCATCTTGCTCGACATCATGCTGCCGGAAATGGGCGGCTTCGAGGTGTGCAGAAGACTTCGCGGGCAGGTGAACGTTCCCATTCTCATGGTCACGGCCCGGCATGACGATATCGACAAGATCCGCGGTCTGGGGCTGGGCGCAGACGACTATATCGAGAAGCCGTTCTCCCCCAGCGTGCTTGTCGCGTTCGTGAAATCGCACCTGAACAGCTATGAGCGCCTGGCGGGAACCAAGAGCGCGCCTTCCTCGATCGTCCTCGGCGATATCGAGGTCAACACGCAATCTCGTCGCGTGAAGGTCCGGGGACAGGAGGTGGAGCTCACGAGGCGCGAGTACGACATGCTCCTGCACTTCATGCTCCATCCGGATGTCGTGTTCAGCCGCGAGGCGCTGTACGAGAGCGTCTGGGGAATGGAGGCCGTCGGCGACCTTGCGACGATTCCGGTCCACGTGAACCGCCTGCGCGAGAAGATCGAGGAAGATCCCTCTCGCCCGCGCCACATCGTCACGGTCTGGGGCGCGGGGTACCGCTTCGTCCCCTGATCTCGAGTTCGTAACCGTGATTTTAGAAATTGTTTAACTCACGGTTACCTGGTGTTTTTCCTTGCTCCATAGAATCTATTTCAACAGATGCCGATGTCGGTGGCATCTGCTGGATGATGACCAAAAAGCAAGGAGCTTTCATGGAAGCCTTCATAAACCAGTTCGGGTATTTCGCCGTTAGCGCGCTCATCTTTCTCGAGTGCGTGTTCCCGCCCATACCAAGCGAGGTAGTTCTTCCCTTGGCCGGTTTCACCACGACCGTCTCCTCCATGACGCTGCCCGGTGCCATTGTGGCGGCGACCATCGGTTCGCTTGCCGGCGCCTACTTGTTCTATGCGGTGGGGAGAATCTTCAGCTGCGAACGCCTCGAGGCCCTTTTCGGCAAGCGCTTCATGCGCTTTCTGGGGTTCAAGCCATCGGACATCACGCGCATCGTCGACTGGTTCGATAGAAAGGGGCAGATCTCGGTACTGATCTGCCGGTGCATCCCGGGCATCCGCAGCCTGATCTCGATTCCCGCAGGGACCGCGAAGATGGGCTTGGCGAGGTTTACGGTCTACACGTTAGTGGGCTCGCTTGCATGGAACTCGCTGCTGTGTTCTTTGGGCGCGCTCGCCGGGAATGCGTGGACCCAGGTGTCGGACGGCGCCCAGGCGTTCTCCGACACGGTCGTGATGATTCTGCTGGTCATCTGTGCTGCCATAGCGGTGTGGTGGATTGTGAAGCGCATGATCCCCGCCATCCGCGCGCACGAATACTGAGGCCTCATTTCCACAGCTGCCTTCGGAGTCTCCGCCGTTTGATTCCAGAGAAGGTATCCAGTGTGTTGCATCCAATTTTCTGGTAATCACCTGCCATGTACTGATGCAGGGCGCCCAAGGGGGCTCTCCACGTTGAACAACCAGTCATTTCGGAGTCTTTGAGCTCGCAGGATGCTTAGGGCGTGTTGCGCTTACAAGAGCAGCATGCCTTCAGATCGATGCCATGTCCTTGAAAGGAAAATAGGAAAAGCAATAAAAATTATGTGCAAATTACTAAATTAATATATTGTTTGCACAGGTATTGCTTAGTACCATGGACTCATGGATTGGCCAATCTAGGAGGTATAGACATGGCAACATCGAACGTCACCATTCGCATGGACGAGGATTTGAAGCGCCAGGCAGACGAGGTGCTCGGCGAGATGGGCATGAGCTTCACCACTGCTGTGAACGTGTTCACGCGACAGGTCGTGCGCGAGCGCCGCATACCTTTCGAGATTTCGGCAAGAGAAGAAGAAAGTGCGATTGACCCTGATGCGCTCAAGGCCGCAATCGCATTCTCCAAGAAGTTCCCCGATGACTTCAAGCGGATGGCCGAATGAGCTCTGAGGTAAGCTACATCTCCTACGACACTGCAGTAGCTGTTAATGAAGCGATGGTCAACGCTTTTGGGGGCGTTGCGGGAGTCAGAGACCGCGGGCTTATTCTAGCGTAAACGAAAATGTCAATAGTTATAGTGAATACACTTCACTTATGACATGGCAAAGATTGATGACATCTACTGCGGTCGATGACATAGGGCTGATACATCTGCTGAGGCAGCTGAGCTTGGTATGTTCAATGTCGAGTTCGTGCAGTTGGCAAGGATGGGCCATCAAGAGCGCGGCAGAGACAATGGGTGCGAAGCAAGCGCGATTTTCTACTCTGAGACCGTCCGACAGAGCTACATTACCGAAGGAGAGGCAGAGGAAGTGAGAAGGGGCTTCGGATCATGACGAAGAGACCGAACAGCATGCGCCATTTGGATGATGCCATCAGGCGAGTTGCAGACGGCGTTCTCATGCCGATGTTGATTGGGAGCCAACCCAGATCGGTTTGAGCCAACGGCTTATACACTAAATGATTATTTAGCTGCGTGAGATCGACCTTCGTGACGTCGATTTCACCGGACATTAGTTTGGGAAGCAAAGCGTCTCGAAGATTGGAAAGCATGTGAGTTTCCTCTTCATTATTTTTAAGTGCTGCAAGGATGGGTTTAGCAAAAGACGTCAGCTCTGCACAGTCTTCAGTACTCGGCAAAGTAATCTCAACGCTTTTCATGGTTTTCCCTGATACTTCAGGAAAAGTAGTCCCGGCGCCCATGTCTGCAATACGCTCTTTATTGCGCCTTAAGAAGCAATAGACGAATGCTGTGCCAATTTCTGGGTTTGGAATAACCGATTTAAACCCCTGATTTGTTGTCACCTCATGAGATGCGATTGTCAGGTATCCAATAGGAGCACGTGAACTAAACAGGACACTGCCCGGAGGAAGGAGCCTGACACTGCATGACTCGTAGCCCTCCTGCGTGATGTCATCTGCACCGTGGGAGATAAAAATGTCCGTCGTACTTGAGAGATCACGAGGAGTAATCCAGGCTATCGCGTTATTGCTGTAATAGCTATCAACTTTTTTTGATGGTGTGGCTCCACCAACTATCTCGCCTATGTCAGATAAAGTTCCGTTGTACTCATCCGAAGAACCAGCGCTGAATAATTGATCATATTTAGTTAATAGTAACTCGACTAAATAATCATTTATTTCACCTTAGCTCTGTATCGTTCATTCTTCTTTAACCTGAAATTCGTCGAAGGGAGAAGAAATGAATGAGAATCTGATAGCTGAAATCTCATGCGCGATGTCGACTGTGCTTAACTGCCAACAGCTAAAACGTCTAAACGAGGTGCTTGCACAGAAGCTCAACCGAGATTGCGACAACGACATCGAAAACGATGTCCTGCTATCGCAGTTTCTTCAGGCGAAGCGAGTCGAGGGAAGATCGCTGAAGACTCTTGATTACTATGAGGCGACCATCAAAGCCTTCATGCGAAAAACGGAAAGGCCGCTTTGCCAAATTTCTCCTTCTGAAATCAGGTCCTATCTTGAGTGTTACCAGGCAACAAGGAACTCAAGTAACGTGACAATCGACAACATCAGGCGGATATTCTCGTCTTTTTTCTCGTGGCTTGAAGAGGAGGACTACATTGCCAAGAGCCCGGTACGCAGGATTCACAAGGTGAAGTGCCCTAGCACTATCAAGGAAACGATTTCAGACGAAGATCTTGAGGCCCTGAGGGAGGGTTGCTCGAACCTCAGGGACCGTGTGATTGTCGATGTTCTTGCTTCAACTGGAATGAGGGTTGGAGAACTTGTCAGGCTCGATATTGCGGATGTGAACCTTGCTGAGCGTGAGTGTACTGTCATTGGAAAGGGCGACAAACAGCGCAAGGCATACTTTGATGCGCGGACAAAGGTTCATCTCGAGGAATATATTGCGTCGCGTGTCGACGACAACCCTGCGTTGTTCGTTTCGTTGAGCTCCCCACATAAGAGACTTGAGTCCGGCGGTGTAGAATTGCGTCTAAGAAATTTAGGCAAGCAACTTGGTTTGTCGAGGATTCACCCGCACAAGTTCAGGCGCACCCTGGCGACGTGTGCCATAGACAAGGGAATGCCGATTGAGCAAGTCCAGAAACTTCTGGGGCATGCGCGAATCGACACAACGATGCACTACGCTCTGGTGAATCAAGACAATGTCAAGTTGTCTCATAGGAAGTACTTGGGATGACAACGTATCGAATCGGAGACTTGTGCACATTTTCAAAAGGAGCTAGTGTCCCGCGCGCAAGAATGCTGGAAGAGGGAGACTATCTGTATATTCATTATGGTGATCTTTACAAGGGGCACGACATAGTGATTGATATAGAAAACCCTCAAGCCCCAATTCCCTATGTTTCGTCATCTGAAAAGATTAGAAAAGACCAATTCGCTGAGGATGGAGACATTATCTATGTACTAACCTCGGAAACGGTAAGCGATCTTGGGAAGTCGCTGTTGCTTGTAAATCCTCAAGACAAGGCTGTCGTTTCTGGAACAGAAACAACTATCGTAAAGGTAAATGACAAGAAAATAGTAGAGCCTGCCTATTTGAACTACGTCTTCCAAAGTAATCGTTTCAAAAAAATGCTTCGCCAATATGTAACTGGCATGAAAGTATTTCGAGTACATCCGAGGGACTTATCACGAATTGAAATATCCCTTCCCGAAATTAACTATCAAAGAAAAACCGTCGCTATCCTCGATACTATTCATAACCAAATCAGACTCAATGCTCGTCTAAATGATTATTTAGCTGCTTGAGGTCAACCTTCGAAACGTCAATTTCGCCAGATACTAGTTTCGGAAGTAACGAATTACGGAAATCTGCAAGCTTTCCATTCTCGCGCCTATTTGCTTCCATCATTTTGAACAATAATTCTAAGAAGTTCTTTAGCTCAGCTGCTTCCCTTTCTGTTGGCAGTGGCACTTTAAGGGCCCCGATGTCCTCGGCCTTGATGGAAGGGTAAGTTGAAACACTCTGTTCCGCAATTTGTTGAAGAGATTTAGTTAACTCTGACTGAGTAAGAAAAAGATATAAAATCTCCGGGCAAATATGCTCGTCAGTCGAGCGAATCACCGTAAAACCAGTTGAAACGAGCACATTAGAATCAGGGTTGAGAATAATTCCATAATGTTCTTGATTGGGCCTTACGTTCGAATAGATGATATCTCCTGATCGCACTTTGCGTCGCGCTCTGCTAGGCAACTTATCAACATTCGAATTTATTATTTGATAACCATCAATATTTCCTCGAGTAATACTTCCCGTGTCTAAATACTGAATCAGTGGCCATTTCTCTCTTCCAGGTGAATATTTTTCTGGATTTAACTCTGCAATTTCTGAAACGGAGACACGATCTTCTCCTGTATTACTTATCCAGTAATTGAAAATTGCTTTAGCAATCTCGGATAAATAATCATTTAGCCGATTGTTGAGACGAATTTTTTCATCAAGCTTGCCAAGCAGAATTGCAATTGCCTTTTGGTTAGTCATAGGTCTAATAGCAATTCTTTCATTGGCGGCGAAAATTTTATATTGAAAATTTGATAGTCCCGTAGACCTGTTTTGATAACCCCACGTTCTTCCTTGTTTATACATATCTTGTAGCCAGTAGTAGCCATAACCAGCGTCAACGGCTTGACCGAAGCGCAATATACGGCAGAAGCTTGCGGGAATAACTGGAATGTCATATGAAGCGATAAGATCTGAGCAAATGATTATTGAGCGTCCGGTTGGTCGGGTGCTGGTCCCACCAGAGTTTTCGAGCACAACATCACCTGGCTGCAGGGAAACCTTCTCGACCTTAGACTTCTTTTCCCATCTTATTGGAAGGTCTGAATAATCACCCTTTGCGACATTCGGAAAGTCGGCTCCACGGATTACGGCAACTTTAATCGAATCATTGAATTGTTCGTCTTTGCCCCATCCGCCACTAGCAGAATATTCGATTACATTTCCTATCTGGGTCCAGTTACATTTCATACCCAATCGCCTCCAGGTTCTTTTTAATCTGCTCCTGTAGGCGGTTAGACTCGTCAAAGCACTTGGCTATTTCGCCAGTGAGACGTTTCATCTTCTCATCGAACGGCTCGTCATCGTCTTCAGCGTCAGCAATGCCGACGTAACGTCCCGGAGTGAGAATGAAGTCCTGTTCTGCAATGTCTTCAATGGTGGCTATTGCCGAGAATCCTTTCTCCTCCTCAAGCGTGCCATCACGGAAGGCATCGAATGCTTTGGATACCTTAGTAATGTCCTCTTCTGTGAACTCGCGCAATTTGCGGCTTACCATCGTTCCCATCTCGCGAGCGTCGATGAAAAGCGTTTTTCCTGGCTGTTTCTTGGCTTTTGAGATGATCCAGAGGCTTACGGGAATGCCAGTGCTATAGAAGAGCTTGTCGGGCATGGCGACGATGCCCTCTACAAGGTCGGCTTCGACGATTCCCTTGCGAATATCTCCTTCAGTGCCTGTCTGGCTGGATAGCGAACCGTTGGCGAGGACCATGCCCATGCGTCCGGTTGAATTCAAGTGGTGCACCATGTGCTGGACCCAAGCGAAGTTGGCATTTCCCTCGGGCGGAATTCCGAATTCCCAACGAGGGTCCTCCTTCAGTTTGTCGCCACCCCAATCCTTCATGTTGAAGGGTGGATTGGCTAGCACGAAGTCGAAGCGTTCGTTCTTGTGAAGGTCGTTGAAGAAAGTATCAGCGTTGGACTTGCCAAGATCACCGTCAATACCACGGATGGCGAGGTTCATGGTCGCCATCTTCCAAGTAGTAGGATTGGATTCCTGTCCGTAAATGGAAAGGTCGTTGATGTTGCCGGAATGACGCCTCACGAATTCTGCAGACTGGACGAACATACCACCAGATCCACAGCAGGGGTCGTAGACGCGTCCGTGATAAGGCTCGAGAATCTCGACGAGCGTGCGAACGATGCAGGCCGGTGTATAGAATTCCCCGGCGTTTTTACCCTCTGCTTCGGCAAATTTTGCTAGGCAATATTCGTAAGTGCGCCCCAGAATGTCGCGCGTGTCGCCTTTTTCGGCCATTTGTACGTTGGTGAACAGGTCTACGACATCGCCTAAACGGCGCTTGTCGAGCTCCTGACGAGCGAAGTTTTTTGGAAGGACGTTCTTCAGCCGGTCGTTCTCTGCTTCAACCTGGCGCATCGCCTCGTCGATTACTTTGCCTATTTCGGGCGTATGAGCCGCCTTAGCGATTACAGACCAACGGGCAGCTTTGGGAACGAAGAAGGTGTTCTTGTACGTGTACTCGTCGCGGTCTTCTTCAAAGCCATCTCCTTCTTCCACAAGCTCCTGATAACGCTGGTCGAACTTGTCGGAGATGTACTTCAAGAAAATGAGACCGAGCACGACGTTCTTGTATTCAGATGCGTCGATGTTGCCGCGCAGCTTGTCGGCGGCTTTCCATATTTGTTCTTCAAAGCCAATCTCAGCAGTGTTGTCTTTTTTCTTTGCCATGTTCCGAAATCTCCCCTTATTCATAAATCTTTGTGTCAGCCCAGAGTTCGCACTGCGCCATAACCGTTTCCATGGCCTCCGGAATCTCGTCGGGCGGGTACTTATACTTTTTCAACAAACGCTTGATTGCCCGGCGCATTCCGGCTCGAGCGCTCTCTTTTTTCTGCCAGTCGATAGTTGCACTCTTTTGCATGGCATCGGTGAGTTCGCGACTGATGGCAATCAGCTGGTCGTTGCTGTAAAAATCACGTATCGCCTCCGGTTTTGTGATTGCGTCGTAGAAGGCCATCTCCTCGTCAGACAGCCCAAGTGCGTTGGCCTCATCGCGGTCTTTCATCATTTCCTTGGCCATGTTGATTAGCTCTTCGATGACCTGGGCATTGGTGAGCATACCATTGATGTAAGAGTTGACTGTTCCCTGGAGAAGCTCACTAAACTTCTTTGCCTTTACTACGCTGGTTCGCTGGTAGCTGCGAACCTGCTCTTTAATGAGTCTCTTCAGGGCTTCGACAGCGATGTTTTTCTCTTTCATGTTGGCAACCTCGGCCAAGAATGCATCGCTTACGATAGAGACCTCGACCGATTCCTCCTCGAAGAGATTAATAACTCCTTCAGTGTGGACGGTCTGCTCGAGGAGGTCTGTCACGCGCGCGTTGAACTCCGCATAGGTCATACCCTTTTTACCAGTCGCTGTTTTTCGTCCAGTGAGTCTTAGAACCTGTACACGCAGGACGGAGAGATAAGCCGCCTCATGCTGGTCCTCTTCTGAAACGAGGCTCTTGCACAGAGAGAGGGCCTGATTCATCAGCTGGCACTGTTTGATAAAGTCTTCACGATCGTCTTCGCGTGATGGGTCGAGCAACCAGTCCGTTCCCTGAGCTATCGCGTCGGCAAGCTGTGATTTCTTATCGGTGAATATCATGCCTTGGTACTTGAAGCCGAACAGCAGGTCTCGACAGACATCGAGTTTTTCGAGGAACTTCGGATAGGCAGTGGAAGCAACATTCATATCGCCGTAGTTGTGCTGGTCTCGGTTGGTGTAGTCCTTCATTGCCTGCTTGAGCGCACGAGCGATTCCGATGTAATCGACAACCAACCCGCCCTGCTTGTCCTTGCATACGCGGTTAACGCGCGCGATGGCTTGCATGAGGTTGTGGCCCTTCATGGGCTTGAAGATATACATGGTCGATAGACTAGGCACATCAAATCCCGTGAGCCACATGTCCACGACGATGGCAATTTTCAGGGGATCGTCATCGTTTTTGAACTTACATTCCATCTCTTTCTTATGTTTGGTGCCGCCACAGACCTCGAACCATTCTTCTGGGTCTTGGTTTGACATTGTCATGACGACGCCGACCTTGTCTTTCCACTGAGGTCTGAGCTCCATCATCTTGTAGTAGATCTTCATTGCCACTGGACGGCTGTATGCCACCACGAGCGCTTTGCCGGCCAATACGTCGGCGCGATTCTTTTCGTAGTGCTCGACGATGTCGCAGCAGAGGGCATCGATCGTTTCGGGTGTGCCGAATATCGCGTCGAGACCGCCGGTGTCGCGCTTGGCCTTCTCTACGCTTGCTTCATCAGCTTGCTCGGCGAATTCATCGTATAGTTTATCGATGCGTCCCAAGGTCCCCTGGTCGAGCCCGAGTGCCACCACGCGGCTTTCGTAATAGACGGGTTTGGTCGACTCGTCTTCAACGGATTGTGTCATGTCGTACACGTCGATATAGTCGCCGAAGATTTCACGCGTGTTCTTGTCTTCAGTGGAAATTGGCGTGCCAGTGAAGCCGATGTAGGAGGCATTTGGCAATGCCTTGCGAACGACACGTGCTGCGCCAACATGGACGTTGCCCTGTTCATCAATGTGTTCGGTCATGCCATACTGGCCACGGTGTGCCTCGTCGACCATCACAACAACGTTGCTCCTGTCACAAAGCGCATCGTTACCGTCGGTGAACTTCTGCATGGTGGTGAAAATTATCCCGTTGGCTTCTCGACCGACGAGAAGCTCTTTGAGGTTTTCACGGCTGGAGGCCTGTATCGGCACCTGCCTAAGGAACGACTGACAACGTCCGAACTGACCATACAGCTGGTCATCGAGATCATTACGGTCGGTAATAACGACAATAGTCGGGCTGTCGAGCTTCTGTTGTAGCAAGTGGGCAAAAAACACCATGGATAGAGATTTGCCTGATCCTTGCGTATGCCAAAAGACACCGATTTTGCCGTCGCCTGCAATAGCCTCTTCTGTTCTTTCGATTGCTTTGCGCACTCCGAAGTACTGGTGGTAGGCGGCAAGTATCTTCACCGTCTTGTCGCCTGTGTCGCTGAAGCAGACGAAGTTCTGAATGATGTCGAGAAGTCTGCTCTTTTCCATCATTCCGAACAACATCGTCTTGAAATCAGCGTTCTTTGTGTTCGAGTAGTCGCCGTCTGTGGACTTCCATGCTGTGAAGCGATCTTCATCGGCGGTGATTGTGCCCACACGGGTTTCTGACATGTCACTCATCACGCAAAAGACATTGGGCACGAACATGCTCGGGATATGGTGCATGTAGTTGCGCAGCTGAAGGTATGCATCGGAAGCGTCGACTTCTTCGCGCGACGGACTTTTTAGCTCGAACATGACGAGCGGCATTCCGTTGACGAATGCGATGACATCAGGGCGCTTCTCTGAGTACTCGACAAAAGTCCACTGGTTCACTACGTGGAAGTCATTGTTGTCGGGGTCATTGAAGTCGAGGAGGTGAACGATGTCGTTGCGTTCTTCTTTGCCATCGAAGTAACGCACCTCGACTCCGGATTGGAGGTATTCGTGGAAAATCTCATTCCGCTGTTCGAGACTGCCTCCCTCGACATTCGAGATCTTCAAAATGGCCTCAGTAATGGCAGAAGCGGGAAGATCTTTGTTTATGCGGCGTAGAGCCGCTGATAGGACGTTAGGGAGGAAGACATCGCGATATTCATCGGTTGTGCGGGTGACGTCTGGTCCATAGAGGTGCTCGTAGCCGAGGTCATCGCGAAGGTGCTCAACGACAACTTGCTCGTAGAAGTCCTCATTCATCCGGATATTTGCCGCTGAGTAATCAAACTTTTTCATGCTATGCGCCCTTCTTGGCGAGCTCTTCGATTATGCAAGCTCGAACGAATGCACTGAAGCTCATCCCGCGCATCTCTGCCTCTTCCTTGGCAGCGTCTCGCAGAGAGTCGGGGATGCGCAGGGTGACGGACACCTGCTCTCCGTCGACGAGGAACCTGCGAATCTCAGTTTCATCTGCCTTCTGGCGTATGAGCTCACCGTAGCTGGACATGAGCGCTCCAAACTAACGTAGAAATGCAATACAAATGCGTTACGGGGATTATAGTATCGAAAACTAAAATGAACTATCGATCATTGGCAGTCTCAATGACAACCAAAGATGCTAGTACCGGTGAGCTCAGAGACATCGTATTGAGAAATTTCTTTTCTTCGATAGAAGACGAGGGGCCAAACCATTGATTTTGCGGTTCTTGCGAAGCGAAGAGAGCCGACTATATTGATGGGGCAAAGAAAGTTTATGAAAAAGTAGTTGCTGCGGGTGTTGGAGTAATAGCGGTCATTGGCACGCTGATAGATTTGTCCAGAAAAAAATGTCTCTTAGCGTTCGTGTCTCAAGTCTGAAATTCGATTCATCCGAGCATTTCGACATACCACCTCGCGACGCTTTCGGGCTTGGCCTTTTCGCCCGACATGACCCACCACGCCACGGTCTCTCGGAGCGATTCCACGAGCACTCTGCGTCGAAGTTCTGCCGGCGCGCCCGTTGCCTTGCCGGGCATCGACTGCTCGAGCAGGGGAGTGGCGATTCGCCCGAACGCCACGGCAAACCTTGGCTCTCCTTCTGCGACGAGCTTGGCGAAGATCCCGGAGTGGGAGCGGGCCAGATGGTAGAGCAGGTGCGAGATGCGCTCTTCGGCGCTGTCGCCGAATGATTCCTGGTGGACATCGGTTCCATGCGGCGCCATGCCCTCGAGAATATGCCCCTCGAGTTCCTCGCACAGCTCATCGAGCAGCGCGTCTTTCGTCTCGAAGTTGTCGTAGAAGGTCGAGCGTCCCACGTTGGCTTTCTCGACGATGTCCGCCACAGTGATTTCGGAATAGTGCTTTTGAGCGGCAAGCTCCTCGAACGCGCGGAAGACGGCGTCCCTTGTCCTTTTCTGCCTCCTGTCCATATCTTCCTCCGTTTCCGCACAGTTTTCCCAAAGCGTCCGGTATCGGGCGGGGCCCAGCAATCGGCCGCCAACTTTTTATCGGACTCGATTACGTTACCGGATATGGTATCCGATAACGGGGGAACCGATGAGAAAGGCGGTAATTGCAGCGCTCTTTGCCGTGTTGGCAGCAGCGCTCTATGCGCTCTGCACGCCGGTGTCAAAGCTGCTGCTTGCAGACGTCGGTCCGACGACGCTTGCAGCTCTTCTCTACTTGGGCGCTGGAATCGGGATGGGCATCGTGTTCGTGCTGCGTAGACGTACCGGTTCGATTGCCGACTCAGATCTCCTCAGGAAAAGCGATCTTCCCTTTACCGTGGCAATGGTGGCGCTCGACATTGCCGCTCCGATTCTGCTCATGCTTGGTGTAGAGCGAACCGCCGCGGCGAACGTGTCGCTGCTCAACAACTTCGAAATCGTGGCTACCGCCCTCATCGCCCTCGTCTTCTTCGGCGAGAAGGTATCAGGGAGACTGTGGGTCGCCATTGCTCTCGTGACGGCATCGAGTGCGCTTTTGACCTTCGACGGAGGGGAGCTGTCTGCAGACCTCGGCTCGTTGTTCGTGCTGGCGGCGTGCGTGTGCTGGGGCATCGAGAACAACTGCACACGCCGCATCAGTGGCAGGAGCTCCGAGCAGATCGTCACGGTCAAGGGACTGTGCTCCGGGCTCGGCAGCTTGGTTGTCGCCACGTTCGTCGGGGAGAGCCTCCCAGGCGTGGCTGTCGCTTTGGCGGCGATGGTGCTGGGGTTTGTCGCCTATGGGCTCAGCATCAACTTCTATGTGAAGGCGCAACGCGATCTGGGTGCTGCGCGTACGAGCGCGTTCTACTCTCTAGCTCCGTTCATCGGCGTCGGATTCAGCTTCATCATCTTGGGCGAAGCCCCCGGGCCGACGTTCTTCCTTGCCTTGGCGGGCATGGCAGTTGCGACGGCTCTGATGTCATGGGATTCGCTTTTGCCCCGTACGGAAAGGAGGCAATTGACTCCGTCGAGTTAGTCTGCTTTCGGAACGAAGTCCGTTCCCTCTTTCCAGGCGTTTCCGGCCTCTCCACCTACGTAGAGGTACTTTGCCGACTGGAACTCGAAGAGCAGGGGGTCCACCTTCACGTAGTCGATCTTGCCCTTGTCGTTGAGGCACTCCTCCTGCACGTAGGTGTGCACGGGCTCGAGGATGAAGTTGGAGAACTCGCCGACATCCACCTGGTCGATTACGCGGCAGGTCATGCACACCGGCGCCTCTTCGAGCACGGGTGCCTTGTCCACGTCGTCGAAATGGTACTTGAAGGCACCGGACTTATCGGTCTTTGCGCTCTTCGCGATGCCGCACCAGTCCGCCGGCTCCATCATCGCGCGGCTCACGAGGCTCACCGAAACGGTCCCGTTCGTGCGGATGGCGGCTTCGGACAGCTTGTGGTTCTTGTCGATGCTCACGAGGAAGTTGCCGTGGTTCACGACGCCGACGTGCGCGATGGTGAGCCAGTTGACACGCCCGTCTTCCAGGACCGTGCCGCAGACGGTGGTGGGGGTGGGATAGAGGCCCATGACCGAGCCGATGTCCTTTTGCATTTTATGCTCCTGATCTCTTGGTCGTCGATAGTGCCGGCATCTGTCTCGGGCGCCTCTTTGAGGGTACCTTGCCGGTTCGCTTTGCAAGACCAGTATGCGATTAAGGTAGCTGAAAAGATAGAATGCACTAAAAAGTGCAATAGTGACAAAAAAGATAGTATGGGGCTTCTGGTGATTGGCACCGGTTTTGACCGTTTGCGGCTGAATTTTCGATGCCATTTCTCCATCGTCGCCAGAGACATCACAGGTCAAAAGCGTGCCAATATTAGCTTATTGGCAAGCGAGCGCCCCTCTGGCGGTCAAAATCGGCGCCAATCCCCATGTCCGTCGAAGTAGATGCCTCTTTTCAGGCTTCCTTGAAGGTGACGCCCAGCTCCGTCGCCTCCTAGCGACGGCCGTCGTTGCGGCGCACGAAATTGGTCACGGCCTCAGACTCGGTCGCCGGCAGGGGAGTGCCCGCGGCGCGCGCGTCGGCAAAGCTGCGCATCATCCAAGTCATGTTGCGGGCCAGGTTGCGCATGGTCTGCATGCCCTCCTCGTCCTTCGGGGCCTCGTCTGCCTCCAGGCCGTGGACCATGTTCCAGTAGGTCGAGCCGGCAATGGGCATCTGGGCGATGCCGAAGTACTTGTTGATGACGTCGAGCGTCGCGCTCGTGCCGCCGCGGCGGGCAACGGTGACCGCCGCACCCGGCTTGAAGGCGAACGTCGGGTACGACTCGCCATCGCTGTCCGCATAGAAGGCGCGGTCGAGAAACGAGAGCAGACGCCCGCTCGGGTGAGCGAAGTAGGTGGGGGAGGCGAAGACGAAGCCGTCGGCGTCTTTCGCCTTGTCGAGGAAGTCGTTCACGCCATCGTCGGTAAAGATGCAGCGACCCGACTCTGCACACTTGCCGCACTGCAGGCAGTCTGCGATGGGCTTTCCTCCAACCTGGATGATCTCGGTATCCACGCCCTCTTCCTTAAACGTCTTGACTATCTCGTTCAGCGCCGCCATGGTTGTGCCATTTCTGTGGCTGCTTCCGTTCACCAGTAGTACCTTCATGCGAATGCCCTTCCAATCTGCATCGATTTTCCGATGCTATGATATGCACACGTTATCCAAAGAGAAAGAACGCACAATTTTGGTAGATACTAACCAAAAGGTGAGTACGAGGGAGCGCTCCTACACGCCCATCGACATCGTTCCGTTCAACTGGGCGGTCTCGCTCATCGGCGGGAAGTGGAAGATGCAGATCCTCTTCTGGCTCTGGAAAAACGATGTCCTGCGCTACGGAGAGCTCAAGCGCCTCATCGGCGGTGTGACCCACAAGATGCTCTCGGCAAAGCTTAAAGAACTCGAGGCAGACGGCCTGGTCATTCGGCATGAGTACCCCGGGGTCCCGCCCAAGGTGGAATACCGCCTCTCGGAACTTGGCACCACCCTCATGCCCGTCCTGCAGAACATCTGCAACTGGGGACACGAGCACATGCCCGAGGACCTGCACGACGAGGAGAGAAAGCGCCTCTCGAAGTAACGGGGTGTGCGGTCTCTCTACCGCTCGGGTGATTATTTCCTTCATTTCTATATTTGCATCCACAAGCTATGTTTGCTCTTCATGGCATCTGCTATGATGATAATCATTATTAATGTTATGGGTGGGGAAATAATTTTTCATAGACGAAAGTAGGAGCTGACAATCATGGCTTCAGCAAGGCGGTATCTGTTAGCAAAAATCGGCATTATTGCCGCATTGGTTATCTCGCTTGCGCTTCCGGCCGTGCTCCCCGCGCGAGCCGTCGCGGACGATATCTCAAACGATGTCGTTACGTCGCTTACGGCCGATAGGACTTCGTTCAATACCTGGCATGTATCAACGTTCACCCTAGAGTTTTCCGAAGATGACTCAGACGGGAATCTATCGCATAACATTCAAAGCGGAGACACCATCACGGTTTCATGGCCCACTAAAAGCAATCCGACTGACGAAGGGTTTTATCTCGTAGGCTATTCGGACGAGATTGACCTGACATTCACTCCCAAAGACAGCTCGACTGCCGTGACAATTGGTCAGGCAGTCATCACGAGAGATGGTGCCACTATCACGTTCAACAGCAACGTCGATGATTACCAGCACGTAACGGGCTCCGCGTGGTTCACAGCGCAAACATACAACGATAGTAATCCGTCGGGTGGCACAACCGACACCATGGAAGTCACTTCCGGCAACAATACCGTCATACTCGAGGTAACTCAACCTTCTGGATCTGGTACGGGCACTGGTAGCGGCGATCACATCATCGGCAAGAACGTCCGCTATTACAAAACTGACCCGTCCTTGGATACCGCCGAGTGGGGCATCAGTCTGAACTCGCACTATGCCACGAATCTAACCGGTGACGTCACGGTCACGGATACTCTTTCCGAGAAGCTCAATGCCCCCGAATTCGTTGTGGCATATGCCCACTACAAGGACGAAGCGGACAAAGTTCACACGTGGAGATATACCTCTCAAGATGCATTCGAAAGTGCGATGGACGCATCGTTCACCTATAACAGCACGAACAGAACGCTGACCATCAAGGTGCCGGCATCCAGCCTGACAAACTTCTTGATTGACGGAAGCGAGCGTCCCATCTTGCTGGAGGTCTATTTCAACACGGCATGGAATTCCAATGCCCAAGCTGGTGACGTCATCGAAAATACAGCGAACGCCAACTATTACACGAGCGATAATCCATCGGAGCCCCAAAGCGACCATGCGACCACCAGAATTGCGGTGCCAAATTCCGGAGCTGAAGTTGGTGGCGCACCGGAAGGAACGCTGCAGATAACCAAGGTCGTCGACGGGACGACGGTGCCCATCGAGGGCGTCACGTTCCGCGTGTACCAGCTGACCGGCGCCGGCGGAACGCACGTATCCGGGTGGTATGAGAACACGGACGGCACCACGAGCGACTACGCCGAGATTACCACCGACGCGAACGGACTGGCCAAGATCTCCGATCTCGAAGATGGTTACTACGAGATCGAGGAGGTTGCGGGACCCGACTGGGTTGTTCTCACCACTCAGAAAGTCCAAGTCCAACTGACTGAAACTGCAGGCGTCGCGCGGACGATCCCGAACAGCATCGTGACCGGCGACATCGACGCCACGAAGGCTTGGCTGACCGCCGACGGCAGCTCCGACACCGGCACCCACCCGACGATCTACTTCAAGCTCTACCGCGCGGTCAGCGGCGGGGACCCCGTCGCCGTGGAGGGCGCGGAGCTCAAGGAGCTTGCAAACGGGACCACCTCGGTCACCTGGGAGGGCATGCCCCTCTACGACAATGCGGGCAACAAGTACACCTACTCCGTGAAGGAGGTCGATGCCGACGGGAACGACTACGTCCCGGACAGCTATTCCAAGCAGGAGTCCGGCCTGACGGTGACCAACACGCACCAGACGACCTCGGTGTCGGTCTCGAAGGTTTGGAACGACAACGGAGACCAGGACGGCCTGCGGCCCGACTCGGTCCAGGTCCAGCTCTACGCCGGCGGAGAAGCTTACGGCAATCCAATCGTCCTGAGCGCAGACAACGGCTGGGGCTATACCTGGGCCGGACTGGACAAGTACTCCGGCGGCGAGGCCGTTGAGTACACCGTCGAGGAGACCAACGTGCCCGACGGCTACACCTCGACCGTGACCGGCGATGTCTCTTCCGGCTTCACGATCACGAACACGCACACACCCGAGACGACCTCGGTCTCCGTGAGCAAGAAATGGGTCGGCCCGGCGGCGGGCTCCGTTACCGTGCATCTGCTGGCCAACGGCGAGGACACCGGCAAGACGCTCGAACTCAGCGAGGGCAACGGCTGGTCCGGCTCGTTCGACGGCCTGGACAAGTACTCCGGAGGGAACGAGGTCGCCTACACCGTATCCGAAGAGGCCATAGAGAACTACAGCTCGGCCGTCACCGGCAGCGCCTCCGAGGGCTACACCATCACCAACACGAACACCGAAACCGGCGATATCACGGCCACGAAGGCGTGGCTCGCCTCCGACGGCACCGCCGATGCCGGCATCCACCCGACGATCTACTTCAAGCTCTACCGCGCGATCAGTGGCGGGGACCCCGTCGCCGTGGAGGGCGCGGAGCTCAAGGAGCTCGCCGACGGGACCACCTCGGTCACCTGGGAGGGCATGCCCCTCTACGACAACGCGGGCAACGCGTACACCTACTCCGTGAAGGAGGTCGACGCGGACGGCAACGACTACGTCCCAGACGGCTACTCGAAGAGCGAGGACGGTTTGACGGTGACCAACACGAGAACACCGTCGGAGACGACGCCAAAGTCGGACACTCCAAACCAGACGCAGCCGACAACGTCGCCAGAGTCAGAGGTGGCAAGTGAGTTGCTGTCGGTAAAGAAACCTGCGGCAGATGTGGCAAGCGAGGAAAAGCAGTCAGATGAGTCTGCTGAGACACCTGAGACATCTGAGACGCCTGAGACTGGTGATGCGACTTCCTCTCAAATTGTTGTGATTCTTGCTCTAGCGGTCGTGGCATTAGGCATCGTCATAGTGACGCGACGCAAGTTGGGCAAGCAATAATCGCATGTTGCAAACGAGCTGCGGAGTGATCTTCGACCTTGTCCATTGAAAGACCTTCATCGCTCTCTTCATGCCATTGTTTTTCTGCATTATTTACCTAACTAATGATGCAGAAAAATCTCAATGAGGCATAAAGCGCTGAGCCAATGAGACAGTTACAAGCCCCTTGCTGCGAGCTCGAAAGGTTGGCACGAGGACTCGAACAGTCTGAGTCCCCTCGTGGGGTACATGCTGGGTGTATTTTGGAGTCGCCTCATTGATATCTGGGTATCGTCACCTCGATCTTTCCGCCAACCAGCCCCGACATGATCTCTGCCATCCGTTGGGGTGAGGTCTTCTTGCCGGCAGAAAGCCAGTGCTGCACGACGCTGAATATCATTCCCGCGAGCATGACCGCCTCGTATTCTGCAAAGTCCGCCGAGATGTCGGCCTTGGAGACATATGTTCTACAGTAGTCCTCAATTGTTCCTCTCACGATCGACTGCACCTTGAGCGACCCGGTATCCGACATCAATCGAATCAACAGCTCGTCGCATCCGTTCAGGTAGTCAAACAAGTCGGCAAAGACCTGGGTTCCAACTGTGGGATACCTGCTCATGATCGACTGGATATTTCGGCTCAGGTTATCTTGGTACTCTCTGACCAGGTCTTCTTTGTCGTCGTAATGGTTGTAGAAGGTTTTTCGGGAGACCTGCGCCTCCTTGGTAAGCTCGCTTATCTTGATCTGCTCGAAGGGCTTTTTGTCCATGAGCTCGGCAAGCGCCTTATAGAGCCTTGCCTTTGTCTTTCTGACTCGCGCGTCTTCCATATCGTGTTCCACTTCTACATGTCTCGCAAAGACCCGTGTAACATCTCACGGTCATCTTCTTGATCTAGTGCTCTGATGCTAATTTTACTGTGTTAGGTAACAGACTGTGTAATAACTTGAGTCTGTTGGACACGATGAATCGGAGGCGATCGCATCATGAAGTTTCTGAGAAACCATTGGTACGACTTAGGGATAATCCCTCTGATCGTCTCCGTCATCTGCCTTGTCGCTTTCTGGGGAGAGATGAGCGTGTTGAGAAGGCTTGCCCTGCTCAACTTCGTCGTCATCTTCTGGCACCAGTTCGAGGAGTACCGCTTCCCAGGCGGCGAGCCCGCCATCACCAACCTCGCCATGCAACCCAATTCGGACGCCGCGCAGGACCGCTACCCGCTCAACCAGAACAACGCCATGGTCATGAACGTGGTCGCCGCCTGGGTCTGCTACCTGTTGCCGATAATTTTTCCCGATGTGCTCTGGCTGGGTTTCATGCCCGTGCTCTTCGGCATATCCCAGGTGATCATCCACGTGTTCCAGACCCCGCGGCGCATCGGCAACCGCGTCTACTCTCCAGGCGCCTGCGCGGTGGTGTTCGGGCATCTCCCGGTGGGCCTGTACTGGTTCTACTGCACCATCTCGACCGGCTTGCTGCAGTGGACCGACGTGGTCTTCGGCCTTGTCTACCAGGTGCTCTTCATCGCCATCTTCATGCTGAGAATCGGCTATGGGGTTCTCTCGAAGGAGGACTCGAAGTACCCGTTTCCCGAGGAGGAGTTCGAGCGTGGGGGATACGCCGATCGCATCAGGCGCATCAGGTCTGGAGTGTAGAGAAGCGGGTCAATCGATTGACAACGCGCGCACGAACAGGATTTCCGCGAGCGGTGTGCGGAACTCCCCTTGGTGTGCGCGCACGAGCGGAGGTTCTACGAAGAATCGAGCCCAATTTGCGCGGAACTCCTTTACGTGCGCGGATTCTTTCGCTGAACTGCCGTTGGTGCGTACGCACGAGCAGGGTTTCTGCACACGGCGCACGGATCTTTCCTTGGTGCGCGCGCACTAACAGGATTTCTGCGAAGAATAGAGCCCGATTTGCGCGGAGCCCTGTCAAGTGCGTGGATTCTTTCGCTGGACTGCCGCTGGTGTGTACGCACGAGCTGGACTACTGCGCACGGTGTGCGGAAGGTGTCTTGGTGCGCGCCCCTTGGCTGCCCCAACGCTATACTGCAGCGCGCACCTGCTACCCAATCGATTTCCCGAAGTCGCGGATGGTGTCGTGCACGCGTGTCGAGGTCGCCATTGACGTGGTGTACTCGTATACTCCCATGTCCCTGCACCCGAAGTATCCTTGGACGAAGCCGTGGTAGATGTACTCGGCCCCCTTGTAGACATCGTGTGCGCCGGAGCAGAGGAAGAGCGCCGTCTTCGAGCACTTCCTTGGAATCCCGAGCGCGTAGGTGCGGTGCAGCGCGCAGGCAAGCTGCCCTGAAATGGAACCGTAGTAGATGGGAGAGGCCAGCACGAGCATGTCCATCTCGTTCCAAGCATCGTAGATCTGCTGCATGTCGTCTTTCTGACTACATGCTCCGTTTCCCTCGGTGTGGCAGAACTCGCATGCGCGGCAACCGGCGATGTCCATGTTGGCGACGTCGAAAACATCCACGTCGTGCCCTGCGTCGCGCGCTCCCTCAGCGAATGCCCGCACCATCGCGCTCGTTCCGCCCTGCTTTCGCGGCGAGCCGTTCAGAACCATTATCTTCATGCAGACCTCCTACTCAGCTTTCTCGATTACCAGGTCGTAGCTGCCCGCAAGTGCACGGATGCGGGGCAGGTCCTTATCGGCGATACGCCCCATGACAACCTGGTCTCCGTAGGCCGTGGAGCTCTCCTCATCGTCGTAGAGGACGGCGAACCATCCGCCTCCGGGGTTGTAGTTCACGTCCCCGTTCGTCCACCCCCGGTGGACTTGCGATTCCTCATAGGGAAGCGAGAAGGGCATGCGTCCGCAGAAATCGACGCCGGTTCCGTTCACGTGAATTGTAGTCGGAAGGTGCGATGCGAAGGCACGTGCCGTCTCGGTGTCGTTGAGCTCGGCGATGACCTCGGTTTTTCCGAACTGAAGGGAAATCTTGTCTGCCATTTTCAGGCCTCCTATCTTATAGTCACTCGAACGCTGCCCGAGCCAACGGCTTTGGCAAGGCCCGTCGGGTCATCAAGCGAACCTGCGAACTGATAGCTGTAGCCGGGGTTTGCATGGTCTTTGTAGAACAGGACGATGTAGTCCTTTGAATAGATCCAGACCTCTCCGGCGTGGAGCTCGCTTGGGACTTCCTCGTTGCCCGGAAAGTCCTTGTCCGTCTCGAAATACTTCTCGTTTCCAGAAAGCTCTGACATGTCGAGCGTGAGCGGCAGGCGCGAGGCGAGCTCCTCGGCGGCTTCGGTCGTGGCGAACGTGCCGTCGAACGTCTTTCCGCCTACCTCGATTTGAAACTTCTTCACCGTGTCTCCTTCTGCTGAAGATTGCGCCGTTTCGTCTGTTGCCCCAGCGCTGTCGGAACTTTCCTGCGAAGAGGCGGTTTCCATATTTGCCCCAGCGCTATTGGAACTTTCCTGAGAAGAGGTAGCTTGCGAATCCTGCGCCGAAGTGCTTTCTGGGGACTGCCCCTGCGCACATCCTGTCACGGGCAGGGCAAGGGCCACCGACACGCCCGCCAGGACTGCGGCTCTGAGAAAATCCCTCCGTGAGACCATCTGAGCATCTCCTATCCCAGGTAGGTGCGTAGAAACTCCTCGATCTTGTCGAAGGGAATCTTGTCGGTGTCGTAGAGGTCGGTGTGGTTGGCGCCCGGCACGATCACAAGTTCCTTGTTATCGCCCTTGAGCAGCTTGAACGCGTCTTCCGAGAAGTAGCGCGAGTGCGCGTTCTCGCCATGCACCATGAGGACGGCGCTCTCGATCTCGCCTGCGTAGCACTGGATGCGGTAGTTGAGCAGGCTGAGGTCGCTCGTCACGTTCCAGCCGCCGTTGGAGTTGACCGAGCGCGGGTGGTAGCCGCGGCCCTTGTAGTACTCCACATAGTCCTTGAAGAACTGCGGGGCATCCTCGGGCGCGGTCTCAGGAAGACCTCCCGTGCGCGCGTACGACCCCGCCTTGTAATCGGCGATGCGCTGGGCGTTGAGCGCGACCTTCTTCTGATGGCGCTGCTCGGCGCTGTCCTCGGCGTCGAAGTAGCCATTGGCGGTCACGCGGGTCATGTCGTACATCGTCGAGGTCACCGTGGCCTTGATGCGCGTGTCGAGCGCCGCGGTGTTGAGCGCCATGCCGCCCCAACCGCAGATGCCGATGATGCCGATTTTCTCGGGGTCGACGTCGTCGCGGCAGCTCAGGTAGTCGACCGCGGCCTGGAAGTCCTCAGTGGCCACGTCTGCCGACGCTACGTTGCGGACCGCGCCGCCAGACTCACCGGTGAACGAGGGGTCGAAGGCAATGGCAAGGAAGCCGCGCTCCGCGAGCGTCTGCGCGTAGAGCCCGGACGACTGCTCCTTCACGGCGCCGAACGGGCCGGACACCGCAACCGCGGCGAGCGTACCCTCGGCGTCCCTCGGCTTGTAGAGGTCGGCGGCCAACGTGATGCCGTACCTGTTGACGAAGGTGACCTTCTCGTGGTCGACCTTCTCGGACTGTGCGAACTTCTTGTCCCACTCTTGGGTGAGGTCGAGTTTCTCTGTTGCGAACATGTCTGGCTCCTTTGTCTTAGAGGTGGGTTCTTTCGTCTTGCATCGGCCATGCCGTTTGCCTGAACTTATTTTCTTCTGGTTGATCAACTATTACCAATACCTATTAGTTACGTTATAAAATGCCTATTAGGCATATAAAAGAACGAGCTTTGGAGTTATCCATGGAAATCAGGACGCTTCGCTATTTCGTTGCGCTTGTCGATGAGGGCACGATAACGGGCGCTGCGAAATCGCTGCACGTGACGCAGCCGACGCTCTCCCGCCAGCTCGCCCAGCTCGAGCGCGATATGGGGCATCCGCTCTTCGAGCGCAACCGCTCGGGCATCGAGCTTACCGAGGCAGGCGTCGCACTCAACAGGCACGCCCGGCAGATTCTCGATCTCGTCGCAAAGACCGAAGAGGAGGTCGCCGCCCCGACGAGCGCCGTTTCGGGGGTCGTGCACATTGGGGCTGGAGAGACGAAGGCGTTTTCCGTGCTGGCGCGGGCCATGGTCTCCGTGCGCGAGCAGTACCCGGGCGTGAGCTTTGACGTGCGCGACGGAACATCGAGCGCGCTCATGGACGACTTCCTGCACGGGTACTTCGATGTGCTGCTCGAATGCGACGTCCAGCCGCACTCGGACCTCAATGTGCTGAAGCTGCCCATTCACGATGTGTGGGGTGTCTACGTGCGGCCGGACTCTCCGCTTGCAAGCCTCGATGTGGTGACGGCGGACGACCTCATGGAAACGCCGGTCATCCTCTCATCTCAGGGAAACCGGCGAACCTTTGGCAAGTGGGCGGGGGAGCGGCTTTCGGACATGAATGTGGCCGCCACGTACAATCTGCCGCTGAACGGCAAGTTCTTGGCAGAGGAAGGTGTGGGTGCGTACGTGTGCTATGGCGGGCTCATCTCTGACAACGACCGTGGCAGGCTCGTGTTCCGGGAGCTCTCGCCCAAGCTCGAGGCACATCATGGCGTGCTCTGGCGAAAGGTCCGCCCCACGCGGCAGGCTCAGGCCTTCATCGACGAGCTCGTTCGAGAAGTAGGATGAGAGAGACTACAAGTGTCGTTGTCCTCGCAGCCGTTGTAGATTGACGGCAGAAGCAGGCGATACCTAGCCCCTGTTGAATCGAACCATCTGGTTGAACATCTGCAGGCGCGCCAAAATCTCCTCAACTGAAACTCCAATACTCTGAGCGAGCTGGTTGAGGGTGAACGTCGCGGCATTGGCAATGAACTTCGACATGGCATCCAGGCTCTCTTGGTCCAGGTCTTCCGTAGCCCTGTAGGTGAGGAGCCTGAACATGCCCCCGACGGCGTACTCCAATATGAAGCGCGTCTCGGTTGGGAGCTCGTCCGAGCCATAGCAGAGCACCGTTTGCCACATCTTGATCATGATACCCTTGATCTTCTTTTCGAGGGCATCTGTTCCGCCGTATTTCTTGACGATGAGAATGAAGCGGTCCATACGGCCTTTCGTGAGAATGGTGCGTGCGATGTCTTCGCTCGTCCCCGATACGAGGTCGAAGATGTCGTAGGGAATCCCGTGCTCTCCGAAGAGCTCGGACTCTATGGCATAGTTCAGCAGGTCGTCCATGTCATCGAAGTGGTAATAGAAGGTGCCGCGATTGCAGTGCGCCTTCTCCGCGATTTTTGCCACGGTTATGGATTGCGGCGTGTCATCTTCGAGCAACTCCCAGAATGCTTCGAGGATCCTCTGTTTGGCTTCAGGTTGTTCCTGGTTTTTTCTCGGCCTGGCCATTGAATGCTCCGATGTCCTAGAGTCCAGTTGCTGTCGAAATATGACTATTTTCAGCTCGTCATATGTTCTATTTATATCACACTTATGTTTAATTTTAAGAGGATAAATGTTTTGATTTTCATATACGGCTTTACTTGTAATCATCAATGTGGGACATGATGCGCTATTTCATGACATAACACGCAAATAATGCTGTTCAGGCTAGTATTTCTTGAAAAATAAAGATAATGTTTAAGCGCTCTTTATACACTAACGGGTGAATTGTCTAAATTTAATCGAACAGCGACGAATGATTGCCTGTTTTTCTCTTTGTAGCTTATGTGTATATTTTAATTAAACATGTGTACTATTTAATTGCACAGCAAGGAAAAAGCGATGAAGAGCGGAACCCACAGAGCAAAGACGTGTTACTACGCTTCCTTTGAAGAGGATTTCGTCGAGAGCGGCAATCAGGGGTTCTGCCTTCCCGCAGATTACGAATGGACGCCTAATGGCGCCGGGAAAAAGGTCGCCTCGTCTTTCGCGTGGTTTATTGGGCTGCTCGTTGCCTACCCCTTCTGCAAATTGCACCTGCATGTGAAGTTCACGGGAACCCAGTGCCTCAAGGCCTCTGGAAACAGGGGTGCGTTCGTGTACTCTAATCACACCCAGCCTGTCGGCGACGCGTTCATGCCCGCCCTTGCCGTCTTTCCCAAGAGAAACTTCACCGTGGTGAGCCCTTCGAACCTTGGCATTCCCGTGCTGGGACGTGTCCTTCCCGCACTTGGTGCGCTGCCGGTGCCGGAGTCATTTGCCGGGATGAAGAAGCTGAACGCCGCAATCGGGCAGCGCATAGAAGAGGGCGCATTCGTCGTCATCTATCCGGAGGCCCACGTCTGGCCCTGGTTCACGGGCATCAGGCCGTTTCCGGACACGTCTTTTGCCTATCCCGTGAAGTTCGGCACGCCTGCTTATAGCATGACGACGACCTACGAGAAGCGCCCCGGCAAGGAAAAGCCGCGCGCGCACGTATTCGTGGACGGCCCGTTCTGGCCAGATCGCACGCTGGGCAAAAAGGAGCAGCGCGCGGACCTGAGAGACCGCGTCCGCTCGTGCATGCAGAGCCGCGCCGCCAGCAGCGACTGCGCATATGTCGAGTACCTGCCCAAGGAGGTGGTGTGCTCATGAACATCCTGTACTGCGGCGATGCCAACATCCAGGCAGGCGTCCTGATCTCGGTGATCTCTGTGCTGCGCGCGACGAGACGTCCCCTGAACATCCACCTCATGACGGCGCGCATCGAGGAGGACCGTGCGCACGGCATCAGGCGCTGCGAGCCGGTGACGGAGCGCTTTGCGACAGGTCTCGAGGAACTCGTGCAGTCGCATAACCCCACGAGCTCGGTCGTGCTCCACGATGTGAGCGAGCAGTTCTCAGCCGAGCCGCCCACCGCCAACATGGGCACGCGTTTCACGCCGTGCTGCATGCTCAGGCTCTATGCAGACCTCGTCGACGGGATGCCGGACAAGCTGCTCTATCTTGATAACGATGTCGTCATCCGCAAGGACATCGATGAGCTCTATGACCAAGACCTCGACGGCTTCGAGGTCGCCGGCGTGCTCGATTACTACGGGCGCTGGTTCTTCCACAGCAAGATCGGGCGCTTCGACTACCTGAACTCGGGCGTTCTCCTGCTCAACATGGAGATGATCCGCAGCACGGGGTTGTTTGCCCGGTGCCGCAAGCTGTGCGCGGAAAAGAGGATGTTCATGCCCGATCAATCCGCCCTCAACGAGCTTGCTGCGCACAAGAAAATCCTCCCGCGCCGCTTCAACGAGCAGCGCGTCTTGCGCGAGAACACCTCACTGCAGCATTTCACGACGAGCTTTCGGTTCATCCCGTGGTTTCGCATCGTCTCGGTCAAGCCCTGGGACCTGACGGGAATGCACGAGAAGCTCCATCTGTTCGAATACGACGGGGTGTTGAGCGAGTACCAGCGCTTGGCACCTGTGCTTTGCAAGGACATCTGACGATAGGAGGGAGTGCTCATGACTACGATATCCGATGTGCTTTTGAGAGAGGAAACCGCGACGGGGATCGAGCGGAAAGCTGCCGGAAGGCACGTGAAGGCCGGCGAGCCCATCGCAATCGAGGAGAAGGCCAAGGACGTCATTCCCATCTTCTTCACGGTCGATGAGGCATATGCCCCTCTTGCCGCCGTGGCAATCGAATCGATTGCCGAGAACGCCTCTCCGGACAGGGAGTATCGGGTGTTCGTGATGCACGAGGGAATGAAGGGACTCACCCGAGAGCGTATCGCGTGCCTCGAGCGCAGGAACTTCCGGATCGTGTTCATCCCCATGGCTGACCAGATCGAGGGGATTGCCGATGTCATGGGCAACCGCCTGCGCGCGGACTACTTCACGCTCACGATCTTCTACCGGCTGTTCATCCCAGTGATGTTTCCCGAATACGACAAGGGCATCTACCTCGATAGCGACATCGTCGTTCCCGGTGATATCGCGCGGCTCTACGACGAGGACCTGGGCGGCAACTTGATCGGGGCCTGCCCAGACCTTTCCGTCCAGGGCGTGCCCGAGCTCGTCCACTACATTGAGGACGCGATCGGCGTGCGGCGCGAGAAATACATCAATTCGGGAATCCTGCTGATGGACCTCAAGGGGCTGCGCGAGGCGCATCTCGACGAGCGCTTCCTCGAGCTGCTCAACACGTACCATTTCGACTGCATCGCGCCGGACCAGGACTACCTCAACGCCCTGTGCCACGGCAAGATCCACTATCTCGACAAGCGCTGGGACGCGATGCCCGTCGACGGCGAGGACGAATACGCCGACCCCTGGCTCATCCACTACAACCTGTTCTCCAAGCCCTGGCTCTACGAAGGCGTTGCCTACGCCGACTACTTCTGGGATTACGCGCATCGTAGCGGCTTCCTTCCGGAAATCGAGCGTATCAAGGAGTCCTACACCGACGAGCAGAGACAAGCGGACTCCGATTCCCTTGCACGTATGGTAGGCCGCGGCGAGATGATTGCCGGATCCGAGCAGAGTTTTCGCACGGTGTTCAACGAGGGTCTGGAGGCTAGGCTATGATCATCGAGGAGAAGCGCAACGAGGTCGTCGAGAACATTCGAAAGGCGACTGAGGCCAAGGCCTACAACGTGTGCGTCGAGCCCGATGATCCGACCCCGAGCGCAGAGGAGCGAAAGGAGATCCGCGAGCGGTTCCTCAAAAACTACGGGTCGCTTCGCTATCGCTTCAACAACTTTATCGCCCGGGGGATCATTCGCATCGCGACGTATTTTGCCAATCGCCACACGCCGATCTACGGTCTCGAGAAAATCGAGGGCATCGAGGGCGGCGCGATGATCACGAGCAACCACTTCAGCCCCATCGACAACACGGTGGTGAGAAAGCTCGTGCGCGCGAAGGGCAAGCGCCATATGCCCGTGGTCGGCCTCGAGAGCAACCTCGCGATGAAGGGCCTGTTCGGCTTTCTGATGAACTACGCGGAGCTGATTCCGATCAGCAACAACGCGCGCTACATGCACGACCACTTCGGCAGGCTGCTGCAGGAGCGCATCGACAGGGGCGACTTCGTGCTGATGTATCCTGAGCAGCAGATGTGGTTCAACTACCGTCTGCCCCGCCCCTGCAAGCGGGGGACCTACTACTACGCAGCCCGCATGAACGTGCCCGTCATCTCGTGCTTTGTGGAGATCAGGGACAAGGAGGATCTCGAGACGCCCAACTTCGTGGAGGTCTCCTATGCGATGCACGTGCTCGACCCGATCTATCCCGACCCCAATCTGAGCGCTCGCGAGAACAGCATCGCGATGGCCGAGAAGGACTACCGCCAAAAGGTCGCCGCCTACGAGCGCATCTACGGCAAGAAGCTCGATTACCGCTTCGACCCCGAGGACATCGCGGGGTGGATTCCCACCGACGAGGAGAAGGCCGATGCTGCGCCGAAACTGGAGGAGCCGGCCTTCGAACAGGGGCTGATCGGGGTCGCATGAGGACAGTGGACTGCAATGGGTAAGACGACGGAGACATTGGACAAGGACAGCTTGCGGCTGGGGCTCGACATTGGGTCGACGACCGTCAAGGGCGTGGTCGTCGACGGCCAGACGGGAGAGCTCCTCTATTCCCGCTACGAGCGGCACCACGCGCGCCTCTCCGAGACCGCAAAGCGCATTCTCCAGGGCATTGCCCAGAAGTTCCCGGATGTGCCCATGCGCATCGGCGTGTGCGGCTCGGGCGGAAGGCCCGTGGCAGATGCCCTCGGCGCGCACTATATCCAGGAGGTCGTGGCAAACACGGTCGCCCTGCGCAAGCTGCATCCCACGGCTCATTGTGCCATTGAGCTGGGCGGACAGGACGCCAAGGTCGTCTTCTTCGAGACCGACAGCGCATCCGGAAAGCTCGTGTCAGGAGACATGCGCATGAACGGTAGCTGCGCGGGCGGGACGGGTGCGTTTCTCGACGAGATCGCGACCTTGCTCGGTGCGTCTCCAGAGGAGCTCAACGGGCTTGCCGAGGCGGGGGAGGCACGCTACAGCATCTCGGGGCGGTGTGGCGTTTTCGCAAAGACGGACATCCAACCACTGCTGATGCAGGGAGCGAGACGAGAGGACATCGCGCGCTCCGCGTTCCACTCGATTGCCAAGCAGACCATCGGGGGACTTTCCCAGGGGCTCGAGCTTTCCGCCCCCATCGTCTTCGAGGGCGGCCCGCTCACGTACAACCCGGTGCTCATCGAGGTGTTCGCCGAACGGCTCGGGCTTTGTCCTGATGACATCATCATCCCCGAGCATCCGGAGACCATCGTCGCCCGCGGGGCGGCGCTTGCGGTCGACGAGCTGTTCCCGCTCGAGGGGGAGGCAAGCGGTGCTAGTGGAGACGAAACGAGCTCTCCTCGGGGAGGATTCTCGACTGCGACAGATGCTGCATTGACACTCGAAGGCTTCGATTTCGCAGATGGACAGAGCGTAAAGAAGCCAATGCCGCCGCTCTTTTCCTCCCCAGAAGAAAAAGAAGTGTTCGACGCGCGGCACGACTCTGAAAAAGGGCAGCTGGTAGACGCCATTCCCGATTCCGATGGCGTGCTCCGGGTCTTTGTGGGCGTGGACTCGGGGAGCACGACGTCCAAGCTTGCCCTCATCAACGATGAAGGCGGCGTCATCGACACCTTCTATGCGCATAACAGTGTCGATCCGGTTCACGTGATCGGTACGGCGCTTTCCGGGATGCACGACAAATACGCTCAAAGGGGAATCGAGCTCAAGGTCGCCGGTTTGGGGACGACCGGCTACGGCGAGGAGCTTCTGGCGCATGCGCTAGGAGCGGACGTCCACACGGTCGAGACGGTCGCCCACGCAAAGGCGTGCACGGCTTATGTTCCCGATGCGACGTTTCTGCTCGATATCGGCGGACAGGACATGAAGGCGATCTGGCTCGACGACGGCGTCATCAGCGACATCATGCTCAACGAGGCCTGCTCGAGCGGCTGTGGGTCCTTCCTCGAGAACTTCGCCGACATGCTCGGCGTGCGAGTGGAGGACATCGCGGACGTTGCGTTCTCATCTTCGGCGCCCGCCAATCTCGGGAGCCGCTGCACGGTGTTCATGAACAGCTCGATCATCACCGAGCAGCGAAATGGCAAGACCTGCGCCGATATCCTCGCCGGTCTTTGCCGCTCGATCATCGAAAACGTGTTCACCAAGGTCGTGCGCGTATCCAATACCGACTCGCTGGGAGACAGGATCGTCGTGCAGGGAGGCACGTTCAGGAACCGTGCCGTTCTGCGCGCACTCGAGCAATACCTCGGAAAGGACGTCATCTGCGCTCCATTTCCCGGCGAGATGGGTGCAATCGGCGTGGCGCTTCTGGCCAAGGAGGCGCTTGAGGGCCGAGAAGGTGGGGCGGACCACATATCCGGGCGCTCTCTTTCGCATGACGGCATTGTCAGCTCGCGGAAAGCGCGTCGTGACACCGACGCGGTATCTTCCGACCGTACTCCTGTTCCCGTAACGCTGAGCGCGTGAGCCCGTGCAGCAGATTTTTCCGAAGGTAGATGATTTCTCGTGAGTTCTGGATTAGCGGAAAAGGAAGCGAGCAGGTTCGTCGGGTTCGACGAGGTCGCCAACCTCTCGTTTGAGCGGGAAGAGGGAGTTCGCTGCAAAGGGTGCCCCAACGAATGCGCGCGCACGATCACGAGGTTCAGCACGGGGGAGACCTGGATTACCGGAAACCGCTGCGAGCGCGGAGGTGTGACGGCGGGTTCAGGCTCCGAAGTAGCTCCCGTCAAAAAGGCAGAGGACCTGTTCGCCAAACGCGCCCAAATGCTCTTCGAGGACTATGAGTTTTCTGTCTGCGCCCCCGAAAAGGACGAGGTCATCGGCATTCCCCGCACGCTCGAGTTCTGGGACAGTGCCCCGTTCTGGTCGACGTTTTTCAAGGCCCTCGGGTACAAGGTGGTCTTCTCCCATCCCACGAATCGCAAGATCTACGAAAAGGGACTCAGATACGTTGCCTCCGATACGGTCTGCTTTCCCGCCAAGATCACCCACGGTGCCGTCCAGGACCTGGCCGAGCAGGGAGTGGACCGCATCTTCATGCCGCACGTCATGCACGTCCCGCCCGAGGGAACCGATGACAAGAGCCCCTACATGTGCGCAATCGTCATGGGCTACTCCATGGTCGTTAAGAACTTCGAGTCGCCCGAGTCACGGTTCGGGGTGAAGTTCGACACGCCCGTCTTTCACTGGTTCAGCAGCAAGGACCGTGTGAAGCAGGTGACGAAATGGACGCATGAGGAGCTCGGCGTGAGCAAACGCCAGGCAAACGAGGCGTTTTGCCAGGGAGAGGCGGCGCTCAAGAAGTTCCGCTCCCGGCTGGTGGAAGATGGCCGGCGCATCATCGAGCGAGTGCATAAGACCGATGGATTTGCCGTCGTGCTGGCGGGCAGGCCCTATCATTGCGATCCGCTCGTCTCGCATGGGGTATCTTCCATGTTTGCCAAGGCGGGCATTCCCGTTCTCACGCTCGACAGTCTGCCGGGCTTAAGCGAGGTCCCGCTCGAGGGGGTCCGCGCCGAGATCACGAACAACTTCCACACGCGCCTGATCGAAGGCGCGCTGATGGCGGCATCCGACCCTCAGCTCGAGTATGCCCAGATCGTGAGCTTTGGATGTGGGCACGATGCCATCCTCACCGACGAGCTCACGCGCATCCTGAGGGAGTCCGGTCACAAATCCCCGCTTATCTTGAAGATGGATGAAAGCGACGCGACCGGCTCTTTGAGCATCCGCGTCCGATCCTTCATCGAGACAGTGCGCATGCGCAACGAGAGGGGAGACCACAGAGTTCCGCCGAGCAAGCTCAAGGACCCCTATCAGGCAAAGTTCACGCCTGCAGACAAGGAACAGAAGACCCTCATCATCCCCAACATCTCGCGCGAGGTCTCCCGCCTGTTCGAGGGCCTGCTCGAGAAGGAGGGGTTCAAGCCGGTTACGGTGCCAGTCGGCGGCATCGAGCAGATCAGACTCGGAAAGAAGTACACCCACAACGACATCTGCTTTCCCTGCCAGATGGTCATCGGCGAGGCGATCACCGCGCTGCAGTCGGGAAAATACGATCCGGACAACACGGCGGTCGGTATGGTCAAGTTCCAGTGCGACTGCCGCCTGTCCCATTACGCCGCGCTCCTGCGCAAGGCGCTCGATGCGGCGGGGTTCTCCCAGGTGCCGGTGCTCACCACCGACATGGGTGATTCCAAGGGCATGCATCCCGGTGTTGCCCTTCTCAGTCCCAGGGCGGTCGTCGAAGCAGTCTGGGTGTTCAACATGCTCGATGTGCTCAACGAGCTCAAGCGAAAGATCAGGCCCTATGAGCTTGTCGATGGCGAAACCGACCGTGTCTACGACGGGGCGATTGACTCGATTGCAGAGGCGGTGAAGTCAGGTCTGGGAGCGGCGAAGAAGGCGTATCGCAGGGCAGTCGCTGCCATGAAGGACATTGCGTACGATCGCTCGCATCTCAAGCCGCGCGTGCTCGTCACCGGCGAGCTACTCGTCACCTACCATCCCGGCTCCAACTTCGACATCGAGCGCTACCTCGAGGCAAACGGGATGGAGACGGTGTTTCCGCGCGTGACCGACCAGCTCCGCAAGGATTTCCTGGCGTCCAAGGCGCAGGTCCAGGACTTCCACGCCGATGTGGCTCCCGACGGGTACCTGACCACCGCGCTGTTCAACGCGGCACAGCGCTCGGTCGAGCGGGTTGCGCGCGAGCATCCCCTGCACGAGGACGGACCCGGTCCCGAGGAGATCTACGCGCAGGTCTCCGACTTCATGCCCAAGACCCTGAGCTGCGGGGAGGGCTGGCTCATGGCGGGCGAGATCGTGCGCTATGCCAAGCAGGGGGTGAGGTCGTTCGTCATCCTGCAGCCCTTCGGCTGCCTGCCCAACCACATCTGCGGGCGCGGCGTCACCAAGCGCATCAAGGACGATTACCCCGGGATCCAGATCCTGCCGCTCGACCTCGACCCCGATACAAGCTATGCCAACGTGGAGAACCGCCTGCAGATGCTCATCATGAACGACCGCGCAATGCGGTGCTGAGGGGGCAGCCAGCGGATTAGTGGATAGAATCGAGTAAACTAGATTCCCAACGCTGACGACTAAAGGACTGTGCGCGCGATGAGCTTTTTCAAGAGAAGCTCGATTTCGCCCTCTTCGGTATCTTCTTTTGATTTCCATGCGTACATCATGGCAAGCGGCCCTCCAGCAATATGCCGGTAGACGTATTCACGCTCACGCTCCGAGTACTGCGGCATGGGAAAGAACTCGCGGTAGTGTTCGAAGAACTCGCGCCACGCGTCTGCCAGGAACTCGACTAGCAGCACGGTCAACCCGTTCGAGACCAGGATCTCAGCGAAGTTCACCGAGGTGTCCCAATAGACTTTCATGGCGATGGTGCACACGGCATCCACAAGGGCTTCACGGCTCGTGAACGGAAGCCGCTTCATCTGCTCGAAGTAGTGGTCGAACCGGTCTTCGAGGAGGTACAAGAGAGCATCTTCCTTGTTGGAAAAGTGCTGGTAGAACGTTTGGCGGGAATATCCGGATCTCTTTGCTATCTGGGTTACCGTAATTTTCTCGAACGGAGCTCCGTCTTGCATGAGTCCTAGAAGGGCCCAGGAAATCTCGCGCTTCGAACGCTCCGCGTTCGCGTTTCCCCTCTCGAGCATTGACACACTCCCGCATTCTGTCAGAGTTTTGACATTTCACGCATTTGCGATCCATTGTATTCGATTTCGTTGCCTCCGAATCGTCCGATGCCGCATATTGCCCACAAGGCAATCCCCGAACTCTCAGACGGGGTGGGACGGATGGAAGGAAACGAAATGAAAGGTTCGACGAGGACGGTCCTTGACCTCTTGCTAGTCGTGGCGTTCGTCGGCGCATTCTGCCTGGCGGCGCTTACGGGAGGCATCACCTACATACCCGACGACGTCATGGAGCAGGTACGTAATGTGCTGCCCTATGTTATCGTTCCGGCGACGCTCGTGTTTTCCATTGGGCTGCCGTTGATTCACGCCATCTATACGATGGGCTGGCAGCCTGCTGTCAAGTTCTTCGTCGTTGGTTACATCGTCGCGTGGGTTTTCGAGGACCTGAGCGTGCGGACCGGCATTGTGTTCGGCTTCTACTGGTTCCCTGAGATGATGGGTCCGAAGATTGACCAGATTCCGATGGTCATCCCGATGTTCTGGCTCATGTGCTTCTACATGTCCTACTACGTAAGCAACCTGCTCTATCACGGAAGCCCGCTCCCGAAGGATTATTCTGTCCGCTCCATTGTTGAGAGCGCGTTCATCGGCGGGCTCATCTTGACTACCCTCGACTTGTCCACCGATCCGTTCGCCGAGGCCAACGGCTTCTGGATCTGGGTCGACCAGGGCCCGTACTTCGGCGTCCCGTTCCACAACTTCATCGGCTGGTTCGCGACGGGATTCATCACCTACATCATCCACGGGTTCATGCTGCGCCACGACAAGAAGAAGTATGGGATGGAGCTGAAGACGAACCGCCAGAAGGGCTGGACCATCGCCCCGGTCATCGAGTATCTGCTCTTCTGCCTGGTCTTCATGGTCATGAATGTCCACGAGTTCCTTGCCATGACGACCTTCTTTGCCATGGGAATCCCCGTTTCGATTGCACTTCTCAGGTGGTTTCAGTGGTACTACCGGGAACGTGAACTTCCCAGTAATAGGATGGCGGACAAGCAGCTTGCTTCAGAGTAATCGGTGATAATTGAAGCGGTGAGGCGCAATGCGGGTGCCTCACCGCTTTCGCTATTCCATCAATCCGATAATTGATTGTAGTACGCCTCGTTTTTCTACCCGTTGAATTAGTAGGTGGATGCTTTTGACCTGCTGAATTTCCACGTGCCGTCCACCTTCGTGGCCTCAAGGTCCTGCTGCAGGCGCCAGGTGTGTCGGCCTCCGCCGAAGACGGCGGCCGTTATGCGCGACCGCCCCTTCACGTGGGCACGCTGTCCGGCATCCTCCAACACGACGCTTATGGACTCGTGGTCGGTTTCGAAATAGTTGAGTGTGCCGTCGATGACAGCGGAAATGTACTCCTCGCGCGACTGCTGCATCCCTGTCATGTGCACGAGGACGTAGTCATCGGCGAGAATCTCCCGGATGCCCTCGGCATCCTTGCGCATCGAGGCATCGCACAGGTTGCGGTAGAGCTGTGCAAGCTGCTCTTCGTCCGTCATGAGTGACATACTTTCCTCCGAATGCGTCTTATGACTGGGCCCAGCCGTCTTGCAGATAGCGAAGGTCGCCATACCAGTAGGCGGCGGTGCAGCCCCCATCGGCAAGGATGTCGGTGCCGGTGATGAAGGCTGCAGAGGGCCCGAGCAGAAACTCGCAGAGCGCCGCTACCTCGTCGGTTGTGGCGGCACGGCCAGCCGGCATCTTCTCTATCATGGTGCGGTATCCCTCCCCGCGCGGACCGTTGATCTCATCGAAAGCCAAGGGCGTGATGACGATGCCGGGGCTCACAGAGTTCACGCGGGCGCCGCGCCTGCCCCAGCGGGTGGCCTCGTAGGCACAGCGCAGCACGTTGGTGCGCTTCGCGTACTGGTAGGCGCGTAGCGTGGTGCCGATCGCCTCGGGCTGCAACATGGGAAGGTCCAAGAGCTCCTCGACTGGTGTGGTGGCCAGAAGCACGTTTTCTTCCGGGGTAAGAGCAGGCAAGCGGTGCCCCGACTGACTGGAGATGACCACGGCAGATCCGCCGGGGGCAATTACCTTGCCGAACTCCTCCAGCAGCACGCTCGTGCCGTAAAGGTCGACGGCGAGGATGGTCTCGATGGGCGCCTGTGAGGGGCTTACACCACCAGAGCAGATTACGTTGGCAACGGGGCCAATCTCTTGGGCGCGGGCGGCCACTGCCTCGATGTCGGCACGGCTGGAAAGGTCGCAGGGCATGCCCTCCACGTCAAATCCGCTCGAGAGCAGCTCATCGACGGAGGCATCGGTCTCTTCTTGTGTGAGGCTGGTGATAAGGAGCTTCTTGCCGAACGCAACGCGTCTTGCAATCGCCTTGCCGATGCCGCCGGCACCAACGAGCACGACGACCTGCTTTTCCTGATTCATGGCTATTTCCCTTCTTTGAGGTGATGGACCAATAGGGGATGGACAGACCCGTTCATGCGAACTGTTTTGCCCATGCGGCGACGGTCTCCTGAGATTCTGCGGCGTGGCATCCGGTGATGGAAAGGCCGCGTTCAATGGTCGCGCCCTTGCAGATGCGGCGCAGGTCGGTCTCGCTTTGTCCCATGCCGGATCCCTCGTTGGTGCAGAACGGCACGATGCGCTTGCCCGAGAGGTCGTAGTGCTCCAGGAACGTGAACACGCACATGGGAGCTGTGCCCCACCAGTTGGGATAGCCCACGAAGATGGTGTCGTACTCGTCGATGCTGTCCACATAGCCTTTGATTTCTGGTCGGGCTTTGGCCCTGAGCTCTGCTTTCGCCTCATCAATGCATTCGTAGTAGTCCTTTGCGTAGGGCTTCACGGTGTCGATTTCGAACAGGTCGCCGCCGACGGCTTCCTGGATGAACTCCGCCACGCGTTCGGTGTTGCCCTTTTCGATGCTTCTGATGCTTCCGTTCCAGTAGTTCTCTCCTGTGCGGGAGTAGTAGACGATGAGGATCTTGGACACGGTCTCGCTTCCTTTCTGATAGCTGCGCTAGCAGCTCCTCTTGGTTTGCTGAGACCATCCTATTGGATATAATAAGAAATATTGATTTAATATATCTATTTCCAATAGAGAAATTGGATTATTGAAATGAACACCAAGCAAATGGACTGTGTGCTGGAGATAGCCCAGACTCAGAACTTCAACCGCGCAGCGGAGAATCTCTTCATGTCCCAACCGGCGCTGAGCTATCAGATAAAGCAGCTGGAAGAGGAGATCGGCTTCAAGATATTCGATCGCAGCGGGCGCGGCGCGGCGCTCACTCCGGCAGGTGCCCAGTTCGCGAGCAGCCTGCGCGGCATCCGTGCCGACCTTGTGCGCGCGGTTGAGCTAGGCCAGAACTTCAGCTCGCGCTATCGCATGTCGATTTCGGTGGGCCTGCCATGGAGATCGGCGCTCATGGCGCTGCCCGAGTGCATGGAGCGTATGCGCAAGGCGCACCCTGACCTGGACATCTCTCCTGTGTTCAACGCAAATGAGAGCCTGGACGCCTTCTTGAGCGGAGGGCAGGACATTGCTCTGGCACGCGGGAAGATGGATCACATGGCCCAGGCGGACGTGTACCATCTCTACGACAGCCGGATCTATTTGGTCACTAAGCCCGAAGACCCATTGGCGCAGCAGGACATCGTTCACATGGAGGACCTGCGCGGTCGCACGCTCATGGTGGGTGGCACGAGCCCCGGGCCTTTGCGCGCCGTGCAGAACCGCGTGCTGAGCGAGTTGGGAATCGAGCATTTCAACAGCAACGACCACATGACCACCCTCGTGAGCGTGGCTGCTGGAAAGGGCGTGTGCCTATCACCCGGGCTTTTCAATGACGGGACGGGCGAATTTGCATGGACGCCTTTCGACTGCGAAGAGACAATTCCCGTGGTGCTGCTCGTCCATGCTGGCGAGCGCCGCGAGGAAGTACTCGAGCTCGTGAGGCTTCTGTGCGAGGCCTATAAGGGCAAGAGCCGCTGGGCGAAGCTGGTGTAGCAGCTTGTGGACCGGGATGATGATGACGAAAATGCGCTCTCGCCTCGGGTGATGCGGCACGCCAGGTTTGACTTTCCCGAGGGCAGGGGATGCAAGTGCTGGCTGGTCATCATAACCGCGCCCGCGTGTGACCGGCGAGCTGCTCGGCACCTGCCGCCCCGGTTCCAACTTCGACATCGAACGCTGCCTCGAGGCGAAGAAGGAGGTGGCGTGATGTAGACTGGAGGCGGTTCGTGCGGGGCGGTCTTCCAAGGTCCTGGCCACCTGACACCAACATTTGGCACACAACCCCTTGAAATTCGCAGAACGTGGAATTATTGACACGCCTACGACGCGGGTTGCTGTCAGCGCCCAGCCAGGGCGCCTTTAACGCAGGATTCATGTTGGATCCTTGCCCGTGGAATCCTATGTCAATACTCTGAAAGCATTGCTTACCGGTGTTGCTGCTGTACGCTCTGTGACCACATCTTTTCAAAGCACTCCAAACCTCATTGTCCTCCCTTTCTTGAAATTGATTGATATACCCATTTTGGGTACACTTTGGGTAATAATTTGATTGGAGGATCACATGGCGAAAACGAATGAAAAAAGAGCCGAGATCAAGGCGCGGACCACCGACAAGGTGAAACGCGAAGCATCCGACGTCTATGCCCATTGGGGCTTGACCCTCAACGATGCAATAAACATGTTCCTGGTGAAATCCATCGAAGTGGGAGGGTTGCCCTTTGAGCTCCGCACCGAGCACCCCACTTACGAAGAACTACGCTCGGTCGCTTACCGCGCCCCTCTAAACGAAGAGGGAGTTGCGGTATTGCCCGCAGACTGGGACGACGATGGCGAGTAGCGCGCCTGCCCGGTGGGAGATATGGCATGCTAGGTTTGATTATTCCGAGGGTAGAGGATACAAGTATCGGCCGGTCATCGTGCTTGCCGAGCGCGCGGATGGCTTGTTGGTCGCAATGGTTACCGGGAAGTCGAATAAGCTTCACCTCGAACACGATGCTCTCATCCAAGATTGGGAGTCAGCAGGACTGGACAAACCTTCGATAGCGAGACTCGATCGTATCGCCGAGATTCCTTCTGGCTATCTAGGTAGCGCTGGAAAAATTGGCAAGCTATCCCAAAGAGACATCATTCGTTTGACGGCTGTCCTCTCCAAGATTATCGCTGGGAAGTAGATAACACGGGCGTTCTGCGTGAGCTGATATGTTGCTCGGGGTATGATGAATCTCTTTGCTCAAGCTTTTGTGCGGAGTTGGAGATTCCGTTTTCAATGGCTGAAAGCGCTTGTGACAGCTTGTCAGCTAATCACGGCAACATCTTTCCGCAGTTCAAATTCCGAGTTGCTCAGCAATGAGGAAGTATGTCTGTCGCTGCGTTTAGCCTATCCCGTGTAGGCGTCGGACTTGTCGTGCGAGAAGTCTGCCGTCTCCAGGTAGGCGCGGTCGCTTTCGGACTCGGGGATGTCGATGCGCTCGATCTTGAAGATGACCGGACGCGTCCCGTCGTTGCAGCAGGCTATCATGATGCGCTCGTCGTTGGTCCAGCTCTTCATGATGGCACCGCCGGCCAATGCCGTG
>JBMNPN010000007.1:0-49994 GCA_050943615.1 Coriobacteriales bacterium
ATAGCTGCGCCCCGATCCGCGGGCGACGCCGTCTTGGATGGTGAAGATGATGGTGGGGCGCTTGTAGCGACGCGCGATGCGCGAGGCGACGATGCCCTTGACGCCCTCGTGCCACCCCTCTCCTGCGGCAACGATCGCCGCCTGTCCGTGGTAGGTCTGAGAGAGCTGCTCTTCGACCAGCTCGTCGAGATTTGCTTCTGCAGCGCGGCGCTCGCTGTTCACCTCGTCGAGGCGCGCGGCAAGGTCCTCGCACTCCTGGCGGTCGTCGGAAGTCAGCAGCCTGTAGGCAAGCGTCGCGTCCCCCATGCGCCCCGCGGCGTTGAGGCGCGGGATGAAGGAGAACGAGAGGTCCGTCGAGGTGAGCGTCGACGGGTCGTTTCCGCAGATGCCCGACAGCGCCAGAAAGCACATGCGCGGGTCGTTGTTGATGCGCGCGATGCCATCTGCCACCAGAGCGCGGTTCTCGGGCGAAAGCGACATGAGGTCGGCAATGGTGCCGAGCGTCGCGAAGTCGGTGAGGCCGCGCCACAGGTCGGGCTTGCCAAAGCGCGAGCAGAGCAGGCACACGAGCTTGAGCGCGACGCCGACGCCTGCCAGATCGCGCGAAGGGCAGTCTGCATCGAGCTTTGGATCGGCGACGGGAACGCCCTGGGGCACGTGCGCGCCTGGCTCGTGGTGGTCGGTGATGCAGACCTCGAGACCCTCGTCGAGCATCTTTGCGACCTCGTCGGCGCACGAGATGCCGCAGTCGACGGTGACGATGAGGTCGGGGTCGTAGGTGCGCGCACGGGCCACGGCCTTCTCGGTCAGCGCATAGCCCTCCTCGTAGCGGTGCGGGATCAGCCCCACCACATCGGCGCCGAGCGCCCTCAGGCCGCGCACGCCGACCGTGGCGGCAGAGACACCGTCGACGTCGAAGTCGCCGAAGACGAGGATGCGCTTGCCCGCGCGAATCGCCGCCTCCACGGCATCGGCGACCTCGACGAGCCCGGGGATGAGGGCCGGGTCGAGCCAGTCGCGCTCGAGCGAAGGCGAGAAGAACCTGTCGACCGCCTCTGCGGTGTCGATGCCGCGGGACACGAGGATGCGGGCCGTCAGCGGGGCAAGGCCGCGAGCGGAGACAAGATCTGCCACCTTCTCCTCATCGGGAAGGGCAACCTCGAAACCCGGTATGTCAGTCTCGTAATTCATGGGATAGATTGTGTCACAAATCTGGGACATGGTTTTCGTCTATGGCGGTATCAAGATGAAAAAGGGGAAGGAGCCCGAAGGCCCCTCCCCCTATCTGCACGGACTTCTACGCAGGCGAAAAGCTACTTCTCGGCAGCCTCTCCCTCGTCGGAATCCGTGCCTTCATCTGCTTGCAGATCACCGGCATCTGCAGCTTCCTCGGAATCTGCAGGCGCCTCGGAATCGGCCTCTGGCTTCTCATCGGCAGCGCCGTCCGCCTTCTCCGTCTTCTCGGCGACGCGCTCGGCCTTCTCGGCGGCACGGTCCTCGGCGCGCGCGGCCTTCTCGGCTTCGCGGCGCTCCTTTTCGGCCGCCTTCTCGGCAGCGCGGATGTCTTTTTCCTTCTGCTTTGCGCTGTCCTTGGATGCGGCCTTCTCTTCCTTGGCCTTCTTCTTCTCGGCAGCCGCCTCGGCCTTCTCGGCCTTGATCTGCTCCTTTTCGGCCTTGCGGGCTTCCTTTTCCTCTTGGATGGATTCCTTGCGGGCGTCGAGCAGCATCTGCTTGGTGAAAGTGGACTGCACGACCTCGTAGGGGTACTTCTTCTCCAGGCGCGCGTACTCGGGCTGGCGGCATTTCCACACCGTGTAGATCGGCGCGGAGATGGCGAGCGTCGAGTACACGCCGACCACCATGCCGCAGAACATCGCGAAGGCGAAGTCGAGCAGCGTGTCGGTGCCCAGGATGAGCATGAGGAGCACCGGCAAAATCGAGGTGATGGAGGTGTTCAGCGAACGGACGATGATCTCGTTGATGGAGCGGTTCGCACAGGTCTTGAGCGAGCACTTCATCTGCGGCGAGGCGTTCTTGTTAATGCGGTGGAACGCGACGATCGTGTCGTAGAGCGAGTAGCCGATGATGGCCAGCAGGGCGGCGATGACGTCGGAGGTGATCTCCATGTGGATGAACATGCCCGCCCAGGCGTAGACGCCCAAGACGATGATCATGTCATGGAACAGCGTAATGAGCGCGACGACGCCCATGCGCGGCTCACGGTAGCGCGCGGCGATGACGATCAGGATGCCGACGCACGACAGGATGAAGGCCAGGATCGAACTCCAGACGACCGATGCGCCCCAGCTCGCGCCGATGGTCTCGATCTGGACGTTGGTGCTGTCAATTCCAAGAGAGGACTCGACCTTGTCCATGATCTGGTTGGCGTGCGTGGAGTCGGTGTCGGTGGTCTTGACGATGAAGCCTGGGTTGCCGTTGGCATCGGTCGAGGTCTGGATCGATGAGATCTGCGAATCGAAGCCGAGGTCGGAGTTCGCCTGGTTAAAGGCGGACGTCACCTGGTCTTCGGTGATGGACCCGGTGTTGTTGATCTGAATCGAGGTACCGCCGGAGAACTCGGTGCCCAGCGTGAGGGCAGAGCCCGTCGTGGCAAAGCTCACGATGAAGCCGACGATGGCAAGGGCGATGAGGATGCCGGACAGGATGAAGCCCTTCTTCCAGAGTCCGACGAAGTTGAACTGGCGATGTGGACGCAGCGACTTCATGGGCTACCTCACCTCCTTTGCATGGAACGCGCCTTCGTTGACGTCATCACGGATTCCCCAGAATCCCGGATGCCGCCTGATGACGTTCGGGCCGAACAGCCTCATGATCGGGCCGCTGAACACGAACATGACGAGAAGGTCGCACATGATACCTAGGGCAAGCGTCAGGCCAAAGCCTCGGACATCGCCCATGGCAAAGAAGTACAGGATGAGGGCGGAGACCAAGGTGACGATATCGGCGTCGATGGAGGTGAAGATGCCCTCATGGGTGCCGGCCCTCGATGCCGTCTTGATCGACTTGCCCTGCCGTATCTGCTCGTGGAAACATTCCATGATCAGAATCGAGGAGTCTGCTGCCATACCTATGTTGACGATGATGCCGGCGATGCCGGGCAGCGTCAGGCTGAACCAGCCGAGCTGCGAACACCCGGCCAGAAGGCCGAGGTAGATGATCGACATGATGATGATCGAGCAGGTCGGCAGAAGGCCGAGGCCGTTGTAGAACAAAAGCATCCAGATGATGACGAGCGCAAGGCCGATTAGTGCGGCCATGATGCCCGTCCACAGCGCGTTCTGGCCGAGCGTCGGGCCGACCGTGGAGGCCTGCTGGATGGAAAGCGAGACCGGCAGCGAGCCGGAGTCGATGATGGTCTTGAGCTGGTTTGCCTCCTCGGAGCTGTAGTTGCCCGTGATCTGCACCTGGCCGTTGGTGATGGCGGACTGCACGGCAGGAGCGCTCATGACCTCGCCGTCGAGCAAGATGGCGATCTGCCCGTTCGTGGAGACGAGCTCCTTGGAGACCGTGGCGAACGCCTCGGTGCCCTCGCTGTCGAGCTGCAGGTTGACGGCATAGTATGCATTGCCCTGCTCGCGCCCGACCGTGGTCTGCGTGACGTTGTCGCCGGTCATGAAGGCCGTGTACTTGATGTTCTCGTCCTTGAGGTTCATGCCCGTGAGGCCCTGCTCGATGTACTGGCGGACCTTCTTGGACTTGATGTCGTTGACGTTGACGAACTCGAGGACGCCCTGGCTGGAGAGCGTGTCGAGGATCTCCTGGGCGTTGTCGGAGGCGCCGGGGACCTGGACCAGGAAGGCATCGGAGCCCTGCTGCTGGACCGTGGCGTTGGATGCGCCCGAGGAGTTGACGCGGTTCATGATGACCTGCTGCGCCTGGTCCATCTGGTCTTGCGTGATGGCAGACCCGTCGGTGGTCGATGCCTGCAGGTTGACCGAGACGCCGCCCTGGATATCGAGGCCCATCGTGATCTTGTCCTGCGGCGGGTACAGCACGAACAGCGCGCCGATGACAAGGGCGAGCGTCACGACGAGCGCGATGACGCTGTTCTTCCTGCGAAGCGGCGTCTTGTCACCCGAGCGCTCCGTTGCGGCTGCAGTGCGGTTGGGACGCTCGTCATGGCGCTGGCCACGACGGGAAGCATGACGGCGAGAACGCTTTGCCGTGCGCGAGAAGCTCGCCTCCTCGGCTTCCTTCTTGCGCTTTGCCTCGACCTTGTCCTTTGACTTGGCCGCAGCCGCTGCCTTCTTGGCAGAGCGCTTACGCTGCTTTTCCATCTCGCGCCGGCCGCGCTCCTTGAGCTTCTCGGCCTCCTTGCGCTTCTTTTCCTGGTACTTGGGATCGCTTTCGAGCTTCTCCTGCCGCTCGCGCTCCTTGGCCGCCTTCTCGCGCGCCTCGGCCGCCGCCTTGCGGTAGCGCTCGTGGTCGCGTTCCTGTTTGGCCTTGTCCTTCTCCCGCTTCTTGGCCGCCTTGGCGCGCTCGCGCTCTTCTTTGCGGTTTGGAGAGGAGGAGGGTTTCTTGCTGTCTGCCATTAACACTCCTGAATCCAACTCATTATTCTTTGGAAATAATGAAGCACGCATAAAATATCTCAAGCGTGCACGATTCGCTATTCTACAACAGCCTTTGCTGCTCTGAGAGGATATTGCCCAAGAAACTCCGTCGGTGCACGTCAGAGGGCCCATTATTTTTTATTGCATCGATATGAGCGGCAGAACCATAGCCCTTGTTGCTATCGAATCCGTATGCCGGGTAGCTGGATGAAAGCTCGATCATGAGCGCATCGCGCGTCACCTTGGCGACGATGCTCGCAGCGGCGATGCAGGCGACCTTCCCATCTCCTTTCACGATGCAGGTCTCATGCGCGTGAATGTGAATCGGGTTGCCGTCGATAAGGACCGCATCGGCGCCCTTGCCGTTGCCGCGCTCGCGGATGTCTGCCTCGCAGGAGGCGAGCGCGCGGGAAAAGGCGACCTTCAAAGAGGCGCTCATTCCGCAGGCATCGATATCTTCCGGTGGGATGTGGCAGATGCCGATGCCATAGGCAACGTCCTCGATCTGGGCGGCGAGCGCCTCGCGGCGCTTTGGGGAGAGCTTCTTTGAATCGTCGATGCCGATGACCTCGGGCTCGTCGGGCAGGGCGACGGCGGCAACGGTCAGAGGGCCGGCGAGCGCCCCCCTGCCCACCTCGTCGAGTCCGACGACGATGCCGGGCCCGCCGACTTTGCGCATATACGAATAGAGCTCCGCCGTATGCTGACGACGGAGCTCTTCGCGTTGCTGTTTGGTGAGTCCGATTAGAAGCCCTTTTCGCGCAGGCGGGCGGCCTTGCCGACCTTGTCGCGCAGGTAGTAGAGCTTGGCACGGCGGACAGCACCGTGGCGGACGACCTCGATCTTCTCGATCTTGGGCGAGTACACCGGGAAAGTGCGCTCGACGCCGACGCCAAAGGAGACCTTGCGAACCGTGAAGGTCTCGCGGTTGGAAGCGCCGTGGCGGCGGATGACGTCGCCTTCGAAGACCTGGATGCGCTCGCGGTTGCCCTCTTTGATGCGGTAGTGAACCTTGACATGGGAGCCAGCATCGAAATCAGGGATGTCCTTGATCTGCTGCTGCTCGATTGCGCGGATGTAGTCCATAGCTTTGAGTCCTTTTTCTTCTCGTGCAGTTCGTTTCGCGTGCAGGCTCATCCTCACGGAGGAAACGACGCGAGGAGATATGCTACAGCAAATCGAGCGAGTGAGCAATGAGAACCTGTGGATTTTTTGCGCTCGTGCCCACCTAGAAGAGGTCGTAGGGATCGACGTCGACGGCCACGCGGACCTCGCGCGAGACCTTTCGCTTCTTCAGTATGCCGTCGAGCAGGCCCGAGACGTCTTCTTCCACAGGGGCCTTGATGAGGATGTGCCAGCGAAAGTAGCCGCGCAGACGCGAGAGCAGACAGGGAGTCGGCCCGAGGACCGGCCACTCCTTGCCCGCGGAGACGAGCGCGGAATTGACGGCCAGCGAAAGCTCGGTTGCCACCTGGCGCACGTCGCCCTCGCGCTTCCCCCAGATAAGGACGTTCGCGAGCCGCGCATAGGGCGGATAGCCGAGCTCCTCGCGCGCGGGAAGCTCCTCTGCAAGAAAGATCGAGCGGTCATGTGCCGCGGCGGCGCGTATCGCCGGATGCTCGGGCCAGTAGGTCTGCACGATGACCCGCCCGGGCTTTTCTGCTCGCCCGGCACGACCGCTCACCTGCTCGAGCAGCTGAAACGTCCGCTCCGGCGCGCGGAAGTCGGGGAGCTTTAAGGTCGTGTCCGCGTTGATGACCCCGACGAGCGTGACGTCGGGAAAGTCGAGTCCCTTGGCGATCATCTGCGTGCCGAGCAGGATGCCGCCATCGTTTGCCCTGAACTGCTCGAGCAGGCGCTCGTGTGCACCCTTGCCCTTTGTCGTGTCGGCGTCCATGCGCACGATGGGCATGTCTGCGGGCACGATCTGGGAAAGCTGCGCCTCGACGCGCTCGGTGCCGGTCCCGAACTTGCGAAGGTACGGGCTTCCGCAGCGCGGGCAGCGCGCGGGGACGGGCTCGCGGTGGTCGCAGTGGTGGCAGGAGAGGTAGTTTCCGCGCTCGTGGTACGTGAGCGAGACGGCGCAGTCCGGGCACTCCGGGACAAAGCCGCACTCACGGCAGAGCAGAAACGAGGCAAAGCCGCGCTTGTTGAGCAGCAGGACCGCCTTCTCGTGGCGCTCGTGCACCTCGTCGAGCGCTTGCACGAGCGCCGCGGAGAACATGGAGCGCGACCCGCTCGTGAACTCCCTTCCCATGTCGACGACCGTGACCGGGGGAAGCGGGTAGCCGTTGGGACGCTCCGGCAGCTCGACGCGCCGCCAGTTGCGGCTTTGTATGGAGCCGTCCTCGCAGGAGGCGAGCGTGTCGATGCTCGGGGTTGCCGAGCCGAGCACGAGCGTCGCGCCGTGCAGCTCGCAGAGCTTAAGCGCCACGTCGCGCGCGTTGTAGCGGGGCGCCGATTCCTGCTTGTAGGAACTCTCGTGCTCCTCGTCGATGATGACCAGGCCGATGTCCGAAAGCGGGGCGAAGAGCGCCGAGCGCGTGCCGACCACCACGTGCACGGCCCCCGAGCGGACGAGGTCCCACTGGTCGAAGCGCTCCCCGATTGAGAGGCGCGAGTGCAGCACGGCGACATCGTCTCCGAAGCGCGCGCGGAAGCGGCCGACCGTCTGCGGCGTGAGCGAGATCTCGGGAACGAGGACGATGGCCCCCTTGCCCGCCTCCAGCACCTCGGAGATGGCGCGCAGGTAGACCTCGGTCTTTCCCGAGCCGGTGATGCCGTCGACCACTACGACGTGGTCATGCGCATCATCGGTTCCGTCGAGCGAGGCTCGGATGGCGCAAAGCGCGTTTTCCTGCCCTTCGGTGAGCTGGGAGAGCTCGACGCACGGACGCTCCACGCCTGCCATGGCCGTGCGCAGGCGGCGACGGTGCTCGACGCGCACGACCCCGCGCTTCTCGAGCGACTTCACCGTGGCGTTGACCGACCCGAGCTCGAGCGAGAGCTCGGCGATGCGCATGCCCCCTTCCGAGAGCGCCTCGAGAAGCGCCTTCTGCTTGACGGCGTTCTTTGCGGGCTTGAACGTCGCGGCCGCCTCTGTGGGAAAGACCCAGCGGTCGTCGACGGGGCCGACGCCGGGATGGACGAGCTGCCAGCTTCCCTCGATGCGCTTGACCTTGGGCGATCCGCCAGGTGGCGTGAAAAGGGTGAGCGCGTTCGACACGGGGCAGAGGTAGCGCTTGGAGATCCAGAAGACGAGCTCGGCTGCCTCCTTGTCGAAATACGGGGCCGAGAGGATGCCGAGCAGCGGCTTGAGCTTGCCGGGCGCGACTCCGCGCGCCTCGAGCGTCTCTGCGTCCATTTCCTCGAGGCCCATCACGTAGGCGACGGCCAGACGGTGCGAGAAGTCGACCGAGACCGCGCAGCCAACTGCCACGCCCCCGAGCTCCTCGGGAACGAGGTAGTCAAAGCTGCGGTCAAGCGCTCGGGTGGGCACATCGACTATGCACGAGGCAATCAGCATGGAAAAATCGATACCAGCTTTCAACGACGGAGAAATCCAGCACGGGGCGTCACGCGGGAAAACGCGGAGCCGACCATGCATAGTTATAGTACCCGAGAGGGACATGAAAAAAGCCGGGCAGCGTGAAAACGCCACCCGGCTTCGGTTCGCCTTGCCCACGTTCCCGAAGAACGTGCGAAAAGCTTACAGGCCGCAGGCCGCCTTGAGCTCGTCGACGCGGTTGGTCTCTTCCCACGGGAATCCCTCGCGGCCGAAGTGACCGTACGCGGCCGTCTTGGAATAGATCGGGCGCTGCAGGTCCAAATCGCGCAGGATGGCGCCCGGGCGCAGGTCGAAGACCTTGTCGACCGCATCCTCAATTTTCTTGGAGTCGACGTGCTCGGTGCCGAAGGTGTCGACCATGATGCTTAGGGGCTTTGCCACGCCGATGGCATAGGCGAGCTGGACCTCGCAGCGATCGGCAAGCCCTGCTGCCACGACGTTCTTGGCGACCCAGCGGGCGGCATAGGCGCCGGAGCGGTCAACCTTTGTCGGGTCCTTGCCGCTGAAGGCACCGCCGCCATGACGGCCCATGCCGCCATAGGTGTCGACGATGATCTTGCGGCCCGTGAGGCCCGCGTCCCCCATGGGACCGCCGACGACGAAGCGCCCGGTCGGGTTCACGTAGATCTCGCAGTTATCCCACTTGACGCCTTCCTTTTCGAAGACCGGGGTGATCACGTGCTCGATCATGTCCTTGCGGATCTGGTCCTGACCGACGGTCTCGGCATGCTGGGTCGAGATGAGCACCTTCTCGACGCCGGCCGGCTTGCCGTCGAGGTAGCGGACGGACACCTGGGTCTTGCCGTCGGGACGCAGGTAGTCGAGCGTTCCGTCCTTGCGCACGTGCGCCAGGCGCTCGGAGAGACGGTGCGCGAGGAAAATCGGCATCGGCATGAGCTGGGAGGTCTCGTTGCAGGCATAGCCGAACATCATGCCCTGGTCGCCCGCGCCGATCTCGTCGAGGTCGTCCTTGGCGCCTTCGGCCTTGTAGTCGGCAGAGGCATCGACGCCCTGGGCGATGTCGGGGCTCTGCTCGTGAATGGCGTTGATGACGCCGCAGGTGTCGGCATCGAAGCCGTACTTGGCGCGCGTGTAGCCGATCTTTCGAATCGTGTCGCGCACGATGCCGTCGACGTCGATATAGGCCTGCGTGCGGATCTCGCCGGTCACAAAGACCAGGCCGGTGGTCACGGCCGTCTCGCAGGCAACGCGTGCGTTGCGCGGATCGGCGGGGACGCCGTTGGGCGCGATGTAGCCTGCCTTGGCAAGCTCGGTTTCCTTCTTGAGAATGGCATCGAGAATGGCATCCGAGATCTGGTCGCAGATCTTGTCGGGATGCCCCTCGGTCACCGACTCGGAGGTGAAGAGGTACGACTCTTTGCTCATCGATTTCTCCTACTGAATAGTCAAGTGTCTAAATGCAATGCAACGTAGGATAACACTATTCCTCATACGGACGGCCAAGATGCTCATAAGCTTTCCGCGTTGCGACACGTCCCTTGGGAGTTCGTACAATAAGTCCCTGCTTGAGCAGGAACGGCTCGTAGACGTCCTCGATGGAGTCCGGCTCCTCCCCCAGCGCGCTTGCCAGCGTGGACAGGCCGACCGCACGGCCCTCGAACACGTTGACGAGCATCTCGAGGATGCGGTTGTCCATCGGGTCGAGCCCGAGTTCGTCCACCTCGAAAAACGCCAGAGCATTACGAGCAACCTCGCCGGTGATCAGTCCGTCGGAGCGCACCTGGGCATAATCGCGCACGCGCTTGAGCAGGCGGTTTGCCAGACGCGGCGTCGCACGGGAACGGCGCGCGATCTCGGTCGCGCCCTCGTCGTCGACCTCGACGCCGAGTATGCTCGCCGAGCGCACGACGATGTCGTGCAGTTCGGGAACGCTGTAGTACTCGAGGTGAAAGCTCGCGCCGAAGCGGTCGCGCAAAGGACCGGTCAGAAGACCGGTGCGCGTCGTTGCAGCGACGAGCGTGAAACGCGGGATATCCAGGCGAATCGAGCGTGCCGCTGGCCCCTGGCCGATGACGATATCGAGGGCGAAGTCCTCCATCGCCGGGTAGAGCACCTCTTCGACCGTGTGGTTGAGGCGGTGGATCTCGTCGATGAAGAGCACGTCGCCCTCCTCGAGGTTGGTGAGGATGGCGGCCAGGTCGCCTGCCCGCTCGATGGCGGGACCCGACGTCGTCTTGATGCTCACGCCCATCTCGTTGGCGATGACGGTGGCAAGGGTCGTCTTGCCTAGGCCCGGAGGGCCGCTGAACAGCAGGTGGTCGAGCGGCTCGCCACGCAGCCGTGCCGCCTCGATGAGCACGCCCAGGTTGTCCTTGATGCGCTTTTGCCCGATGTAGTCATCGAGCGTCTTGGGGCGCAGGTTCTGATCGCCTGTGACATCTTCGGGAAGCTCCGTTGCATCCACGAGCCGCGATTCGTCATCAGGTGAATCCGCCTTGTAATCGGGAGCTTCCCAGATCATGCGCCACCTCCCAGGTTCTTGAGGGCATAGCGGATGATGGCTGCAGGCTCGCTCTCAGAACAGCCCGAAAGCGCTTGCGAGACCTCGTCTGCCGAAAATCCCATCCCCTCGAGCGCCTGCGAGGCATCGGCCATGGCAGACCCCGGGGCGATGGCCGCTCCGTTCGAACCGGCTGGCTCCTCTTCGAGCACGCCCTTGAGCTCGAGCACGATCCTCTGCGCCCGCTTCTTGCCGATGCCCGGGACCTTCGAGATGCGCGTGATATCGCCCGAGGCGATTGCCTGGGCAAGCTCGGATGGATCGTAGGTCGAAAGCGCGGAGAGCGCCATCTTGGGGCCGACGCCGCTCACGCCTATGAGCTCGCTGAAGAGCTCGCGCTCGCGCAGGCTCGAAAAGCCGAAGAGCGCAAGCCCGTCCTCTTTGACCTGCAGGTACGTGTAGACCTGGGCCACGCCTCCCACGGGCGGAAGCTCTGCCAGTGCCTTCGATGACATCGAGAGTTCGTATCCGATGCCACCTACTTCTATGACGGCCCCGTACAGGCTTGTCGAGGCGACGATTCCCTTCATATACGCAATCAAAGACGGGCTCCTCTAGCTCGTGACATTTCCCCGCCGCCCCTTTCGGGCAGCTTCCTTCTCTTCCTTTTCGAGCGCGGCCTGGACGCGCGCCTCGAACTTGGAACGCGTCTCCTTCTCGCTCGGCACGTCGAGCTTGCGCGTGGATGCCGCAAACTCCCGTTCGAGCTCGCGCACGCCGCTCAGGCGCGCATGCGTGATGGCAGCGGCAAGCGCGTCTGCCGCATGGTCGGGCTCGGGTGTGTGGTCGAAACCAAGTATCGCGCGCACCATGTACTGGACCTGTTGCTTGTCCGCAGCCCCCGTCCCCACGACAGCCTGCTTGATCTGCATGGGCGTGTACTCGCTATATTCCAGGCCCCGGTACGCGCATGCGACGAGCGCGGCGCCTCGTGCCTGTGCCGTGGGGATGGCCGACTTGCTGTTCTCGCCAAAGTAGATGCCCTCGACACTCAGGGCACGCGGCAGGTAGCGGTCGATGATCTCGAGCAAGTTGTCGTGGATGATGGCGAGCCTGCGGGGAAGGTCATGGCGCTTGTCGGTCGAGATGCACCCATAGGCAATGGGGCGCAGCTTCGACCCGCGCGCCTCGACGATGCCCCAGCCCGTGTTGGCAAGCCCAGGGTCGATTCCCATGATGACTTCCGGCTTCTTGTCCAAGCCCTACGCTCCTCGCTTGAAAAACACAAACATCTGTTCGTGTTGCGACCATGGTAATGCTTGAGCGCAGGTGCCGCAAGGCAAAAAATTTTTTGCGAGGTTTGAAACTGGGCAATGTCTTGACCTGCTCCGTTCTGATTGATGTCTGCCGAGTTGTTAGATTTCGGTCAGATTGAGGGGGTGGTTTTTGAAAGGTCGAATGACAGATAGTGCTCCTCAAGGCAACTTGACGGACCCACTCCTTTGGCCCGCACCAGTCAAAGATGCGACCCGTCCCTTAAAGCCAAGGAGGTAAAGAGACCATGAAACACCATTTAGCTGCCCTTGCCAACTGTTCTCGGACGCTCATCGCGGTTCTCGTGTCATGCGCGCTCGTGGCAAGCCTCATCCCGTTTCTCGGGCCGCTGTCCGCGCCCGAGCCTGCAGATGCGGCGACGAAGAACTGCTCGGTGAAGATCAAGTTCGGCGTCGACAAGAACAAGGTGAGCACCTATGTCATGAGCACTGGGGGCACCGCCTATTGCTATGACATGAAGATCAAGGGCCCCGGAACCAAGGGCAAGACCTACACCCGTTACAAGAAGGGCACCCACATAACCGACTATCTCATCGCCAAGGGCTACCCTAACAACTTGAAATTCGAGAACAAGAAGTGGACCAAAACCGACGCGTGCCTGATCACGCAGGGGGCATCGTGGGTCGCAGGCGGCACCTGCAAGGCAAACGACCTCAAAAACCACCTCGGACAGGGAATCGAGAGCAAGGAGAAAATCGCCAAGGCCGGGGTCTGGTTCGCAAAGAAGGCGCGCGCCTACAAGGGAGGTAACGCCGCGATCGACGGATGCTCGTGCATACTCAACGTCGTGGGCAAAAAGGTCCAGCCGATGATCGCGGGAAACGTCTTCTTCGGCTCTCTTAAAGTCACGAAGTCGGGAGCGGGGACCGTCACGGTCAAGGGGAACAGCAACTACTCGCTCGTCGGGGCCAAGTACGGCTTATACCGTGACGCTGCCTGCAAGAAACTCGAGCGGACGCTCAAAATCGGAAAGAACTTGAGCGCAAGCTGTGATGTCGTCCCCAAGGGTACCTATTACCTAAAGGAGCTCTCCGCCCCGCCGGGCTATGCACTCAACACGAAAAAGACCAAGGTCAGGGTGAAGGCCGCGAAGACCGCGTCGATCACCATCACCGAAAAGGAGAAGTACGCCTCGCCAAGCGTGCTCGTGCGCAAAGCCGATGCGCTCACGGAAAGCACCGTGCCCCAGGGCGGATCGACGTTTGCCGGTATCGTCTTCGAGCTTGCGGGAAACGGCAAGAAGGCGCTGTTCAAGACGAACGAGCGCGGCGAGGTGAGCATGAAGGAGGCAGACGGCTGCTTCGTCTCGGGCGACAGGCCCAAGGTCATCGAGGGCAGCTACGTGCTTCCCCTGGGAACCTACACCATCACCGAGAAGAGCGCGCCGGAAGGCTACGAGCTCAGCGCAAATCCCCAGACCTTGAAAATCACAGATGAAAGGGACGGCGGCCCGACCACGGTCAAGATCAAGCGGTCCGGAAACCTCATCGGCGCCGACGGCTATGGAGACTCTCCAGTGCGCGGCGGACTTGCCATCGGCAAGGGGGACAAGGCGGGCTACGAGCTCGAAGAAGGCGATGCCTACACGTACACGCAGGGCGACGCGAGCTTTGCCGGCGCGCAGTTCGCGGTCTACAACGCCTCAGCCCAGGAAGTGGCAGTCGACGTGAACCACGACGGGCGCATCTCGGATAACGAGCATTTCGCCCCCGGTTCCCAAATCGAGGTCTTGACCGCCTCCTACGATGGGGAAACGGGCCTTTGCACGGCAAAGACGCAAAGCAACGAGCTTCCCTTCGGCACCTACCGCGTCGTGGAGACGAAAGCTCCCGAGGGCTACAGGCTCTCCGAGAGAAACGAGAAGGAGATCACCATCACGAACGAGGACCGCTACGTTCAGCTCGTCCGCGAAAACGGCGCCCTCGACGAGGTCATCTGCGGCGGCGTGCGCTTGGAAAAGCACGATGCCGAGCTGCAGAAATCCGAGGCGACAGGCGCCAAGGGCCATCAGGAGCTCGGATCAGATGGCTACCTTGGAAGCTCGCTTTCGGGCATCGAGTTCGCAATTGTGAACCGCTCGGAGCACGGCGTCCTCGTCAGGGGAAGCTACTATGCGCCGGGAGCTACAGTCACGACGCTCAAGACGGCATGGAACGAAGACGAGAAAAGCTATTGCGCGGCGACGGAACCCGACCTTCTGCCCTATGGAACCTACGGGCTTGTCGAGACCGCCTCGAACGCGAGTTACCTTTTGACCGACGGCACAGAAAAGACCTTCAAGATCAGAGAAGACGGCCAGATCGTGGGCGCTGATTCAACGGGAGACCCGCTCGTCTTCGACGACAAGGTCGTCCGCGGGGATTTGCACCTGGTAAAGAAGGGCGGCGGAACCGACGTCGCGCTCGCCCATGTCCCCTTCTTGATTACCAACGAGACGACCGGCGAGGCGCACGTGGCCGTGACCGACGAAAACGGAGTGCTCGACACGAGCGGCAAGGCGCATCCGCGCACCGACAAGGTCAACGCAAATGACGCCCTCTTGGAAAAGGAGTCCATCGAAGACGCCGACATCGTCTCCGATTCGGGCATCTGGTTTTCCACCGGCGAGGACGGGAGCAGCGCCGAGGCGACTGACGAGCGCGGCGCGCTGCCCTACGGCCACTATGCCATCTCCGAGCTCGCCTGTTCCGCGAACAGCGCCTGGTACCTCTGGAACGACGAATTCGACGTGACCGAGGACAGCGAGACGAAAGGGACCCATATCGAGCTCGGCGAGGTGGTCGACCAGCCCAAACCCCAGATCGGAACCGAGGCCTTTGACAAGGCAGACGACGACAAGTACATCGAGCCGAACGAGAGCGCCCATATCGTCGACCGCGTCTCGTACAAGTACCTCCAGACAGGCGTTGCCTACAAGCTCACGGGCACGCTCATGGAAAAGGAGACCGGAAACGCCCTTCTAGATGACGCCGGAAACCCCGTGACCGCATCGCTCGACTTTGTCTGCGATAAAAGCGAGGGGACGCAAGACGTGGAGTTTGCCCTCGACGCAAGCGAGCTTGCGGGAAAGCAGCTCGTCGTCTACGAGACCCTCGAGAAGGACGGCGAGGAGCTTGCCGCGCACAAGGAGATTTCAAGCGAGGAGCAGACGGTTTCCATCGCACCCAAGATCGCGACCCGCGCCCAGGACAAGGCCGATGGGGACAAGGTCCTCGAGGGCAGCAAGGCCTGCATCGTGGACACGGTCGACTACGAGGGCTTGACGCCCCATAAGACCTATACGCTCACGGCAACCATCGTCGATGCAAAAACCGGCAAGACGCTAAAGGATGCGTCGGGAGATGAGATCACGGGGACGACCCGGTTCACGGCCGAAGCTACGACAGGAAGCGAAGACGTCGAGCTCAACTTGGATGCAAAGGCCAATGCGGCAAAGACGCTCGTCGTCTACGAATCGCTTTCCGACACGGACGGCAAGGTGCTCGCAACGCACAACGACATCACGAGCAAGGACCAGACCGTGACAACCAAGGAGAAGACGGCAGCGGCGGCAAGCGATCTCAAGAGCACCCCAGAGGAAAGCGGGGACACGTCAAGTGCCGTCGAGACGGGAGACAAAAGCCCGTTCGGGCTCCTTGCCTGCGCAGCGTTTGCCGCACTTGCCGCAGCAGGTGCCGCCCTCGCGGCTCGCAAGAGAAAGGAGAGCCAGCACTAGGATCGGCAGAAAGCATCAAAAAAATCCCCTACCCCAGTTCCTGTGACACGAAACGAAGTGATAGAGAAGGGGCCCGCATCTCTCACAGAAGATGCGGGCCCGCACAGATACGCGTTCAGCCCCCGACAGGGCGTGGGAACGAGAGAAGCCTACTCGTCCTCTTCGAGTGCCGCGGCAATCTCGTCGGTGACGTCCATCGTGCTGTAGACGCTCTGGACATCGTCGAGGTCCTCGAGGCGGTCGATGAGGCGCTGGACCTTCTTGGCATCGGCCACGTCGACCGTGGTCGGGTTGGTGGGAACGAAGGTGAGCTCGGCGCCCTTGACCTCAATGCCCTGGTCCTCGATGCCCTTCTTCACGGCCATGAGGTCGCTGGCGTTGGTCCAGACAACCCACTGGTCGCCGGCATCCTCGTAGTCCTCGCCGCCTGCCTCGGCGACGGCCATCATGAGCTCGTCCTCGTCGGTGCAGTTGTCCTTGTCCGGGTTCTTCTTGCCATCGCCCTCGATGACCTTGTCGATGGTGATCTGGCCCTTGCGCTCGAACTGGAAGGCGACCGCGCCGCTCGTGGCGAGGCTGCCACCCGCGTGCGTGAACGCGCTGCGGACATCGGCTGCCGTGCGGTTGCGGTTGTCGGTCAGGCACTCGACGTAGATGCCGATGCCGGCAGAGCCGTAGCCCTCGTAGGTGACCTCTTCGAAGTTCGCGGCATCGGCGCCGGTGCCGAAGGCCTTGTCGATGGCGGTCTGGATCTTGTCCTTGGGCATTGAGTAGCCCTTGGCCTTGGCGATGGCCGCGGCCAGAGACGCGTTGTTATCGGGATTGGGATCTCCACCCTGCTTTGCCGCGACCGTGATGATGCGGCTGAGCTTGGAGAACAAGTTGGAGCGCTTGGAGTCCTGCGCTGCCTTGCGATGTTTGGTAGTTGCCCACTTGGAATGTCCGGACATAGGAAACCCTTCTAGAAAATCATGACACAGTAGCGTTTGGATTCTAGCACTACGTGCGCAAGCTGTGACAGTCTCCCCGAAAACAGGACGTTTACGTTTCGGTCGACAGTCCCTCGGGCGCTAGCGATCGAGCCCGCTCTGGGGAAGTTTTCTCTTGCGCGACCAGATGACAAGGCAGATGCCCGCGATGACCATCGGCAGGCTCAGCAGCTGCCCCATCGTCCCCCAGGTCCCGAAGAAGTAGCCGATCTGCACGTCGGGAAGGCGCACGAACTCGATGAGGATCCTGAAGCAGCCGTAGCACAGGAGGAACACGCCCAGAAACGTCCCCCGCGGACGGGGCGGGTCGTTCTTGCGCGAGAGCGCGAACAGGGTGACCAAGAGCACCAGCCCCTCGAGGAACGCCTCGTAGAGCTGCGAGGGCTGGTACATGACGCCGCTTCCCGTGAAATCGACCCCCACGGGCCATGTCGTCGGGGCGCCGTAGAGCTCGCCGTTCACGAAGTTGGCGATCCGGCCGAAGAAAAGGCCGGCCGGAGCTCCGCAGGCAACCAGGTCGGCAAGGGTCAGAAACGGCATCTTGAAGATATGGGAATAGAGCGCGCCGGCGACAATCAGGCCGATGAGCCCGCCGTGAAAGGACATGCCGCCCTTGTTCACCGCGAAGATCTCGAGCGGATGGGAGAGGTAATAGCCATCGCCGTAGAACAGGCAGTAGCCCAGACGGCCGCCGATGATGACGCCGAAGGCGCAGTAGCAGACGAAGACCAGCACGTCGTACGGGTCGAACCTGAGCTTCCAGTGACGGGCGTAGAAGTACACGATTAGCCCGGCGCAGACAAAGCCCGCCAGGTAGGCGAGCCCGTACCAGCGCACCGAAAGGGGGCCGATCGTGAATGCGACAGGATTTAGAGATTGATAGATTTCATTCAGCATGGGCTGAATGGTACCATGTGGGACATGACTATCTCACAACATTACACGAGCATCGTCTGCGGGTGCGGTCCCGCAGGCATCATGGCCGCGCGCTACGCCGCGGTGCAAGGCCCTGTTCTGCTCATCGACACGGTGCGCCTGCCCCGTAACAAGAGCTGCGGCGGCATGCTCAACGAGTATGCGCAGGACTTCATCGCAAAACAGCTGCCGGAAAAGATTCCCGACTCCATCTTGAGCGCACCCGACAAGATCAGGTTCCGCTTCTTCGATTGGGACCGCGACATCCGAAAGCCCACGAACCTCACCTTCGTGAACGTGGACCGGCAGGGATTCGACGAGTGGCTCATGCGCTTCCTGCCCGACAACGTCGAGGTCAAGGACAACACGCGCCTCATCTACGCCACGCAGGACTGCGAGGGCGTCACCGTTCAGCTGCGCGCCGCAGACGACGTGAACGCTCCCGTGACGACCTTCACCTGCGATTACCTCGTGGGAGCCGATGGCCCGATGGGTACCGTCCGCTCGCTTCTGCCCGTCTCGCAGCCCCAACACTACAAGACCATCCAGGAGTACCTGCCCCTCGTCGACAGGCTCGAGCCCTATTTTGACTGCCTGTATGCACGCGGCGTCGGCAAGGACTACGGCTACGGGTACCTGATTCCCAAGGGAGACCAGTGCATCCTTGGCTCGGTCTTCTTCCCGCACACGAAGAACGCGGGCAAGCTGCACGAGAAGGCAAAGATGCTCTTCAGCTCGTACTACCCCATAGAAACCGAGCCCACGCGCCGCGAGGCCTGGAGCGCGGTGCAGGTGGCGCACGAGGGAGACATCGCGAGCGGATTCGGCCGCATCCTGCTTGCCGGAGAGGCAGGCGGCATCTTCTCGCCGACCTCGGGAGAGGGCATTAGCTTCGCCCTCAACAGCGGAAGCCTTGCCGGCACGGCCATTGCCCTTGCACAGGACAAGTGGACGCAGATCGGCCCGCGCGACCACATGAGCTTCGAGGAATCCGACGCGCTCAAGCTCTACCGCATCGCGCTCGACCCCATCGTCCGCACCATCAGCAGGCGCCTGAGGCTCTTTCCCATCATCAACAGCAACTGGGGCAAGTACCTCGGCGGCAACATGCCCGACTTCGTTGTCGACTACACCGCCCACAACATCTAGCACGGACCTGAAAGCAGCAATAAGGGGGCACGCCCACTGGGTGCGCCCCCTTATCTATTGCACGTGATCTGCCAGGCGCCGGCAACCGATAAGTTCCGCCTGCTCGCTTCTGGAAATCTAGTTCTCAGGCACTTCCCCGGTCTCGATGATCTTGACCAGGTCGTCCTCGTCGAGCACGGGGACTCCCAGCTGCTGCGCCTTGGTGAGCTTTGAGCCGGCACCGGGTCCTGCGATGACGTAGCTCGTCTTCTTGCTCACCGATCCCGAGCACTTCGCCCCGTACTCCTTGAGCAGGTCCTGCGCCGTCGTGCGGTCGTAGCGCTCGAGGCTTCCCGTCAAGACGAAGGTGAGCCCCGCAAGCGTCTGCGGCTTTTCGTCGGCAAAGTCCTCGCTCATCGTCAGGCCCGCACGGCGCAGGCGCTCGACGAGCTCTCGGTTGTCGGCGACGGCGAAGAAGTCGACCACGCACTGGGCCACGACCTCGCCCACGCCCTCGACCTGCGTGAGCTGGGGCACGCTCGCCTCCATGACGGCATCGATGCTGCCGAAGGCCTTGATGAGGGCCTCGGCCGTGGTCTTTCCGATCTGCCGGATGCCGATGCCGAAGAGCACGTTTGCTGCCGGCTGCTTCTTGGAGGCCTCAATCTGCTCCATCACCTTGGTGGCGTTCAGGTTGCCAAAGACGCGCGGCTTTCCATCTGCGTTGGTATCGCCGGTGCGCACGGAGGCGAGCTTGTCGGCGGTCAGGTAGTAGAAGTCGACCACGTCGTGCAAGAGCCCCTGCTCGATCATGCACTCGATAATCTTGGAGCCGAGGCCGTCGATGTCGAGCGCCCCGCGGCTCACCCAGTGCTCGAGGCGCGTCTGGAGCTGCGCCGGGCACTCGGCGCTCTCGCAGCGCAAGAAAGCGCCGTCGCGCGAGACGGCAGAGCCGCAGCTCGGGCACGTGGAAGGCGGCTCGACGGGGACGCTGTCCGCGGGGCGCAGCGCCTCGATGTGCCCGACGACCTCGGGGATGACGTCTCCTGCCTTGTGGATGACGATCGTGTCGCCAATCCGCACGTCCTTTCGCCTGAGCTCGTCGTAGTTGTGCAACGTCGCGCGCGCAATGATGGAGCCGTCAACCGCCGTCGGGTCGAACTCGGCGACCGGCGTGAGCGCTCCGGTGCGCCCGACCTGCCAGACGATGTCCTTGAGCACCGTGGTCTTCTCCTCGGGCGGGAACTTGAAGGCGATGCACCAGCGCGGCGCCTTGGCCGTGGCGCCGAGCGCGTCTTGCGTGGCGAAATCGTTCACCTTGACGACGACGCCGTCGATGTCGTAGCCGAGCCCATCGCGGTTCTCGAGGGCCTTGGCGCAGAAGTCGTGGACCTCCGCCTCGCTATTGACAACACGGATGTTGGGGTTGACGACGAAGCCGCAAGTCTTGAGCCATTCCAGAAACTCGCTCTGGCTTTCCACCGGCACGCGCGTCTGGTCGGCGACTGCGTAGATGAAGGTCGCAAGGTCGCGTTTGGCGGTGATGCGCGAGTCCTTCTGGCGAAGAGAGCCGGCGGCGGCGTTTCGGCAGTTGGCAAACGGCTTTTTGAGCGCCCGCTTGCGTCCGGCGCGCTCCCCCGCCTCGATCTCGGCGTTGTACTGCGCAATCTCGTCGTTTTCCTTCTGGATGTCGGCGTTCAGCCGCTCGAAAGAGCGCTTGGGCATGTAGACCTCGCCGCGGATCTCGATGCGGTCGGCGAGCTCGCGCGCGCCGCTTTTTGCAGAAAGCCGCGTCGGCACGTCTTTTACCTGGCGGATGTTCGCCGTCACATCCTCGCCAATGTTGCCGTCGCCGCGCGTCGCGGCCCGCACGAGCAGGCCATGGTCGTAGGTGAGCGCGATGGAGGAGCCGTCGATCTTGAGCTCGCAGACGTACTGCAGCGGATGGCCGACCGCCTCGCGGGTACGGTGCAGCCACTCGTCGAGCTCCTCGAGGTCCATGGCATCTTCGATGGAGTACATGCGCACCGCGTGCTGCACGGGCGCAAAGCTCGAGGAGACGCCGCCGCCCACGGTCTGCGTCGGCGAATCGGGCGTCACGAGCTCGGGATAGCGGTTCTCGATGGTCTCGAGCTCGCGTTCGAGCGAATCGTAGACGGAATCGGGCAGCTCGGGAGCGTCGTTCTGGTAGTACTGGACGCGCGCCTCGACAAGAATCGCGCGCAGCTCGTCCACGCGGCGCCTTATCTGCTCGTCGGGTTCGGCAGGCCAGTCCTGCGAATTGGCGGGAAGCGGGCTGGCAAAGACATCGGGTGCCTGGTACTGCCCGCCTGCCGGCTCGCCTTCGACAGGTGCGTCAAAGAGCGAACCCTGCTCAATATTGGAATCTGCCACAGCTAAAACGAACCCCTTCTCGTCTATTGCCTCTCAAAAGGCCATCACGTTACAGGACATGAAAAGCGCACCCGGGCGCTCTGTTCGCTCCCGGGTGCCCTCAATGCGCTCCTCGCAAGGCATGCCGTCTCAGCCAACGGGATGCAAAGGCCGCCTTGTCTACGCCTTCTCGCCGGGCTTGGGCGGCGTCTTGGGCGCGGGAATCGGCTTGCCGTGCGGGTAGACCGGCTCCTCGCGCACCTCGACCAAGGTGATGTCGAAGTTCAGGCGCTTGCCCGCCAGCGGGTGATTGAAGTCGACGGTGATCATCCCGTTATCGGCAGAGACGACCTGTGCGGCGATGAAATCGCCCTTGTCCTGCAGGTAGATGGTCTTTCCCACGTGCTTGGCAAGCTCGTCGCCATCGGGAACATCCTCGATCTTCTCGGTCTGCAGAAGCGAATCATCGTAGTCGCCGTACGCGTCCTTGGGGTCGATGCTCACCGTGCGCGTCTCCCCGATTTCCATGTCGCGCACCGCCTCGTCGAAGCCGGCGATGATGTTTCCGGAGCCCACGATGAAGTCGAGCGGCTCTCCGCCGTTTTTCTCGGTCGAGTCGAACACGGTCCCATCGTCCAGCTTGCCGACGTAGGTGACCAGAACCTGCTGTCCCTCTTCTACCATCAGCTCTCTCCAATCTGGAAAAATCTCTCTTCCCGCGCGTCTCTCAGGTTGCGCGCGGGCGTGCGTGGAGGCTATTGTAGCGCGCCGCTTCCCGAAGTCGCGGCATCGCGCATCACTTCTCGCGGAACCGTTACCTCGATTCCGAGCGCCTCGGCCCAGATCTCAACGGAGAGCGCCGCCTGCTCGACGAGCATCTCGAGCCCGTCCATCGCATAGGCCCCCTGCTCGCGCGCCCCGCCGACGATTCTAGTGATCCCGTGCGCATAGACCGTGTCGAGGACGACCTGTCCCTCGTGGAAGAGCTCGACGGGGATGACGGATTCGTCGTCCGGGTTCATGCCGGACGGAGTCGCGTCCACGATGATGTCCATGGAGGGGATGAGCCCGGGGGCATCCTCGTAGGAAGCCGAGCGCAGCCAGAAGGTCGCCCCCTCGACAAGCGAGAGGCGAAGCCGCTCGATGACGCGCCGCGCCCGCTCGTGCTCGCGCGAGAAGACGACGACCTCGCTTGCCTTGGCGTTCGCGAAGGCAGCCGCGATGGCAACGGAGGTCGGGCCCGTTCCGCAGACCGCGACGCGCAGGCCCTTGGGGTCGCGCCCGCTCGTGCGCACGATGGCGCCGAGCGCGCCGAGGCCGTCGGTGTTATAGGCGTACAGGTCGTATCCCTTGCGCACGAGCACGTTGGCCCCACCGGCGGCATCGGCAGAAGAATCGACGAAGTCTGCCTGGTCGAGCGCGAGGCGCTTGTAGGGCATGGTGATGTTCATACCCCGGTAGTGGCCGGTGCGCACATAGCCGATCTGCTTGAGCGCACTTCGCTCGTCAGGACATTGGACGGCGCAGTAGCGCCAGTTGGTGAAGGCCACCTTCTCCTTTGCCAGGTAGCGGTAGAGCGTGTTGTGCATCACCGGGGACAGCGAATGTCCCACCGGGTCTCCTATCAAGGCGAAATCGAAGTACCTGCAAACGCGGTTGTCGTCTTCGTGCAACATCTTTCCCCGTCTTCTCTCAGGACAGCATGTTCGAGTCAGCGCGCCGGATTGCCCAGGCGTCCACCAGGCGCAAGACCTTCGTGTGGGGCGGGTCGTCATGCGAGAGTGGGTCGACCATGATCGCCCGGATGCCCGCACGGTGCGCGCCCAGGATATCGGTGTAGCTCTGGTCTCCCACCATGACGGCATGCTCGGGAGCGACATCCAGGCGAAAGAGCAGGTGCCGATAGCCTGCCGTGAAGGGCTTGAAGGCATTGTCCTCGAGGGGCAGGTCAAGCGCATCGGCCGCCTTTGCCACGGCAAAGCGGGCGCTGTTGGTGAGAAGGGCGACCTTGAGATCTGCCTGCTTCAAGGCACCGACCCAGGCAATGGCGCGCTCGGGGATGTCCTCCTGTCCCCGTGGGAGCAGCGTGTTGTCCAGGTCGAGCAGCACCGCCTGTATGCCGAGCCCCACCAGGCGTGACGGGTCGATGGCGCACACCGATGGGACGTGCTCGTCGGGCACGATTCCGGGGGCTAGTCTCCGTACTTCGCCCATGCCTGGTCAAACTCCTTGGCAGTCGTGCAGAAGATGGTCTTTTTCTTGGACTGCGACCAGAAGAAGTAAAGATAGTCCTTTTTCGTGGGGTTGGCCGCTGCCTTGAGAGATTCGAGCCCGGGGCTGCAGATGGCTCCCGGCGGCAGCCCCTTGTTCTTCTCGTTGCGGGTGTTGTAGGGGTTGTCGGAGGCGAGGTCCTTTGTAGTCAGCGTATCGGTCAGGTCCTTTCCCACCGCGTAATAGGTCGTGACGTCGCTTCCGAGCGCCATGTTCGCGTGCAGGCGGTTGTAGAAGACGCAGGCGATGTCGCGCTTGTCATCTGAGGTGCGCGACTCCTTCTCGATGATGGAGGCGAGCGTGCAGATGTCGCATTCATCGAGGTTCTTGCTGTTCGCATAGGTCATGTCGACCTCGGAGATCTTGACCTGGAACTCGGCGAGCATCTCGTCGATGATGTCTGCGGCCGTCGCATCGTAGTCGATGCGGTAGGTGTCGGGGAACAGGAAGCCCTCCATCGAGCCCTTGTAGCAGTTCTTGAGGAAGGGGTACTTGTCCACGAACTTCTTGGAGCCGGTGTGCGCGAGCTTGTAGAACGAGCTTTTCGAGATGCCGCAGACCTTGTGGACGCGGGCCGCGATCTGCTTGAGCGTGAAGCCCTCCGGGATGGTGAGCTCGTATCCGGTGTTCCCGTTTGCGAGGTCCGAGATGATGGAGTCGAGGTCGGCGCCACCGGTGAAGTGGTAGGTACCTGACTGGAGCTTTCCGTCGTCTCCGAGCTCCTTGACGCGGCTGACAAAGTCTCTGGAAAGCGAGATGACCCCATCCTCCTTGAGGAGCTTGCCGATGTCGCTCGTGCTCGCCCCGTCGGGGACCTCGACGGTGATGGTCTGTCCCTCCTTGACCTGCCCGGGCTTTTCCTGGAAGACGCCAAAGTAGAGGCCGACGCCCGCTACGACCAAAACGAGGATGACGACGAGCGCGATGACGGCCGAGCGCCTGCCCGACTTTGCCTGCTCATGCGAACGGCGCACGACGTCTTCGCGCGGGCGCACGCTCGGCGGGACCACGCGCTGGGGCGCGGTCGCCTCGGTCGATGGCTCCTCTTCGACATCTGGGATGGCTGGTTGTGCTGCCGTGGTGTCGGCATCCTCCGGGACAACCTCGTTTTCGGAAGCGGGAGCAGACGCCTGCTCTTCTTTCGAGCTCAGCTCTTCCTGGTCTTTCCGCTTCTCTTGCTCCCTGTCGCTTCTCCAGTCGTATCGCTTCGCGCCCCTGGGCACGGAGTGCTTGCCGCTGGCCATCTTCATCTCCTCACCTGTGGCGCCCCGGTGCACGCCTCATCCAACATGTCCTTATGCTTCTCGGTGCTGTGCAAGCCAGGTCTCGAGGAAGAGCGATGCGGCGACGCTGTCGACCCTGCCGCGCATCTCCCTTTCGCTCAGGCCCTGCTCGCGCAAGATCCGCTTTGCCTCTTTGCTGCTCAGACGCTCATCGGAGAACTCGAGCGCAAGGCCCGCCGCCTTGGCAATTCCCTCAGCCTGCGCACGGATGTGCTCGGCCTGCTTGCCGTTGCTGCCATCGAGCGAGACCGGCAGTCCCGACACGATGAGCTCGGGCTCGTTGTCCTCTATGAGCATCCGCCAGGTACGTGCACCCTGGAGAACCTCGGCGGCCGGCAGGACCTTGAGCGGGACCGCAATCCCCGTCGAAGTGTCCCCTGCCGCAACGCCGATGCGCTTTTCGCCGATGTCGATTGCCAGGACGCGCATGCAAGGCTCCTAGATCCCGAACAGCTCCTTGGTCTTCTCGATGGCCTCTGGCACGGCATCCGCGTTCTTGCCGCCCGCCTGCGCCATGGTCGGCTTGCCGCCGCCGTTGCCGCCCAGGACCGGGGCGATCTTCTTCACGACGTCGTTCGCGTTGAAACCTTTGTCGACGGCGGCATCGTTCGCCGCGGCGAGCATGATGGGCGTGTTCTTGCCATCCACGATGCCGAAGCTGATGAAGGCAAACGGGTTTCCCTGCGCGCGGCGCTTGATGACGTCCCAGACCTCGCGGATGGGCTGCGCACCGACGACCTCGCCGCTGTTCGTGATCACGAGCATGTAGCCATCCACCTGGTAGGCTCCCTCGAGAAGGTCGGCGACGCTTCCCTCGGCGGCCATCTTCTTGGCGCGCTTGGCCGCCCTCTGATAGGACTCGAGCTGGCCCTGCATCTTGGCCACGCGTTCGGAGACATCGAGCGGCGGGACGTTCAAAAAGCGCGCCGTCTCGCGGCACTCCTCTTCCAGGCGCGACATGTACTCGTAGGCAGCGTAGCTGGTCACGGCCTCGACACGGCGGGTGTTTGCCGCAATCGAGGTCTCCTGCACGATCTTGAAGAGCCCGATTTCTGAGGTGCGCGCCACGTGCGTGCCGCCGCAGAGTTCCTTTGAGAAGTTGCCCGCCTCGACCACGCGGACGAACTCGCCGTACTTCTCGCCGAATAGCGCCGTCACGCCGTCTTCGCGCGCCGCGGTGAGCGAGGTCTCGTAAGTGAGAACGGGCAGGTTGTGCATGATGACCTCGTTGCAGAGGCGCTCGACCGCGAGGATCTGCTCGTGGTGCATGGGCTCGAAATGGGTGAAGTCAAAGCGCAGCCGGTCGGGCGCGACCAGCGAGCCCGCCTGCTTGACGTGGTCGCCGAGCACCTGGACGAGCGCGGCCTGCAGGATGTGGGTGGCGGTGTGGTTGCGCGCGATGAGTGCGCGGCGCTCGGAGTCGATGGCGGCATTCACCACGTCGTCCTTGCGGATCGTGCCCGCAGTGACCGTGCCGATGTGGGCCGTGAGGCCGCTCGTGGGATGCGTGGTGTCGGTGACCTTGATGCTTCCGTATTCGTTGGAGATGAGGCCCGTGTCGCCGACCTGGCCGCCCATCTCTCCGTAGAAGGGCGTCTTGTCGAGCACGACGGTGACCTCGTCGCCCTCGTTCACCTCGTCGACGATGTGCCCGTCGACGATCAGGTCGATGACCTTGGCCTCGTCCTCGTCCTTGCGGTAGCCCACGAACTCGGTCTCGCCGTGGGTGTCGAGGATGTGCGTGTAGACGTCCTCGAAGCCGCTCCAGGCCTCGTCGTTTCGGGCCGCGCGGGCGCGCTCGCGCTGAGCGGTCATCTCGCACTCGAAGCCCTCCATGTCGACCTCGATGCCCTGCTCACGGGCGATCTCGGCCGTGAGCTCGACGGGGAACCCATAGGTGTCGTGCAGCGTGAAGGCCGTCGTGCCGTCGAGCACGTCGCCCTCTTTCAGCCCCTCGAGCGCATCGTCGAGGAACTTCTCGCCGGTGGCGATGGTGCGGTTGAAGCGCTCCTCTTCGGAGAGCATGACCTTCTCGATGAGCGAGCGGTTCTCGACGATCTCGGGGTAGACATCGCCCATCTCGTCGATGATCACATCGAGGAACTTGCTCAGGAACGGGCCCTCGATGCCCTGCAGGCGCCCGTGGCGCTCGGCACGGCGCAGCAGGCGGCGCAGCACGTAGCCGCGCCCCTCGTTGGAGGGCAGGATGCCGTCGCCGATCATGAAGACGATCGAGCGGGAGTGGTCGGCCATGATGCGGAGCGAGAGGTCGACGCCCTCGTCGGTACCGTAGGTCTTGCCGGTGAGCTTCTCCCCCACACCGACGAGCTTGCGCAGGATGTCGGTCTCGAAGTTCGAGGTGTGGCCCTGCATGATGCCGGCCACGCGCTCAAGTCCCATGCCGGTGTCGATGTTGCCGTGTTCCAAGGGCACGAGCGTGCCGTCCTCTTGACGGTCGTACTGGGTGAAGACGAGGTTCCAGTACTCGAGGAAGCGGTCGCAGTCGCAGCCCGGCGCGCAGTCGGGGCGACCGCAGCCCACCTCGGGGCCCTGGTCGTAGTACATCTCGGAGCAGGGGCCGCACGGACCGGTCGGGCCGGCTACCCAGAAGTTGTCCTCTTCGCCCAGGCGCGTGATGCGCTCGGGCGGGATGCCGACATTCTCCCAGATTTCTGCGGCCTCGTCGTCATCGGTGTAGACGGTGACGTAGAGGCGCTCGGGGTCGAGCTTGAGCACCTCGGTTGAGAACTCGTAGGCCCAGGCGCACATCTCCTTCTTGAAGTACTTGCCAAAGGAGAAGTTGCCGAGCATCTCGAAAAAGGAGAGGTGGCGCCCGTCGGTGCCGATGATGTCGATATCGTTGGTGCGCACGCACTTCTGCGCGGTCGTGGCCCCTATGTACTGGGGGTCGAGGTGCTTTTGCTGCAGGAAGTAGGGCTTGAACTGCACCATGCCCGCAACCGTCAGGAGCAGCGAGGGATCATCGGGGATGAGGGAGGAAGAAGGCCAGCGCTGGCAGCCCTTCTCCTCGAAGAACTTGAGATACGCTTCTCGGATTTCCGCCGAGCTAATCGGTACAGAGGACATCGTGCTCCTTTTGTTCGTGAGTCGTGGTGCACACGGGCTTTCCATGCGCGCCGATTGTATCGCGGCCAAAACCTTACGGCCGTTTATGCCACATGCAGTGGGTGTTTGTCTATTCGCCCTGCTCAGCGGGCGCATCTTGTGCCGTGGAATCTTCCTTGCCCTCGGAAGCGGGGGCTTCGGGAGAAGAAGCAGCCTCCTCGGATGTGGCAGCGTCCTCGGTTGCCGGGGCATCTTCTGCAGCATCCTGCTCGGACGCAGCAACTGCGCTGTCCTCCTCGGAAGGCTCGTCGGATGCGATTGCCGATGCGGCACTGGTGACATCATCGCCGGCAGGCTCTGGCTTCTTTGCCCCAGCGCCGATCGGGTAGACGAAGCGGTCTTTCTTTGCCTTCTTGCGCTTGGAGCCGAAGGCGTCGTGCACGCGCTCCGCGAGCGCGGCGACGGCGTTGCTCGGGGCGGAGGTGATGGTGTTCACGGTGTCGGCGGTCTTTCCGGCAACGTCAGTGACGTTTTCGACGTCCTCGAGGATCGCATCGACGCGCAGAAGCTCGAGGTTGAGGGTGTCGACGGTGAGCTCGGCGCGGTCGACGAGCGGGTCGACGCGCTTGAGTGCGGGCGTGACCTCGCGCTCTGCTTCTTCGGTGATGGTGTTGATGTGCTTCATGCTCTTTGCCGCGCGAACCAGCACGACGATGAGCGCGATGAGCACCGCTGCGCCCAGGATAACGAGCACTGCCGCCGCGTACGGCCAGATGCTCGAGAGAAAATCAGCCATGAGGCCTCCTCGTTACTCTCCACAATATTCATCCACTGATGATACTCAAGATTATCTCGCAAACAAACGGCAATGCACCCACATTTACATGGTTCGCACAGTTCTCGTCTGCAAAAGCTGCAGCGCTCGGCATGCTGCGTCCGGGATGGGCGACCGAATAATTGCCCCCCGTGCACGTCCGGGCACGCACGCTGCTCCGGTGGATTAGCGCTGCTGGCCGTCGTTTCCCTCGGGAAAGCGCAGCTTCTCCCAGCCGTTCTTGCTGGGATGGTAGAACGCCCCGCGCTCGAGGCCGTCGGGCAGGTACTGCTGCTCGACCCAGTTGCCGGGATAGTCGTGCGGGTACTTGTAGGTGCCGTAGTTCTCCGAGCCGGGGCGGTGACGGTCGCGCAGGTAGTCGGGCACGGCACGGCGCGGTCCTTCGCGTACCTCCTTGAGCGCGGCGTCGATGGCGGCCTCGCAAGCGTTGGACTTGGGAGCGAGCGCGATGTAGATCGCCGCCTCGGCCAGGTTGATGCGGCATTCGGGGTACCCGATGACCTCGGCTGCCTTGAAAGCGGATGCCGCCACCTGGATGGCGCGCGGGTCGGCGAGACCGACATCCTCGCTTGCGCAGATGAGGATGCGGCGCGCGATGAAGCGCGGGTCCTCCCCGCCCTCGATCATGCGCGCGAGCCAGTAGACGGCGGCGTCCGGGTCGCTTCCGCGCATGGACTTGATGAAGGCGCTGATGATGTCGTAGTGGTTGTCGCCGTTCTTGTCGTAGGGCAGCTGACGGGTCGGCGAGGCCTCCTTGACCTGCTCGATGCCGATGGTGCCCCCATCGGGCGTCAGCGCCGCGGCAAGCTCGAGCGTCGTGAGCGCCATGCGGGCATCGCCGCCGGCCGTGAGCACGATGGCGTTGAGCGCGTCCTCGTCGATCTCGTACTTCCCGGCAAGCCCGCGCTCGTCTTCCAGCGCGTTTCTCACGATGCGCTCGACGCCGCGGTTGCCGATGGGCTTGAGCTCGACGATGCGCGAGCGCGAGATGAGCGCGGAGTTCACCTCGAAGAACGGGTTTTCGGTCGTGGCGCCGATGAGGATGACGACGCGGTCCTCGACCGCATGGAGCAGCGCGTCTTGCTGCGAGCGGGAGAAGCGGTGGATCTCGTCGACGAAAAGTATCGTGCGCTGGTGGCGCGAGATGAGGCGCTCGTCTGCCGCCTTGATCTCGCGGCGCAGGTCAGAGACCGTGCCCGAGACCGCCGATACCTCGACGAAGGCGGCGTTTGTGGTGTTGGCGATCACGTGGGCGATCGAGGTCTTGCCCGTGCCCGCGGGGCCGAACAGGATGAGCGAGGACAGCGCATCGGAATCGATGGCGCGTCGCAGCCAGGTGTTCTTGCCGATGGCCTCTTCCTGGCCGACGATCTCGTTGAGCGTGCGCGGGCGCATGCGCACCGCAAGCGGTGCCGCCCGAAAGCGCGTCTCGTTGTCTATCTCGGAGAAGAGGTTGTCCATACCGTTTTTCATAGCCCTATGATGACACGAAACCCTGACGTGTGCAGCGCAGCTCGACCAGGGAATTTGAAGGCAGAGAAAAACTCCATCCCCCGCCGGAAGGATGAACCCACCTAAATAGGTGGGTGCCCCCACTGAGCGTTCCAGCTTCCACACCGAAAACGGAGGATACCTTTCCAGCTCAGGATCTCGGGTTCCCTTTACGTTGCCATCGGTCCATCGCAAATAGACCGGAACAGAGGATGGAGCCTGATTTAACTATATACGAGCATGGGGCAAGGTAAAGTCTTGACTTATTTGCCTGCAATGCCAAAATCGTGTTAGGAGTGAGTTCGTTTCAAATCCCCTCGAAAACCCGATATTTTAGGCTTAAGCGGAATACCTGCCCGCCTGTTCGTCGTCCTTGGTAGAGCACAGGAGGAGAATTCCGCTTACCAGGCTGACGAAGATGAGCGTGCAGACGCCAAAGGCAGTCGTATTCGCACGGGTTCCCTTGTAAATCTTCCAGGAAATGACCGTCATGGGGATCATCCAGGCAAGCGGGATGATGAACTCTGCAAAACCTACGCAGGAGATCACGCAGAAGATGAACGCGACGAGGCGCAGGGTCCTGTCAGTCGAGGACATCGCCGATGACGTGTATGTGGTGTAGGCGGCCCGTTGCCCGTAGGCATACGCCTGCTGGCCTGCGTAAGCCTGACCGGCGGCAGCCTGCCCCGTATCGGTCGGCGCGCCCTGGGCCTGCTGGTTTGCATAGGGCTGCCCGGCGCTCGAGGGACCCGGTGCCGCGCCTTGTTGGGAAGACGGCGCACTTTCTGCAGCCCCAGCCTGCGGTGCTTCCTGAAAACCCGCGTTTTCATTGGGGTCGACGTCGCGGTAGTGGTCGGTCCACTCGTCTCCATCCCAGAACCGCTGCCGCGTGAGATCTCCTGAAGGATCGGGGTACCATCCGGGAGCAGCCTGCGTCATCGTCTTTCCCTTCGCTTAATCGTCCGCCTTGCCGGCACTGCGGTTTTCGGTTCCCATTCTAGCGTCTGTCGGGGGAAATTGAGATTTCCGCAACTCTGTTGGCACAAACTGCATCGGGGCGGGCGAATTCGCATGAAAAAGACCTGCCGCGGGGCGTTCCCGCAAACACCCCGCGGCAGAAGTCAGAAGAGCTGAGCTGTGGGAGATGGCCGTTACTGGCCGTCGGCGATGTGACCCTCGTCGCGATGCTCTTCGGGGATGGTGTCGTACTTGAACGGCTTGATGAGCACACCGAAGATGATGCCGATGACGAGAAGCGGGATCTGGATGATCATCGACGGGATGCCGAAGTTTCCACCGAAGGCGTCGACGAGCGCACCGAAGACCGGCGAGCCGACAGCCTGGCCGAGGTTCTGCATGAACTGCAGGACGGCCATGCCCATGACAGCACCGGTTGCCGTTCCGCCCATGATCATAGGAGCCATCGGGCGGCAGCCGCCGGCGACGAACGCGCCGGCCACACCCTGAAGCGCGATGAAGATGACAAGCGCGACCATGGCGTATTCGCCGGTCACGAAGCCGAAGAAGACCGAGACCAGAAGCGCAACACCGCTGCAGACCGCGATCCAGCGCTTGGAGTTGGGCTCGAGACGGTCGCTGATGCCGCCGGCGAGCGGTGCGCAGAAGACCGAGATGATCATCGGGATGGTCATGACCGAGCCGGCCAGGGACTCAGACCAGCCGAGTCCGTTCGGAGCTGCTGCGGTCAGGAACTGCTGGTAGTAGGTCGTCACGATTGCGAGTGTGCAGCAGCACAGGCACAGGAACACGATGCCCAGATACCAGATGTACTTGTTCTTGAGCAGCGGCAGCGCCTCGCGAAGCGAACCCTGGACCACGACTGCCTCTTCCTCTTTGCCCTCGGGGAGCTTGAAGATAGCGGCGAACAGGATCAGAGCAATGATGCAGAAGATGGTGCAGAAGGCGAACACGGTCTTGTAGCCGGTCGGATCAGCCGCAACGCTTCCGCCCGCCATGGTCGGCGCGATGCCGAACATGAGAACCGTGCCGAAGGGGACCCAAGTTGCCCAGATGCCAAGCGCAAGGCCACGGCGACGCGGCGGGAACCAGATGGAGACGCAGGTCGGGCCGACAACGCCCACGAGGCCGATGCCGATTCCCTCGATCAGACGGGAGCAGAGAAGCGCGGGGATCGTAGAGGCGAAAATCGAGATGAACGAGCCCACAGCAAGGGTGGCAAGCGAGACGAGCATCGTCGTTTTCAAGCCGAGCTTCTGGGCGATAAAGGCCGCCGGGAAGGCAAGGATGCAGCCGATGATGGCCATGGCCGACATCAACATTCCAAAGGTGGCGCCGTCCAACCCGACGGAGGCAAAGTTGGCGAAGAGCCAGTTGGCAAGCGGCGGAATCTTGAATTGGACGATGGGAGCACAGATACTTGCGAGATAGGTGACGACGAGAATGAGCCATGCGCGTGGCGGAGTCTTCTCGTCAAGACGTTCGGTGTCGGTACGTACGGGTTCACTCATAGTGCCCTCCTTGTTGTACAGCCGAATATGATCGGACCTCGCCACGCCCCTCTCGGACACGGGCGTTTCCTCTCGGCGAATCTCCGATTGAAATGAGTATAAAAAGCTAATCTTAAAAGCTGTGGTCATTCATCCTGTTTAGACCCGAGATAATCCCTCGAACTTAGACGTTCATTCAGAAATCGGGGCTTCTCAACCTGAGAGTTCGAAATTTACGATAGGCACTGGTAGACGGGGCAAAGTTTCAATAGCACCTCGATGTAACAGGCGATGTATCAATAGCCGAGCTATACGAGGGCCGAAATATCAATAGCCGATTAATACGAGGAACGCCACAAACGGCGCGTATGCGCATGGCAAGTGCGGGGGCACATCGAACCCCCGCACGTGGTCGACCACCAGGGCCCTCTCGATGCAAATTCCGCATCGAACCCCTTCACGTGAGCGGATTTCTGGGCGAATGCGCATCGAACCTCGCCACGTGGTCGAGCAACGGGTCAGATTCCGCATCGAACCCCCGCACGTGGTCGACCACCAGGGCCCCTCGGTGCAGAAAATGCATCGTTCCCCTTCTCGCGGTCGGGTTGGTTCCGTTGCCTACGCCCGCTGCCGCATCCAGGCAAAGACATACTGCTGCTGAATGCCACCCCACCGCGGATGCCAGTCGATGTCGAACTCCTGCTCGGCGCGGCGGATCCAGGTGTCGCGCGGCACTGCCTCCATGTAGCCCAGCCCGAACAGGCAGATGCAGTTGGCCACTTTGGGGCCGATGCCGGAAAGCTCTTGCAACTCCGAGAGGCTCTGGTCAAGGAGAACGCCGGCGTCGTCCACACGGCTGGGATGCCAGGAGCAGCAGCGATCTGCCAGCGCCTCGAGGTAGGGGCTGCGATACCCGAGCTTGAGGCCGGATGCGAAATCATCGTCTTCGAGCAGAGCACGGAGCTTGGGAGGCGCGGGCACGACCCCGCCGCTTGCGTCCATGAGCGCGTCGACCGTGCGCTGGATGCGCGTGATGTTGGAGTTCTGCGAGATGACGAAGCTCACGGCGGTGTCCCACCAGTCCTGCCTGAGCACGCGGATACCAGCACCGGCACGCTGCACTTCTGCCGGAAGCGCAATATCGCGAAGCACCTGCGCGTAGTCCAGGTCGAGCGCAAGGTAGCGCTTCCAGTAGGCGAGCTCGTCTGGGTCTGGTTCGCCCCCATCTGGGCGCGTCACCTCCACGGCACCGTCTTTCTGCGAAAGAAGGCAGCGACGGGCACCGCTCGCCACCAGCCACGAGCCGCCGTGACGCCGCCAGGTGAAGGTCTGCCCCGATGCCGCGATCGCGTCGAGCGAGAGGGGCCTTGCCTCGATTACCGCCATGTCGAGCTTCCCCTCCCCGATCAGAAGTCCGCGCTCAGCACGATGTGCGAGTTGGGCAGATATTGCACGGTGGCATTGAGGAACACGTACGCGCTTTTCTTCTGGTGCGCGGCATCGAAGTCGTCGAAATTGCGCTGCGACGCCACGAAGCTGACTTTTTCGCCGGTATCATCGTCGATACCGTCAATCGTGAGCGCGAAGATGCCGCGCGCATTACCGCCAGTCCTGCAATTGGCGTTGGACAGGTGCGCGACCTGCAGGGATGAGAGCTGCGGCAGATCCATGAGGCAGAGGGCGCAGGAGTATGTCATCGCTGCCGTGGCAAGTGCCAGAATGGCAAGCTCTGCGACGGTGGCAGCCCTACTCCTCTTTCCTGAAGTGCGACCCGAACGTCCGTCACCAGAGCTTTCGCTGCCCAACTGTCGCACGTCGTACACGAACCATGTCACAAGAAACACCGCGACGATTCCCGAAGAGATGAGACGGCACCAGAAGAGCGCCATTCCATCGAAGAGCAGACCCCCGAACAAGAAGAACACGACACCCGCCACCGCGAGAACGATGAAAGACACGGGGATATTGGGGGTGTCACTTTCTTGGGTCCGGGCCATCCATGCTCCTTAGCGGTGAGGATCGATCGATGTTTGGGCACGCACGATATCAGGTTACAACACGTCTGGTGTTACGGGACACTGCGCCGAACATCGCCACGTGGTCGATCACCAAGGCCCTCTCGATGCAGATTCCGCATCGAAACCCGCTACGTGGGCGAGTGACTGGGCAGAAAACGCATCGAACCCGCGGACGTGGTCGACCACCTGGGGCCTCTCGGCGCATCGCGCGCCGAACATCGCCACGTGGTCGATCACCAAGGCCTTCTCGGTGCAGAAAACGCTATCCATGCCGAACTCCCCATTACTCCCCTTCCCATGACCGGAAAGGTGTGCAGATGGCATTCGCAAGAGCCTCCCTCGCACCTTGAAAGGGCAGCTGTCAAAGTCCAAGACAAAGGAATCGTCATGCTAGGCACTAGCGGAAAACCAATCACTTACAAATTTCTCTTCATCACTTACAAAATTAACCGCTTCACTTATAAAAATACTAGTGTTCACTTACAAAATTTACCATATCACTTCAAAAATATACTCTCACCAGTTACAATCATCACTGAAAATTGTAACTGATGGAGGGCGCAGTCATGGATACAGAAGAGCTCTCGCGTATCATTGAGCGACTCAGATTGCAAGGGGCAGATGACGAGTACGTCGAGGCAAAGGCCTGCCGCAAGAAGCTCTCGAATAACGTGTGGGAGTCCGTCAGCGCATTTGCGAACACACGGGGCGGTATTCTGCTGCTTGGGGTAGATGAATCCGAGGGCTTCGTCCCCGCAGAGGGCTTCTCCCCCGATAAAGTCGTGAATCAGTTTGTGGACGGCATGGGCGACGGTGGAGAGAACGGCGCGAAGGTCGCTAACCCTCCTCAGTATCACCTTAGCCGCATTGAATTTGAGGGAAAGCAAATCGTTTCTGTCGAGATAGAAGAGCTCGATCCGGCGACAAAGCCCTGTTACGTGATAGCTCGCTCGATCACGAACGGCAGCTACAAGAGAGTGGATGACAAGGACATCAGACTTCAGCCCGCAGAGCTTTATGAGCTTCAAAATGCGCTCGTTCCGACCCAGTCAGATCGAGCGATTGTCAGCGAGGCGCATGTAGATGACCTCGACAGGATTACCGTTGATCAGATTATTGCGCATGAGCAGCGCGTAGGATCTCGTGCACTTCGAGATGCCCCCAATCAACAGACACGTCTTGCCCGTCTAAACCTCACGGACAACGAAGGCAATGTTCGTCTCGCGGGGCTCCTTGTGGCAGGGATTTATCCGCAGCAGTATTTCCCCAAGCTTGTCGTGGACGTCGCCGTTCATCCAGACGTCAAGAAATCTGCCCCAGGGCGTCCACGTTTCCTCGACCGGCGAGTATGCGACGGACCGATTGGCGCGGTGATAGAAGACGCGCTTACTGCCATAATCCGCAATCTTCGCACCTATTCGGTTGTCCGTGGCTCGGGCAGGGTTGACGAGCCCGAAATCCCGATATCAGTGCTCCGCGAAGCACTTGTGAACGCGCTCGTGCACCGCGAGTATGGGCAGTATTTCTTGGGACAGGCCGTGTCCGTCGATATCTATCCTGACCGCGTCGAAATAACGAATCCTGGAGGACTTTGGGGCGGCAAGAGCCTGGAAACTCTCGACGATGGCACCTCTCGATGCAGAAACGACACGCTGATGAGGCTCCTTACCTCCGTCGAGCTACCGACTCAGGAAGGCGTTCCCGCTGAAGGCAACGGCTCTGGTGTGAGCATGATGAAACGCGAAATGGCTTCACGCGCTCTTGATGAGCCCACCTTCATCGCGAGGATCGATTCCTTCACGGTTATTTTGGGGCGTGGAGGAACGGAGATTCCAGAGATGCAGGCACGCCTTCAGGAGCTTTCGTCTGAACCACTAGATCGACTTGAGCAAACGGTTCTGCTCCTTGCACTTAGGCGGCATGGAGTGAGCATCGCAGAACTTCACAAAGCGCTTTCGATTGACTCTGACGAGGCGCGCAGCATCGCCAAGGGGCTTATTGGGAAGTCGCCACTTATCGAAGTGTCCCCAGATCACTTTGACATTGCAGGTGCCAATGATGCGGCGCCGAGCGCATCGAAAGCATCCCAAGTGTCGGCCAACGAGAAGAGTCATGCCGTTCTCGAGTGTCTGAAAGGGGAAACTCCGTCAACGACGAGGGACATCGCCAAAAAGACAGGGATGTCAATAAACAGCATCCGCTACTACCTTAGGAAGTTGCAGGACGAAGGCCTTGTCGAAGCAACCGCACCCAGCACGAGCACAAAGCGCGCCTATATTCTGACAACAGCAGGTATGGAAGCGCTTGACAACGACGCAAGATGAGAGTGATTTTGCTCGTTGTCGCTTGGAACGTGACGGCAACCTTGTGTCGCAGTTAGGACAAAGGAAATGGTCGGGGGAGAGAACTGGCCAAGCTGGTGTCACAGGGAGATGGATACTGCGCCGAAGCCCGCCACGTGGTCGACCACCCAAGGCGTTTGGATGCAGAAAGCGCATCGAACCCGGGGACGTGGGCGAGCAACGGGGCGATGGGCGCATCGAACCCGGGGACGTGGTCGACCACCAGAGCCACTTCGGTGCAGCGCGTGCCGAACCCGGCCACGTGGGCGACCACCAGGGACCTCTCGATGCAGAATCCGCATCGAACCCAGCTACGTGGTCGAGTAGCCGGCCAGAATCTGCATCGAACCCGCGGACGTGGTCGACCACCAGGGCCCTCTCGGTGCATCGTGCGCCGACCCCCGCTATGTGGTCGACCACCTTGTCCCACTCAATGCACCATGTGCGCACCGAAGTCAGCGCTAGTTGTACTTGTAGAAGCCCTCGCCTGCGGCGATGCCGGTCTTGCCCGCGTCGACATACTCCTTGAGCATGGCGCAGATGCGGCCCAAGTCGGAATCGGGGTCCTTGGAGGCGGGGTTGGCACTGTAGATTGCCAGACCCAGGGGCAGGCCGATCTTGTCAAGCTTGTGGAACGGGGTCTGTCCCATCTCGGCACCCGTGTCCAGATGCCACGTCATGTCCACGGTCTCGGGGTCGGTGTAGCCGTTTGCCACCAGCGAGAGCGCCGCCGTGAACCACGGGATGAGCAGCGAGTTCACAATATAGCCGGCCTTCTCCTTCTTCAGGCGCAGCGGCACCATGCCGATAGCCTTGGAGTATTCGCAGACCAGATCGACGTTTGCCGGGTCGGTGTTCGGATGCGGCATGACCTCGGCCAGGTTGTGAATCCAGCACTGGTTGGCAAAGTGCATGGCCAAAAACTTGTCGGGACGGTCCACGAAGTCCACCATCTGGCTGGGCATGAGCGTGGACGAGTTGCTGAGAATCAGCGACTCTTTGGGCAGGTACTCGGCGATCTTCTGATACAGCGCTTCCTTCTGCTCGGGGTCCTCGGCAATGGCCTCGTGCACAATGTCGGCATTGCCGAACGCCTCGGCATAGTCGCAGGTCAACTTGATGGAGTCGAGGCGCTTCTCGGTCTGTGCGTAGAGAACGTCGATTTCCGCGTCGGAGAGCTTCTCGGCATCCGTCAGACCGCCGTAGTAGAACTCGGGCCCCTTCTTCAGGTCCTGAACGGCGGAAAGATACTGCTGCTTCACCGTGGCCAGGCGCTTCTTGGCACGCTCAATCGACCCCTCGCTGCGCAGCCAAATGGTCACCGGATAACCTTTATAGGCAACCTGCGTGGCGATCTGGCTTCCCTGCGTGCCGCCGCCGCAAACCGTGACGTTCTTGATGTCCGAAAGCTTCATGACCCAACATCTCCTTAGTATCGGCATTGCTTTCCTGCCCTTTCAAAATAGGCAACGGCGGAGGTGGAAGGTGTCAGGCATCGGGCTAACGCGCGTAACGCTTCGGACGAGCGTGAGAATGGGGTCGTTATTGGGTGCTCGAACTACGAAAGGCTCGCACACTAGAGGAAGTTCCGTGCGACGTGTGCAGAACTCCAGTACGTGAGCGAGCACCTGATGAAGAGCGTGCACCGAACCTCGCTAGGTGTGCGAATTTTCGCATCGAACTCCTGCAAGTGCGCGCGCACCAATGGCAGTTCCGTGCGACGTGTGCAGAACTCCGCTACGTGCGTAGCGCACCAAGGCGAGTTCCGCACAGCGTGCACAGAAGCCTCGCTCATGTGCGAGCGTTGCGCGCAGGGACTGCGCTGAACTCTGCTAGGTGCGTGGATTTCCAGGCTGAGATCCCGAAGACACTCACGCACTAAGGTGAGTTCCGCGCAGTGTGCGCAGAAGCCTCGCTCATGTGCGAACGTTTTGTGCTGAGAGCGCATCGAACCCCGGGACGTGGTCGACCAGCAGGCTCCTCTCGATGCATCGTTCGCCGAAGCCCGCTACGTGGTCGACCACCCAGGGTCCCTCGATGCACAGCGCGTGCTACTGGTTGTTGTCGATGTAGTCGTGCACGAAATCTGAGAGCTGACCGCGCGAATGCACGTCGAGCTTGGCGTAGATATTGCGCGTGTGGGCGCGGATGGTGTAGGGCGACACGGTCAGTATGTCGGCAATCTGCTGGTTGGTCTTCCCACGGGTGAGAAACCCGAACACCTCGCTTTCGCGCTCAGAGAGTCCATAGCGCATCGAGATATCGGCACACGCCTGCTTCCACGGGGCAAAACCCTGCTTGGAACTCCCATCCGAAACGTTCAGGGCCTTCTCGTCGATGGGGATAAACATCGACTCGATCTTGCGTTCGGGAAAGACAAAGACGACAACGACAATCGCCGCAAGAGCCAAGACGACGCAGGCAAGAATGAACCCGATGCTGAAAGTGTCCGACGGCACGACAACAATGAGCACGTTTCCTATGAGGCTTCCGGCCACAAGCGACGCGTTGACGGAGCAGAAGATCCTGATGGCGTTGCGCTGCGACTGAAACACTGCATATGCCGCAAGTCCCCACACCATGACGTTGCACGAATACAGCGCCGCGCTCGATATGGAGGCGGAAAGTGCCGAAGGCAGGACCGATTCGAGCACCGGCATGGCAACGAGAAGAACGATGATGACCAGCATGGCGGGAAGAAAGATGCCCCCGAACCCGAAGTTGTCCATGGCGGCGGCAACAAGCAAGAGGCACACGGCAACCACGATCAGCAACAGCAGCTCGTTATTGAAGCTCATCAGCGAATCGACGCGCGGGACGGGAAAGAAGCTGCGCTGCAGAAACTGGGCCGCCGCCGAGAACACGACCACCGCAAAAAGAAAGCTGCCGTACCTCTTCAGGCTGCCGGGCTCGTTTCTCATGACGCGAAGCTCCGCCGGCTGGTAGGGACGCACGGCCAGCAGAAGAGCCGAAAACGCCGGAATCAACACGAACAGCACCTTCTGGATCGATTTCGGGGCGGTCATGGCCACGCAACATACGCATACCGCCACCAAGAGCGCCTCGCAGATGCGAATGAAGGCGATGCGGGGAATTAGCGCGGAAAGGTACCCGGCAGAGCGCGCGAAGAAAAACGTCGTGCCAATGCCCGCGCACACAGCGCCTGCGTAGAAGAGCGGCAGCGAGAGCAGGAACAGGGGGCCCGACACGACGATCAACACCGCTCCGACAACGCCGAGGGCACCCCCAAGCAGCATGCTCAGCGGCTTTTCGATAAAGGCGCTCACCTGTTTCGAGAACACGTAGAACGCTATCAGCGTAACGAACGAAGCGGATAGGTGGACAGTCGTCAACTCGAAGACAGACCAGGCATTCTCGGTGCCGTCGTACCATCCGACACCGGAAAACGCGCTCAGGTTCCAGGCAATCCAGAAGGAAAAGCCAAAGAACGGGATAAGAGGGAACTGCTCGCGCCATCGGGCGAGCACATCCCGACCCTGGTGTTGTTTGCTCATATTCCCTTCTTGCGTCATGTGGTTACATCCAGTCTACTTATCGAAAAGGCTCTTCGTCAATCGTGCGAATACCCGTATTTGCACACTATTATATTTTTTAAAACCATATTTGAACTGGCATTACGTGACTAGTCAATTATTGACTAGGGAAAACCAGCCACTTAGTCAGTCTTTGACGTTCCCTCCGAGGCGTCCGCGGCCGATGCTGCAAAGCGTTGAAACACGCGCAAGGGCAAAAAGCGCAGACGCCGTAGATTTTTCGCGCTGGCCTTTGCGCACGAGCGGAAAAATTCAAGGAGGGTCAGATGGGGAATGCTTCTGTTGAAACGACGCTCGATGCCGAATCGACAGCACTCGATGCCGACCAGCTTCAGGCAATCGTTTCTCTGAACAAGAGCCGCGCGATGTTCTATCGCAAGCTCTCTTATTATTACTTGCACGAGCTGACGCAGGAGGAAATCGAGCGCATCGCGGCCACCGACTTCACGGGCCTTGACGGCGGAGATGAAGACATCGCCGAGGGCTACCGTGAGATGAAGGCATACCTGCAAACGCTCACGACCGGGACGCGCCAGCAGCTCGCGTGCGACTACGCGCATACCTTCCTGGCTGCCGGCAACTACGAGACCTTCGCCGCGACCCCCTACGAGTCGGTGTTCACCTCCGAAGAAGGCCTCATGATGCAGGACGCCCGCGACGAGACCTACAAGATGTACTGCGACGAGCACATGCAGCCAAACGAATCGCTGCGCATCCCCGAAGACCACCTCTCGTTCCAGTTTCAGTTCATCGCCCTTTTGCTTGACCGCCTGAACGAGGCAATCGACAAACACGATTGGCAGCAGGCCTCGACCTATGCGAACAGGATCGAGAAGTTCCACACCGAACATCAGCTGAACTGGGTCGGCGACTTCTGCGACACCGTCGAAGACGTCGCCCAGACCACGTTCTACACCGGCATCTCGAAGGTGACGCGTGGATTCGTCAAATCCGAGACCGACGTCATCAGAGACGAAGCGGAGCTTTTCGCAGACCTCGCGTCCCAACAACAAGTAGCATAGGAGATAAGCCATGACACAGATGCTCTCGGGCCAACGCCCCTCGATGCTCATCCGCCACGACCGTCCCGTTAAATCGAAGCTCCTCTCAAAGAAGCTGCCGGCGTTCACCGCCTCGCGCAGCTCGGCTGAGGCCGTGATGGAGGAGCAGGAGCGCGAGCAGGAGACCGAGGAGGAGATCGCCGCCCGCCGGGAGTACAACGCCGAGACCCTGGGTCCCAAGAGCCCCTTTGAAGACCAGGTCGATGCGGTGCTCACCTGCATCGGCTCTCAGAACTCGCTGCGCGAGATCCTCTACAAGATCCTAGTGTTCTGCAAAGAGCGCCGCGAGTTCGGCGAAGTCGAGCAGTTCATCCAGAGCACCCCGGAGGGCACCTACAACCACCTGCTGCAGGAGCCCTACACGCTCATTCACATGCTGCTTAAAGAACGCGGGCTGGAAGGGTACGCCTACGACGAGCAGGGCGCGCTCATGGAAGGCGAGGAATACGAGGGCTACACCCCTCAGGACATGCAGAACCTCGCCCACACCTACCAGGTTCAGACAACGGCGGCGGGTGCCGAGGCCTGCGAGCTCATCAGCCCCGAGCGCCGTTTCGAGAGCCTCTTGATGCAGCACCCGCACCGCGCAGAGACCTACTACCGGTTCATGGCGTTTTGCCAGACACCGCGCAAGCTCCCCGAGATCGAGGAGTTCTATGAGAACAACGACGACCTCGCCCACGACACGGTGCAGATCCACCACACGCTTTCGGCCGATTTCTACATCGACAAGCTGGAGAAGGCGGGCGTTTTGGTTTGGATGGGCGCCTGGCAGCTCAACGAAGCGGGCAAGGAGATCCTTGCAGCGCACGAAGCCCAGGCCCCTGAAGAATAGAGAGGAGAAAAGAGAATGGCAGTCGAGAAAAAGGAGGAGAGTACATGTCAAGGACTATGACTCATCGCTCGTTCTTGAAGAGCGCCGGCATCGTTGCCGCAGTGGGCGCCTTGGGCGTCGCTGCATCCGACGATTTCGTGAAAAGCGACAAGGCATGGGCCGATGACGACACGCAAGAAGTGCACACGTCATGCCGCGCGTGCATCATGAACTGCGGCGTCATCGCCACCGTGAGCAATGGGCGCGTCATCAAGCTCAAGGGCGACCCCATCGACCCCATGTCCAAGGGCCACCTGTGCCCGAAGGGGCTTGCGGGCATCCAGGCCCTGTATCATCCGAACCGCAACAAGTACCCCCTGAAGCGCGTGGGCGAAAAGCCCGGCAACCAGTGGGAGCGCATCAGCTGGGACGAGGCCGCAAAGACGGTCGCCCAGCACATGATCGACATGCGCGACAAGACAGGCAAGCACGGCCTGCTCTGCTCCACCGGAGGCGGCGGAAATCCCCAGTTCTTCAGCCCGCCGCGCTTCCGCAACTTCTGGGGCGCCGGCAACGTGTTCGAGCCCGGCTGCGCGCAGTGCTACCTGCCGCGCAACTACGTCATGCCGCTGATCAACGGCACCAGCGACACCTCGATCGCCGACTCGGGCTGCTCTGAGCTGTACAAGCCGTCCAAGTACGGCACCACGACGCAGGTGTACGTGATGTGGGGCACCGCACCGGCATACGATTCGCCTGCCACCGCTGGACGCTGCGTTGCCAACCTGCGCGAGAACGGCTGCAAGACCATCGTCGTCGACCCCCGCTTCACGCCCGACGCGAGCAAGGCCGACGTCTGGCTGCCCATCAAGCCGGGTACCGACGTGGCGATGATGCTCGGCTGGATGCACTACATCATCGAGAACAAGCTCTACGAGAAGATTCCCGACTACGAGGACTTCGTAGCCAAGTGGACCAACCTGCCGTTCCTGGTCGACCCGCGCGACGACGTCTCGCTGCCCCCGATGGCAGAAGACATCACCAAAGACGGCCAGCTGCTGCGCGCTTCTGCCTGCATCGACGGCGTGACCAGCAAGAACGAGGGCTACGTCTACTACGACACGAAGAAGGGCAAGGTGCAGAAGGCCTTTGCCTTAGGTCCCAAGAACATCGACTCCTACCATCCCAAGCTCTTCGGCACGGTGAAGGTGAAGCTCAAGAACGGCAAGACCATCACCTGCAAGACGGCGTTTCAGGCCTATGCCGACCGCTGCGCCGACTACGATCTTGACACCGTCGCCGAGATCACGGGCTGCTCTGCGGACAAGATCAAGGAGGCCATCGAGCTATACTGCTCGAACGCGCACGGCGGCATCACCCTCGGCGTTGCCACCGACCAGTACCCCGCCTCCTCGCAGTGCGCGCTGGGCGCCGCGGCGCTCGACTGCATGACGGCCCATGTGGGACATGAGGGCTGCCCGGCCTGCAAGGTCGGCGCGACCGGCAAGTCGGGAATCTCCTCGGCAGAGTCGACCATCTTCCCGCCGGGCTTCCTCGGCGAGACCAAGTACAAGTTCCAGGACGAAAAGGCGGTCCTCGAGCGCCTGGGCTACTGCGAGCACAAGGGTTTGGGCGGCTGGATGCACTCCCACATCCCCACCATCCTCTCGGCTATCCTCACCGGCGAGCCCTACCAGCCGAAGGTATGGATCGAGCGCTCGGGCAACAAGATGATGGCGCTGGCCAACTCCGCTTCGTGGGTGGACGCCTTCCCCAAGATGGACCTCATCGTGCACTGCTACATGTACCCGACGTCGTTCACGACCGAGGCCGCCGACATCGTGTTCCCGGCATGCGAATGGCTCGAGAACTCCTTCATGCAGAACCGCCTGAACGTCAACCTCATCCGCCAGCCGGTCACCAACCTGTTCGAGGCTGCCGACGAAATCATGATGTGGGGCAAGATCGCCGAGGCGATGAGCGACCCCACAAGCGACCTGTATGACGAGAACATGGAAGCCGCCTGCAGCGACAAGAAGATCGGCAACCCGATGGTGCCCGCCTACTGGTCGACCATCAACGACTACTGGGAATGGGTTGCCACCATGTCGGGCGACCCCTCGATCAAGACGTGGGAGCAAGCAAAGAAGAAGATGCCAGAGTACTCCGCCACCGACGACGAGTACTGGGGCGGCACGGTCTACGACACCTACAAGAAGCTCCCCTCCCAGACGGGCAACTCCGCTACCGCCAAGAAAGGCGACCTGGTCGCGAGCTCTGGCACGGACTCCAACCTCTACACGGGCTTCAGCTGTGCCGCGCGCGACATCGTGGACGACCCGAAGAAGTGCGGGCCATATGGCGACAACATGCTCTACATCGGACGCCACGGCAACGAGGCATTCGAGATGCCGGCTTCCGTGGTGGACTACAACCCCATGCCGTACTACTTCACGCCGGAAGACGAGCAGAACTTCAGCGACGACTATCCGCTGACGCTGACCGAGGGCCGCATCCCGTTTTTCCACCACGGCACCCTGCGCAACAACCCCTACCTGCGAGAGCTGTACCCGGCTCCCGAGATCTGGATCTCACCCGAGAGTGCCGAGCAATACGGCATCGTGGACGGCGAGTGGGTCAACGTGAAGTCGCCGCGTTCCGACGGACTGGACGTGTTCCGCGACATCACCACCGGCCTCAACAAGACGACCACGCTGGCAAAGAACAAGACCGACGGTCCTTCCGAGTTCGCCCCCGGAGACGAGCTCACGGCAGACGGCCAGGCAGTTGTCTCCGACGGCATCTACGCCGTGGCACGCGTCACGGAGGGCATTGCGCGCGACAGCGTGTACATGGAGCGTTTCTGGAACCCGGAGTTTCTGGAGGATGGCTCTGATGGGCGCAAGTCCTGGACCGTCGAGAACGTCAACGTGCTCACCAAGAACACCGGATTCTACAACCCCGAGTTCGGCACCTATACCCTTCGCGGCATCCGCGTCAAAGTGTCGAAGGCCGAAAAGCCCGACGGCATCTGGTACGACGCGACGGACTTCGAGCCGTGGATGCCTGAACCCAGCGACTTTACGGGAGGAGCGTTTTATCAGTCATGAGCCGGAATTGTCTGATTATCGATTGTGACAACTGCATCGGTTGCCACTCATGTGAACTAGCCTGCAAGACCGAGAACGATGTGGCGCTCGGCGAATACTGGAACCGTGTTCCCCAGGTGGGACCGTTCGGCACGTTCCCCGACCTCGAGCAATATTGGCTGCCGGTTCAGTGCCAGCAGTGCGAGGACGCGCCGTGCATCAAGGTCTGCCCGACCGGGGCCTCCTATCGCAACGAGGACGGCATGGTGCTGGTCGACAAGGAGAAGTGCATCGGCTGCAAGTACTGCATGATGGCCTGCCCTTATGGCGTGCGCTCGTTCAACAAGTCGGAAGGCTGCGTGGAGAAGTGCACCCTGTGCCAGCAGCGCACCAGCGTCGGGGAGCTTCCCGCCTGCGTGGACGCGTGCTGCGCCAACGCCCGCTTCTACGGCGACCTCGACGACCCGGATTCCGATGCGTCCAAGCACCTGGCATCCGTTGACAGCTCGAGCATCCACACGCTGACCGACGTCGGAAACTCCCCGCTGACGAAGTACATCCTGTCCGACAAGATCGCCAGCTGGGTCGAGCTCGACCAGCTGGAGTACGCATCGTCGGCCGTGGGCGCTCCGCTTGTGAAGAAAGGAGAATAGGCGATGGAAATCCAATGGTCGCTCGTATTGTTCTCCGCGCTCGCCGGTGCCGGCGGCTGGATGCTCGCGGGTCTTGCGTACGATGAGCTGAAGGACAAGAACGCCAAGACGCGCTTCAATGCCGGCGTCGTGGCCATCATCGTGCTGATCGTCGGCGGCATCGCCTCGGTGACGCACCTTTCGCACCCGGGCCGCGTCATGGGAGCGCTCTCGCATCCCACATCCGACATCTTCTACGAGGCGCTGCTGGTCGGCCTGGCCGTAATCTGCGCGTTCGTGTACGTGGTGCTGCTCAAGCGCAACGCCTCGGCAAAGGGACGCAAGGTGTTCATCTGCCTTGCGGCACTGATCGGCATCGTCCTGTCGTTCGTGTCCGGCCTGGGCTATGCCGTCATCGATGCGCGCTACAGCTGGCACACCCCGCTGCTGCCGCTCGGCTACCTCTCGACCTCCATTCCCACCGGCCTTGCCGCCTACCTGGTGGTCGTGCTCGCCGGCAAGGACGAGAACCAGAGCGTGGGCCATCTCTACCGCGGCGTGATGGTGGGCGGCATCATCGCGGCCATCGTGGCCGCCCTGTACGCCATCGTGTCCGGTACGGCAACCGACCTGCCCCTCGTCATCTGGGGCCTGGTCGTGGTGGTCGGCGGCATCGTGCCCGCCTGCATCGGCGGCCTTCTGGCAAAGAAGCCCGAAGGCGCGTTCGGCAAGTCGGTGTGCGCGCTGGTGTGCGCCCTGGTGGGCAGCGTGGCATTTCGCTGCTTCATGTGGGCCACCTCGACGGTTGTGGCAAATCTCTTCCTGCAGCTCTAGGGCTGCATAGGGAAACGCGCACCTAGCAGCACTTCCCGGCATCGGGGGCATGTTCCCAAAGGCTCCCGATGCCTGCCCGTCGGGCGGCATGGACACGGCGTCATGCCTGGACAAGAGTTCGAATTCCCACATTCACCACCCCCCTCCTTCTCTTGTCTGGCAACGTGCCGCCTGGCAGACAGGCATGCATGAGGTGCGCCTTCGATGGGTCGGCAGGCCTCCCCTACTCGAAGGCACACCTGATGAATGTCTGACGAGGGTGTTCGCACCCTTACGTGCGACCGAGCCTACAGCATGGTTTCGCAGGATATGAAGAAGGGCGGCAGTCGATGGCGAATAACGATGGCGACCAGGGCAGAGCGCCTGCGGTCTCGCGGCGCGGCTTTGTGTACGGCGCATGCGGGATCGTAGGGCTTTTCGCCCTCGGGGGAATCGGGAAAGTTGCCTATGCGGACGAGACGCTGCTGCGCCCGCCCGGCGGCCAGGACGAGAGCGCCTTCATGTCCGCGTGTCTGAAGTGCGACAAGTGCCGCAGCATCTGCCCGGAAAACTGCATCGTCGCCGGCACCATAGAAGACGGGCTGGTGAACTACCGCGCCCCGAAGCTCAATTTCCACCGGGGCTACTGCACGTTCTGCAACGAGTGCATCGAAGTGTGCCCGCTCGGGGCGCTCGCTTCGTTTGACCCGGCATCGCAGAAAATCGGCGTTGCCCGCATCGACTCCGACGAGTGCATCGCCTACAAGCTCGGCGGCGGGTGCTCGGTGTGCGTCGACACGTGCCCGTACAGGGCGATATCGCTCGACGCATCGGGGCGCCCCGTGGTCGACGAGACGCTCTGCAACGGGTGCGGCAAGTGCGAACACGAATGCCCCTCGGCCTCGCTCGGGTCATATTCCGGCTCGCGCATTCGCGGCATCAACGTGGAGAAGGCGTAGGGGGCTAAGATGAAGTTTTCGAAGAAACGTGGCATCGTCGTCGGCCTGATATTCCTCTCGGTGATCGTCGGTCTGGTGCTGCATACCGGGACGGGCACGGAATCGGCAATCGGATGGCGCGACATCGCACTGATCTGTCCCGTCGGCTCGCTTGAGGTGCTGGCGGGCTCGCGCGGCCTTGGCCTGCACACGGTGCTCCTGCTGGTTGCGGTGCTGGTGATATCGGTGCTCCTGGGCAAGTCGTTTTGCAGCTGGGCCTGCCCCACCGCATACGTCAGGTCGCTGTTCGGCGTGCGTCAGGGTAAAGGCGGCTCTGATGCCCAGGAGGGCAACGAGGAGTCTGAGAGCGGCGATGCGGCTGGTGCGGACGGAGAAGATACTGCGGCGCAAGGGCGCGACGAGCTTTCCCCGAGCGTGCAGGTGGTGGCTTCAGGTGAGGACGCGATTCTCGCAAGCGACGACGCAGCCGCGACAGTCGCGAGCGAAGATGCAGGCGAAGGCGCAGGCGCAGGCGAACAGGACGCCGAGGGAGCAGCGTTGCCGCCCGTTGGCGGCGAGCGCGACGGCAAGCGCATCGATTCGCGCCATGCGGTGCTCGTCGGGGCGATTGCCTCGTCGTTCGTGTTCGGGTTTCCCGTGTTCTGCCTGATCTGTCCGGTAGGTCTTACATTCGGCATCGTGATCGGGCTGTTCAACCTGATCCGCTACGCCGACGCCACGTGGAGTCTGCTTGTGTTTCCGCTGATTCTCGTGCTCGAGCTGGTGGTGTTCCGCAAATGGTGCACCCACCTGTGCCCGATCAGCGCTCTGCTCTCCCTGCTTTCGCGACGTGGCCGCGTAGTGCGGCCGAAGGTGAAGACGGACGTGTGCCTTCGCAGCCACGGCGACGATTGCCACACCTGCGTCGAGACCTGCCCCGAAAAGGTTGACCCGCATTCAAAGGACATCCCCGAATGCTCGAACTGCGGCCTGTGCGTCGACGCCTGCCCGGCAAAGGCGATTGCGATGAAGCTCGGCGCCTACTCCAAGAACCTCGAGGACAAGTAGTTTCAAGCGCATCGAACCCAAGGACGTGGTCGACCACCTGGGCCCTCTCGATGCAGATTCCGCATCGAACTCCCCTACGTGGGCGAGCAACGGGGGCGTTGATGCATCGAACCCAGGGACGTGGTCGACCACCAAGGCCTCCTCGATGCAAGATGCGCCGAACCAAGCCACGTGGTCGACCACGAGGGCCCTCTCGATGCAGATTCCGCATCGAACTCCCCTACGTGGGCGAGCAACGGGGTGAGGGGCGCATCGAACCCAAGGACGTGGTCGACCACCAAGGCCTTCTCGATGCAAGATGCGCCGAACCAAGCCACGTGGTCGACCACGAGGGCCCTCTCGATGCAGATTCCGCATCGAACTCCCCTACGTGGGCGAGCAACGGGGACGTTGATGCATCGAACCCACGGACGTGGTCGACCACCAGGGGCACTTCGGCGCAGCGTGCGAGGAAGTCCTCTACGTGCGCGAATGCCTGATGAAGGAAGTGCGTCGAACCCCGCTAGGTGAGCGGATATCCGCATCGAACCCCCGCACGTGCGCGCGCACCAAGGCTACTTCGGCGCAGCGTGCGCTGAAACCCTCTTCGTGCGTCGCGCACCAAGGCCAGTTCGGTGCAGCGCGCGAGGAAACCTCGCACATGAGCGGGAGTTGCGTGCAGGGAGTGCGCCGAACTCCGCTACGTGCGTGGATTCCCGATCCGGAATCCCAAGAGCGCTCGCGCACCAGGGCGAGTTCCGTGCAGCGGGGGGTGGTAACGAAAATCCGTACCAAACGAACTTGGTTTGGAGGATCGGATGACCTATTCGCTAGAGCAGAGGAAGAGGGCCGTCGAGATGTGCGCCTCCGGGCGCAGGCCCGCGGACGTCATACGCGAGCTGGGGTACCCGAGCAGGAGCGCGCTGCTCTCGTGGCGCAGGGAGTTCGCCAGGACCGGGAGGCTGCAGGACCCGCGCGAGCGCGCGGCCAAGTACAGCGCCGGGCAGCGGGAGGCTGCGGTGGAGCACTGGCTCTCGCACGGCAGGTGCATGGCGCGGACCGCGCGGGAGCTCGGCTACCCCTCCGATGTGTTTAGTCAAGCTTAATTTTCGGAATCGAGCACGGGAACTTTCGGGTTCCGTCACGAAAGTTTTTCGGCTTTCGTCACGCCCGCGGCCCCTCTACCTTCCCGACTTGCCGAGCATGAGGCTCTC
>JBMNPN010000008.1:0-46665 GCA_050943615.1 Coriobacteriales bacterium
GCAGGATCTCTGCCTTTATCATCGTCATGTGCTTCCCCTCCTTTCGAGCATGTCTAGCCTGAGTGTGCTTTCTTGCAGACAATCCTAACGTCCCGCTATCATTGCGTATAGCGAAACTATCTCATATATGTTTTGCGAACTACGCAAAGATAGGAATGTGATGGACACGGACAAGTGCGCGGCCTTACTCAGGGTAATCGAGAAGGGGAGCCTTTCTGCTGCGGCATCCGAACTGGGCTATACGCCCTCGGGCATCAGCCGGCTGGTTGCCTCGTTGGAAGCCGAGGTCGGTTTCCCATTGCTCGTGCGCAGCAAGGCGGGTGTTGCCCCCACAGAAGAATGCGAGCGGCTCATGCCCGTGATGGCAGAGCTTGCCGCTCTGGGGCGCACGTTTTCAGAAAAGGCGGCGGCACTCAAAGGGCTCGAGAGCGGCTCGCTTCGCGTGGGCAGTGCATATCGCCAACTCTATGGACCACTTGCGCGCATCTTGGCTGAGTTCGCGCGTCGATACCCGGGGGTTCGCGTGGACATGGTGCAGGCCAACAGCACCTATCTGGCAGGACAGCTCAGGCGGCGCGAAGCCGATTTCTGCATCATGAGCAAGCGCGAGGGGCTCGAGCGCTGGGTGCCGCTCCTGCAAGACCGCATGGTCGCCGTGCTTCCCAAGGACCACGAGCTTGCGCAGGCGAAAAGCTATCCAATCGAGCGGTTCTCAAGCGACTCCTTCATCGAGATCTACCCCGGTGAGGAAAGCGACAACTCGCGCACGTTGGCGAAAGCCGGCGTTAATGTCGAGCCACGTTTCTCGGTATTCGATACGCATGCCGCATTCGCGCTGGTCGAAGCGGGGCTCGGCGTCACGATGATGAACGAGATTTATGCCGAAGCCACAGACGCTGATATTGTCTGGGTGCCCGTGCGTCCGAACACCGTCATCGAGCTCGGCGTCGGCCTTCCCGCCGCCGAGCTTTCCTCGCCTGCACTCGATGTGTTCGAGAACTTTGCCCTCCCCAAGCTCCAGACTCAGGTCAAGAGGGGTTGAGCGTACAATCCAGCCGCGTACATTGCAGCGTTATCTGGCACATTTGCGGTGCTTGCGTGCTCCTTACCTGGCGCGGACGAGAGAACCGTTGAAGAGCGAGACGCCGTTGCTGTTATCGTGGGCCTTTACCAGCTGGCGCGTTGCCTCGGCGACCAGGTCGGCGGCAAAGCCGGCGGAATCGACGGCGCCGATGCTCACGGTAAGCTTCAAGCCGGGCGCGTCCTCGAACTCGAGCTTGCCGATGCTGTCCTGGATTTGCTGCAGGCGGTCCACGAAGGCGTCGGTCGGCATGCTCGAGTTGAAGATGATGACAAACGAATCGGTGTCGTAGTGGATGACGAGGTCGCGGGCCCTGGTGTTGCAGAGGAGCGTCCCCGCCGCGTTCGCAAGGACGCTGTCGCCAAAGTTGTAGCCGTGCTTGGACACGAGCTCGTCAAAGCCGTCGATGCTCACCAGCACGACCTTCGAGGCTACGAGCGAAGATGCCTCCTCTTCGTAGAAGAGCCTGTTGAAAGTGCCCGTCGTCTCGTCACGGTAGCTGTTCTCCTCGCCGAGCTCGTCGTGCACGAGCAGCGGCACCTGACTCGATGGGTTATCGAACTCGGTGTCAAAGGCGACTCCTATCTCGAGCGCGAGCAGCTGCCCGTCGACCAAGACAGGCTGCGAGGTCACGTAGAAGGTCCTGCTCTCGGCAACCTCGAGCTTTGACTGTGCTGTACGGCGCGAGATCGCCTTTGACGAGATGCAGTTCACACAGCGCTCGGTCTTGTGCCAGGAGCTGAAGCAGCAGTAGGGCGTCTCGTCGAGCGAACCGTCCGCCTTGAGGTCGCGTGCCTCGGTCAGACTCGGGTTCACCAGACGCACTATGTCGAAGCTCTTACGGAGCAGGCGAATCGCGCGCTGGAGCGTGTCGAGCGAAACAGGCTCGATCTCGTCGCTCTTGGGGTCGAAGGAAGCCGCGGGCTCGTGCTCGAGGCGCTCCTCGACAAGGGCGTGCAGTTCCTCGAGCGTGCTCGCTTCGTCGCTGGTCGCATAGGCGACTTGCGATTTCACGATGACGGCTATGCCCTGCGCGGACTTGATGGAATCGACCGTTTCCTTGACTTCCTGTGCGGCATCCGCTGCCCTATCCTTGGAATCGACGCGGCAGCAGATGAAGAAGCGCGCCTTGCCGACGCGTGCGATGATCCTGTTGAGTCCGAAGGCACTCACAAGCACATCAGCGATGTGCTTGATGACTATCAGCGCGAAGCGACGTCCGAAGACGTCATCGAGGTAGCCGACGTTTGCAATCTCGACCTCGATGAACGCGGCGACCTTCCCTGCTTGCTTTGCCTCCCTGCAAAATACAGGTGCCTCGAGGTTGAAACCGCGCTCGTTGAGGCAACCCGTGAGCTCGTCTTTGATAGGCTCGGAGAGGGCGGCGTTTTTCACGCCGTCTCCCGCGCTCGCGTCAGAGAAGTACCCGAGCAAGCCGACGATTTCGTCTCCGCGCAAGATGGGGGTCTTGCTCGCCCGGATCTTTCGCACGGTACCATCCGTGATGCAGGAACCCTCCAGATTTCGCACGGTTGCGCCTGCGAGGACCTCTTCTTCCTTTTCCTTGAACGGGATGGGATTGGGATGCCAATCCATTTCCTCGTCGGTCTTTCCGATGGCCTCGTTCAGGTTCTTGATGCCGTAGTAGCCCATCATCGTACGGTTCATGCCGAGAAAGCGGCGCTCTTTGTCCTTCCAAAAGATGCCGAAGTTGGTGCTTGCCATGAGGGTATCCCACAGCTGGTCTTTCGAGATGCTCTTGGACCCTGTGTTGATTTCCTCGAAAAGCGCGATGTTGGTCTTGCGGATGGCGAGAACGGTCGACTCGCGCTGTTGGATGATGGCGGGAATCAGCAGCATGGTCTCCCATGCATAGGTCCCGTCGGCTGTGAGCACCCGAAACGGTGTGATGAGGTAGGTCCTGTCGGACTTCTGGACGCGCTCGGCGACCGTCGACTGGTCCATGAACTTTTCGAACTCGTCTCGCGATGCCGGAAAGATGCGCTCCAAGAACAGCTCCATTGCCTGTTCGAGCGGCACGGTTCCCGTGAAAGTCTCGTAAAGGTCGATCTGGTTTCGAAAGACGCGTGTGATGGTCTGCTGCGCGTTGTCGATTATGAAGATCTGGCTGTAGATAGTTTGCAGCGGCAAGGACAGCTGCTCGGACACCGCGCCGATCTCGGTTTTGGTGTAGTAGAACGAAAGCTCGATGGACCGGATGGCGACGAGCACCTCGATATTTCCCTTGTGGACGGCAAGGCGGCGGATCCTGCAGGAGTAGTTGTTGCCGCCGTAGACGAAGTCGATCGTCTCGTCTGTCTCGAGCTGTCCTTCTGGGTCGAAGACGATTTCGATGCTGCGGGCAAGTGGGGAGTCCTCACAACCAAGTGCCACTACGATCTCGTCGGTGTTCTCAAAGCCCATGTGATTGATGAGCTTGATGAACGGCTCGTTGTTGACCATGAAGTGGAAGTCGCCGTCCGCGTCCCTCTCGATGATGGCGAGCGGGAGCTGCTGGTTGCGGCTCACGGCAAGCGGTGCATCGGAGTATACGAAGGGGTCGGGGCTCAGGAGATTGACGCGGCTTGCGGCATCGCGGTACCCCAGCCACGATGGGCGCTCGATCACGAGCTCGCCGGCATCGACCTTCTCCTTGAGCTCGTCTATGTATACGGGTTCGGAGTACAGGAAGCCCTGCTGGAAGTCGGCTCCGATGTCACGCAGGTACTCCGCACGCTCGTTGGTCTCCACGCCTTCGCAGACGACTGGGATGCCGATCTGCTTTGCCATGTCGATGGTGCAGGCGATGGCAATGTCGTAACGAGAATCGCTGGGGTTTCCCAGCGAGAGCTTCTTGTCGATCTTGATGGCGTCGAAGTAGTACTCGGAAAGCATCTCGAGCGAGGAATATCCGCTGCCGTAATCGTCCATCCACAGCTTGTAGCCGCGCCGCTTGAACTCGTGCATCGCGCGGGCGAGCGCCTCGGGCACGTCCTCGAAGGCGCTTTCGGTGATTTCAATGTCGATGAGCGAACGGGGAATCTGGTTTTCGATGACCGCGCGGTCGACGACATCGACGATGTCGCAGAGCAGCGCATCGAGGCGCGAGACGTTAAAGGAAAGGCAGGTCTGCGGATACCCCGCATCGACCATGGTGCGCCAGGCACGGCAGGCCATTCTGATGACGTGGGCGTCGAGCAGGTGAATGAGATGCGCCTCTTCGCAGACGGGAATGAACTGGTCGGGTCTGATGACGCCGTATTTGCTGTCGGTCCAGCGGGCAAGAATCTCAAGATTGGTCATCTTGCGCGTGAGGGAGCGCACGATTGGCTGGTAGGCAGGGCGAATGTCCTGGGAGGCGATGGCGCGCTCGAGGTTGTCGATGATGTATTGCTTGAGCGTCTCGAACTCCTGCAAATCGGCGTCGTAGAGGGTGTGAATCTCGTCGAAGCGCCTCTCGATGGTCGTGTACGCCAGTCGCGCCTTGTCGGCCGCCGTGCCGACGTCCTCGGTGGTCGAGGTGATGTAGTAGGTGCCTGTCTTCAGCGTGATCTTGGTGCCGGCACTCGTGGTGCGGCGGTTGACGACGTTGCAGGTCATCGACGCGAATTCGGCGGCGTCGCGCTCGTAGCACAGCACGCAGAAGTGGGCGATGGACACGCGCGAGATAAGCGAGCCGAAAAAGGAATCCTCGATGGCCTCTGCGGTCTCTTTCAAGAGCTTATCGCCGGCATTGAAGCCGTAGCGCTCGTTGTAGGCGCTGAAGTTGTCGAAGCCGAAGTAGACACAGGCGATGCCCTTTTCGAGCGTCGCCGGGTCTGCCGTGAACTTCGGTGCGCGCTGACGGAACGCATCCATGTTGAGAAGGCTGGTCATCTGGTCACGGTCCCCGGTCTCGGGCTCACGTTCCTCAGGCTCTGCGTCGCTGGAAAGCGAGAGCGTTTTTCCGTGAACGCAGTCCTCGGCCTCGGCGTTTGTGGTGGAGAGCTCGGCCAGGGCGGTGTCGTACATGTCCTCTAGCTCTCCAGAATTCTTTGGAGCGCCATAGGCAAAGCCCCCTAGAGGCGTCCACATTTCATCCAGGCCCTCCCACACAAGGGCACGGTGACCTGGGTCGAACAGGCGTTTCAGGCGCACACGGGTGCCCATGGCGGTGATGTCAGTGAGAAAGAGGACAATCTGGTCGGGGAATGCGACGACATGCGTGAAGTCGAATACCGTCGCCAAGTTCTTTGCGATTTCCTCGTAGAGTTCAGCGCTCGCTTTTGTATGCGCGTCCTCGTTTGCAAACGATATGCACACGAGCGCGAAGGGCTCCCTGATATAGGGAACTGCGCATTTTTCTATTTTATCAAAGTTTCCGTTCGGATTGGTGCCACGTCGAGCAGGCACGTTTTCAGATTCCGGTGCAGAAGCATTCCCAGACATGTAGAGGGCCACCCTCCGTGCATTGATTTCATACGTAACATGGGAAATATTCTAAAGCTATTTTATAAATGTAAAACCCCTGATAGGAGTAGTTTTTCTTTCAAGCCTCTGATTGCTCGGGCGTTTTGGTCATGCACTTTCCCCGTAGGTTTTCAGATGAAGTAGAAGTTTCATTGGATCGCAGCATAACATGCCTTTTTTGGATTGCGAAAATGTGTCGGTGCAACTCGATGATGTGCTTGCACGTACTGTGGGCAGCATTATTGATGCTGACAACGCACTCTACAATTTTTGCGTGTTGTATCCGTCTGATAGTTTGCTATACCTCAAGTGTTCCCATTGCTATTGCAAATGTACGACTGTATTGAAGCGAGGAATACATGAGCGAGAGCGTCGCGTTTCGCTTTGCCGAGCGCAAGGATACCGGCTTGATATTGGAATTCATCAAGGGGCTGGCCGACTACGAGCACATGAGCGATGAGGTCGTCGCCACAGAGGAGCTGCTCGAGGAGTGGGTCTTCGACAAGGAGAAGGCCGAGGTCCTCTTTGCGGTAGCCGAGGGGCGGGAAGTGGGCATGGCGCTCTTCTTCCACAACTTCTCGACGTTTCAGGGCAGGGCGGGCATCTACCTGGAGGACCTCTTCGTCTGGCCCGAGTGCCGTGGCAAGGGCTACGGCAAGGCGCTTTTAATAGAGCTCGCGCGCATCACGGTCGAACGCGGTTGCGGCAGGCTCGAATGGGTCTGTCTCGACTGGAACGAGCCGAGCCTCGAGTTCTACAGGTCGCTCGGTGCCGAGGCGCTTCCCGAGTGGACGAAGTTCCGGCTGAGCGGTGGCACTCTGAACTCGGTCGCTGGAAAGACGGCCTGACTCAGATGACGATACCGTTGCAGTGGTCGATCTCGTGCTGCACGATCTGGGCCGTGAAGCCCGTGAACTTCTCGGTTCTGTGCGCGAACTGCTCGTCTTCGTAGGCGACGGTGATGCGCTTGAAGCGCCTTGCCGGGCGCTCTCCTTCGAGTGAGAGGCAGCCTTCCTCGGTGTCATAGGGGCCGGTCTCATTGACAATCGAGGGGTTGTACATGATGCGGGGCGTCTTTCCATCGTAGAAGGCGATGATGCACTTGAGCTCTCCGATCATGTTGGCGGCCATACCGACACAGGAGTCCTTGTTCGCGACGAGCGTATCGCGCAGGTCCTGTGCGATACCGGCATCCTCGGGGGTGGCAGGCTGGCTGGGACGCGAGAGCACGAACTCGAGGTGCACGATCTGTCGTATCACGGACTTCCCTTCTGACTGATGAAGCGCGCTTATGCGCAGATCCGATGTAGGAGCATGGTACTACTGCCGCATGCACCATACCTGCCTCTCATGCAAAGACAGGCGTCCTTGCCATTTCAAGGAAATACTCGTGAATCGAGGTGTCATCGGTCAGCTCGGGGTGAAAGGAAGTTGCGAGCTGCTGGCCCTGGCGCGCCGCCACGATTTTGCCGTCGACAGATGAGAGCACCTCGACGCTGGGACCCACGGAGGCTATATAGGGTGCGCGGATGAAGGTCATCGGCACTTCGCCTGCTCCCTTGAACTCGGCGCGCGTGGCAAAGCTTCCCAGCTGCCGTCCATAGGCGTTTCTCACGGCCGTCATGTCCATCGTGGCCAGGTAGCTGCGGTTGTCATTTTCAATGCGCCTGGCAAGTAGCAACAGTCCTGCGCACGTTCCCCAGACAGGGAGCCCCTTGCGAATCAGTTCCCGTATCGGATCGAGCAGCCCGAGGTCTGCCAGGAGCTTTCCCTGCACCGTGCTCTCGCCCCCGGGGATGACGAGCGCGTCGAATTGCTGGGAGAGGTCGTTCGCCTGGCGGATCTCGAGCGTCGTCGCGCCGAGTTTTTCGAACATCTGCTCGTGCTCGGCAAAGGCCCCCTGCAGCGCCAGCACCGCGATGCGCATGATCACTTGCCCCTCTCTGCCATGAGGACCTCGATCTCCTGCGCGTTGATGCCGACCATGGCCTCGCCCAGGTCCTCCGAGACGCGGGCCAATAGATCGGCGTCCTCGTAGTTCGTGACCGCCTGCACGATGGCGCTCGCGCGCTTGGCGGGGTTGCCCGACTTGAAGATGCCCGAGCCCACGAAGACGCCCTCGGCGCCGAGCTGCATCATGAGGGCGGCATCTGCCGGGGTCGCCACGCCGCCGGCCGCGAAGTTCACGACGGGAAGCTTTCCGTTCTCGTGCACGTAAGCGATGAGGTCATAGGGCACCTGCAGCTCCTTTGCCGCCTCGAAAAGCTCGTCTTGCGCCATGCCCTGAACGCGGCGGATCTCCTTTTGCATGGCGCGCATGTGGTGCACCGCCTGCACGACATCTCCGGTGCCCGGCTCTCCCTTGGTGCGGATCATGGCCGCGCCCTCTTGGATCCTGCGCAGCGCCTCGCCCAAGTCGCGTGCCCCACAGACAAAGGGGACGTCGAACTTGGTCTTGTCGATGTGGTAGATGTCGTCGGCGGGGGAGAGAACCTCGGACTCGTCGATATAGTCTATGTCGATGGCCTGCAGAATCTGCGCTTCCACGAAATGCCCGATACGGCACTTGGCCATGACGGGAATGGAAACGGCGTTCTGGATGCCGCGAATCATCTTGGGGTCGCTCATGCGCGAGACGCCACCGGCCGCGCGGATGTCGGCGGGAATGCGCTCGAGTGCCATGACGGCGCACGCGCCCGCGTCCTCGGCGATCTTTGCCTGCTCGGGTGTCGTGACGTCCATGATGACGCCGCCTTTCAGCATCTGCGCCAGGTTCTTGTTCAACTCGTATCTGCTCTGTTCTGCCATTGGGTTTTCCTCCTTGGTCGGTGACGAGAGGAAACCTTATTGGTATGATTGGTCATATAGAAGAGCCAATTTAGGAAAAATTAATAAGACCAAATGAAGTACATCGTAGACAAATCGTTGCATGAGCCCGCCTATCTGCAGCTCTATGACCAGGTCAAACGCGATATCGTCGGCGGGGTCCTCTCGTATGGGGACAAGCTGCCGCCCAAACGGCAGATGGCAGGGGAGACGCAGGTGAGCCTCGTCACCGTCGAGCACGCCTACTCCCTCCTGCGCGATGAGGGCTATGTGGAGTCACGCGAGCGCAGTGGCTTTCGCGTCTCCTTCAGACTCTCGGACGGCTTTGCTCCCTCGATGGGGGATTCTGGCCTTGCGAGCTCGGGGGCGCTTGCAGCGGTTGCAGTACAGGCCCCGCAAGTCGATGCGCCGTCTGCAGACGAGACCCCGGCGTTTCCCTTCTCAGTGTTCGCGAAAACGGCACGCGCTGTGCTCACGGATTATGGTTCAGGCGTGCTCGAGCGCTCGTACGGTGCAGGTCGTTTGGAACTGCGCGAGACGCTCAGAGACTACCTCGCGAAAAAGCAGGGCATCTATGCGGACGTGGAGCAGATCGTCATCGGTTCGGGTGCGGAGAACCTCTACTTCCTCATCATCGGTATATTGGGACGAGACATAACGGTGGCACTCGAGTCGCCTTCCTACGAGAAGATCCAGCAGGTCTACACGGCCCTCGGTGTCCGATGCGAGCTTATGCCGCTGGGCCCCGATGGCATAGAGAGCACAGCGCTTCTCTCAAGTGACGCCGATGTTCTCCACATCACGCCGTATCGCAGCTTTCCCTCGGGCGTCACGGCTCCGATCTCCAAGCGCTACGAGTACCTGCACTGGGCAGATAAGCATGGGCGTCTCATCGTGGAAGATGACTTCGAGTCCGAGTTCTCGGTAACGGGAAAGCCCGTCGAGTCGGTCTTTGCGCTCTCGACATCAGACAACGTCATCTACCTCAACACGTTCTCGAAGTCGATTTCGCCGGCGCTTCGCATGGGCTACATGGTGCTGCCGCGCCACCTGGTGGACGTGTATCAAAAGCATCTCGGGTTTCTCTCCTGTTCGGTTCCGACCTTCGACCAGCTTATCGTTGCACGTCTCATCTCGAGCGGGGATTTCTCCCGTCATGTAAATCGTGTCCGCCGCGTCAAGCGAAAGAAGCTCAAAGGAAGCTCATCGACTCGCAGCATTTGACGTCGCGCACAGCCACGTCCCATCTGACCGAACTCGCGGTCAGACGGCGCTATACGTTGCGCGGTTCCTGCAGAGCTCAGCCTTCGCGCAAAGCCACGAGCCATCTGACCGAAATCTCGGTCAGATTACGAAATACGTTGCGCGGACCCCGGCCTCCTCGGTCACCGTGCAAAGCCACGGGCCATCTGACCGGAAAAGCGGTCAGACGGCACTGTACGTTGCGCGAACTACTGGTCCTGCGGCCCCGGAGCAATGCCACGGGTCATCTGACTAAATCGGCGGTCAGACGGCGCTATGCGTTGCGTGTGTCGCGGGTCGCGAGTTCGCAAGAAGCCGCCGCGCTAGAACAATCCGAGCTGCGTTTGCCCGCCTGTGCTTTCGGGGTAGAGCGCGTGGGCGTCGAGGTGCTCGTCTGCTCGACAAGAAAGCGCCTCGTCTCCTGCCATCCACTCAAGTGCCGAGGCGCGCGAGAGCAGCAGTGGCATGCGATCATGTATCGTCCCGACCACTTCATCGGGTTCGCAGGTCAGGATGGAGAATCGCCCCGCTTGACACAGTCCCGCCATGAGGATGAGGCCATTGGGAACGGTGAGCCGATAGAGTTGTTTGCCCCGTCGTCCCGAGGGAAGCGCAGCAGTCTCCGACCTGTGCGGCTCGTAAAACGAGAACGCGGGAACGATGCAGCGTCCCTCGCGGTACGCTTCGCTCCACATACGGGAGGTGCTGGCAGTCTCAGAACGCGTGTTGAAGACGAGCTTTCCCGATTCGGGAAGCTCGAAACCCCAGGTAAGCTCCTCGGGGACAAGCGTCTGCCCGCCTCTATCCACGATGATATTGGCGCGTGATCCGGGGAAGGCGTCATTTCGGTCGATGGGCGTTGCTGGCCATGGGGCATGGGGGTAGATGGGGGAGTCCATCTGGAGCTCTCTTGCCACCTGAGCTGTCTCGTCCCATGTGAGCACGGTGAACCTTCCGCACATTGTCCCTTCTCGTCCTTTCGTTATTGGGTGACAGTGCAAGCTTATCGCATGGAACCTGTGATGCCAGTTTCGTTGCGCTTCTTTTCAGATTCGAGACGTAAGCTTGCAGGGAATGCGCAATCCAGTCAGTATAGAGGCATCATAAAATCATATGCGAAAGGTGCGGGTACTCATGGAAACGTTCGATGCTCTTTTCAGCCGTCAGTCGATTCGCGAGTTCACGGGAGAGCAGGTCGATGAGTCCGACCTCGAGAAGATTCTTCTTGCGGCAAATGCTGCGCCCGTCGGGATGAAGAAATACGAAGATGTCCATCTAGCCGTTATACAAGCTCCCGACCTGCTGAAAAGAATCGATGCTGCTGGAGCCGCGTTCTTTGGAAATCCGGATATGCACCCGCTCTATGGAGCGCCCACGCTCATCGTCGTGTCGAGCAAAGAGGCGGGTCCTGGGCTTCCCGAGAATGTCGCGTGCTCGAATGCCGCCATCATCGTCGAGAACATGGCGCTTGCGGCAGTAGACTTGGGCGTGGGGGCGTGCCATATCTGGGGCGCAATCGAGGCCCTCGCTCACGCGGATTTTGTGTCAGAGCTCGGGTTGCCGCAAGGCTTTGTTCCCAAGTGCGCCCTCGCGCTCGGCAAATCCAAGATTGCCTATGACAAGCGCGACATCCCAGCTGATCGCATTGCGTGCTCCTACATCAGATAGTCTTTTTCGCAGATAAAGTCTTTAGGTCTAATGCCTTGCTTCTAGTCTCTTCGGAAAATCAAATCGCCGAAAACTGCGAAAAAATAGCTCATTTCTGTACTTGGCAACGCCTAAAAACAGGTTCACAATTGTAAAGTTTATGGGATACTGGGCTGCCGAAGGGTTTTCGGCGGCTATGTGCACAATGTCCTGATTCGTTGTTTCGAGAGAAATGCGATTTCTGATGGCATACTCGTTGCGTTGAAATGCGTTTTTCATGGATTGCCTGGGTAGAGGTCAGGTTCATTCGGCACTGGTAGATCTTTAAGCGCTACCATCCCGCTTCGTGTCAAGTGGCTTTGGCACGTGTTGGTAAGAATGGGAAGACTGGGGTGAAGGGTCCTATCGGACTGAGAGCAGACATACGGCGCCAGCGCGTCCAGGGGTTCACCCTCATGGAGACGCTTGCGGTTATCGCAGTGATGGTCGTGATTTCCGCCGTCATCTTTCCTGCTGTCTTCTCGATTCGATACGATCTGCGCATGGCAGAGCTCGATGCCGAGGCCCAGCAGATTTACAACTCCGCGCAGTACAGGCTGACCTCGCTTGTGTCTACAGGGAAGAGCAGCTCGCTTGCCACCGAGCTTGCGTCTGCTGACGCGACGACGCGCGTCACGGAGGCGCCTGTCGGCTATTACCTCGCAGACGGGGATTCCTGGTCGAACTACACGCTCTACCATGTCGCCTCAAATGTCGACTCCGAGAGCAGCCTCATCGATACGTATCTGGTGACCCCGGAGAGCTCCGTGGTATCCTCCGCGCTACTCACGGGCTACTTCGTCATCGAGGTCAGCCCTGTGACCGGCGAGGTCTATTCCGTGTACTACTGGGAAGACGACGCCACTGCTCCCGATGGAGTGAGCGCAGCAGCGGACATCAGCTACAGCTCCATTTCCGCCCTGCGCTCTCGCAATCAGCGAAAACCCTATAAGATCGGCTACTATGGCGGCTACTGCAGCGACACCTCGACCGGGACCTTCGACACGGGCGGCCCCATCTCGCCCTCCCAGCCCGAGAGCGCAAGCGATGACTCGGAGACGTTAACCGATCTTTCCCTCTCTATCGTGAACTCCGAGGAGCTCTACTGCAAGTTCGCGAGCGAGGACTTCGACAAGGTGCTCTCGAACAGCACCATGAAAGACTCGCTGAGGTTCGTCGTGACTGCAAAGGGGCGCTCCAAGGCGAATTACCAACTCTATGCGACCTGGCAGCAGTCCTACACCCTCGATGGGCGCGACGGTTCGCAAAAGGTCTCCTTGAACCAGAGCGACGACGAGGTCGACGTCATCTTGGACAGCATGCGCGATGGGCTGCGCTTCGAGGACATTGTCACGAGCATACTTCCCGGCTCCGACCTCGATGTGACGCTTTCGGTCTACTGCGATATCGGGCAGGACGACCCCGACCTCTCCCTGAGCTCATATTCGGCAACCGTCAACAGCCTGTTCGCGAGCTATGACTCCAGCTCGCAAGCAGTTGAGTGCTCGGCGGTGCGCCATTTGCGCAACCTCGATTTGGAGAAAGCGGGCATCGGCTACAACGACGCGTTCCAGATCATCAACTACTCGACCGTGGAGCTCGCCAGCGACATCGATTTTGATGGGGATAACTGGGACGAGGGGTGCGTGTCGATCCAGAGCCGCATCACCACCTCGGGCAACGGCTACAACCCGGCAAAGCAGATCGACCCGCTTCAGACCTGGACGCAGTTCAGGAATTCAAATGCGGGCGTCTTCAACGGCAACGGCAATCGGCTCATCAATTTCAACATCGGTTCTGCCATCGATTCGAACGGCTCCACGAGCGCTGGCCTGTTCTTGGACAAGAGCTTTGAAGTCGACGACCTCTTCATCGAGGACCCCGTCATCTCGGGATCGGACAACGTCGGTGGGCTAGCAGGCGCCCAGGTAAGCGGAACCACGAAAAACGTGCACGTGTACTCGGCGGAATCGGGGGACGGGTCTATTTCCGGCACCGGCGACAACGTCGGCGGCCTATTTGGCACCATACGCTCGAACGGCGGATCGGGCATCACAGACTGCTCGACCGATATCGCCGTATCCGGCGATGATTATGTCGGTGGCCTAGTGGGAAACGCCAGCAACTATCTCGTGTTTTCTGGTTGCAAGGTGGGCTATTTGAAAGGCGACGCCGATAGCCCTCAGAAAATCGTCATCGAGGGCAACGGCGATTACGTGGGCGGCATCTTCGGAGTGTTCTCGAATGGGGCACTCTCGGACTGCCAGGCACTCGCAGATGTCTCCGGCGACAGCTACGTTGGCGGCGTCGTCGGTTATGTGAACAGCGGAAACGAGGGCAGCGCGCGCGTGTTCGGTGATACAGAACACAATGTGGCAGGTTCGGTCACCGCATCAGGGGACTACGCGGGAGGCATCTCCGGTGCCGATTTTCGCGGAAGCTCTTCCGGCGACGTGGTTTTTGCCAACGTGAGTGGAAATGACTATGTCGGTGGTCTTTCGGGGAGTTTGCAGGGCGCTAGGTATGTTGGCGCCCTCGTCTCTTTGGACGATGCCGGAACTGCCAAGGACGCCCCGAAAGTTTCCAGCTCCTCGGGTTCTTACGTCGGCGGGTGCTTTGGGCAAATCACCAATTCGTGGCAGGTTTCCGATTGCACGTCCGAGGTGAACGTCTCGGGCGCAAGCTACGTCGGTGGCTTTGCGGGTACTGCCAAGGAGAACACGTCGCTTTCCAACTGCTCTGTGCACTCTGCTGTCGCTTCTGATGGCGGGTCCTACGCCCTTTCCGTGAGCGCGTCTGGCGAAAACGTCGGCGGGTTGTTGGGAATGAGCGCAGCAAGCGTGCAGTATTCCTTCGCTGCTGCAGATGTGTCCAACAAATTCGGGCGCAAAGCCGGCACGAGCTATGGCGGCCTTGTCGGCACGCTCTCATCTGGCCAAGTCCAGTACTGCTACGCTTCCGGGGACGTGACCGCCCGACGCAACGTCGGCGGCTTCATCGGCTTTCGTGATGGAGGCCGCGTGCAGAGTTGCTTCGAGAGCGGTGACGTGCGCTGCTCGAGCGCGCACGATGGCTCACATGGATACCTGTATCACTTTGCTGGGGCGTTTTTCGGGCGTGATAAATCCAGTGGCGACCTTTACGGTTGCATCGCCTACGGGGCCTATGTCCACGTCGATGCGAAGGGCGGATACGACTCTGGCCGTTATGGGCGTTTCGTGGGCCGCGCCAAAGGCAAGCACCCCTATTCCAACTGTGCTGCCTACTTCATGAAGCACGGACAGGTTTTTGAGCCCGATTATCAGCCCGTATCGAACAGTGCAGGCGGCTCCTTCACCTCTGGCGAAGCAAAGTCAGTCGCCGAAAAGGTGTATGCCTATGGATCCGGTGCCTATGTTTCTAGTTCGGACACGTACGCCTTCTCTAGCGCGCTTTTTGGAAAGGCGTTTCCCTATATGACCATCCAGTACAACGGCGCGGCGCTGCCCTATTACGGCGACTGGCCGACGGGCAGCTGAGCGGTGAGCGCATGGGAAACGACGTGTTGAACACCAGGAAGATCCGGGTGACAGACGTTGCGCGCGACAAGTGCGGTGCCTCGTTCATCATCGCGCTCGTCTTTTTGCTCGTCTGCGTGATGGTCACGACGGTGGTCATCACCTCGTCCTCCGTGAGCGTGGAGCGCTCCCAGGTGAGCACCGAAGAACAGCAATCCTACTATGCGGTGTCCTCCGGCATCGAGCTCGCGCGCGAGCTGTGCACCACGAAAGGTCCCATTGCCGATCTGAAGCTGTCCTACTCGGGAAGCAGCGGTCTACTCGAGGTGAAAGGCAGCACCGATGACTCCGAGCTTGCCCAATGGGCCATCGATGCGGCAAATGCTATTGCTGCAAACAAGAGCGCCTCGGACTACACGACGAGCATTGCGGCATTTTCGGAAGGAAACGTAGACGTCCCCGAGGTCAAGCTCACCTTCACGATGAATTCCAGCTACAAGATCACGATTACCTCTGAGCTGGCAGACTCGAGCTCTTACGACGTGCGCCTTACCACCACGGTGGCTCCCTCTAAGCTTTCGGGAAGCTACCCCGTCTCGTGGAAGGAGTCATGAGAGCCCAATGTCAAAGTCGAGCAACATGAAAGAACGCTCGCTAAAGGGCGAGACGCTGGTGGAGACCCTTGCCGCAATCCTCGTCTGCGTCTGCGCCGCCGTTGCCCTTCTGACCGGTACCACGGTGGCCTCGCGTTCCAACCAAACTGCCGATGCCCGTGCCGACGAGATATCCCAGCAGGTCGCCGCCTGCGAGGCGCAAGAAGACAGCACTGGCACAACCCAGGTCACCATCGACGGAACCTCCTATACCGTCGATATCTATGGTGGGGACGACCTGCTGTCCTACAAGCTGAGTTCGGGCGGTTTGGGATGATGAAGATGCGGCAATCGCTTTCATGTCGCTACGAGGGGCGTGCACGTGCGGGCTTCACACTCACCGAGACGCTCGCGGCTCTGCTGGTTCTCGTCATCCTGACGGGAGTCGTCGCCCTCGGTGTCTCGGCCGCAGTCAGGATATACAACCAAGAGCAGTTCGCCTCCCAGGCCCAGGTGCTCTCGGACACGATCGACACGGCTCTTTCCGATGCCTACCGTTTCATGGACTACGACGAGGACTCGGGTACCTTCAGTGTCGAGTACGCGGGCGGCTCCGATGACGTCGTCATCGAGTCGACGGATTCCAGCGGTGTCTCACCTGTTGCATCGATCGACGGGAGCTCGACGACGGACAGGGGGCAGGTCTATCTGCAGGGAACCAGCGTGTTGAAAGATTCGGAAGAGACTTCGGACACGCTCGTGCGCCTGCTCAATGCGGGTGTCTATGGCAACTGCACGGTTGCCATAGACGATGATTTTACCTGCACCGAGAAAAAGGTCTCGGGTGGCTACACAGTCTACAGCGCTGACGCTTCGCTTTCGCGCCATTACGATTTCACGTTCCGGCCGCTCGCCGATATCGACAAGGCATCCAGTTCCTCTTCGAGTTCGTCGAGCGAAAGCGGAGGCGACAGTTCGGGTAGCACGAGCGACACCTCCACCATCGAAGGTGGCCGCGTTCTTGCGACCGACACCGAGAAATCGTATGTGTCCTCGATGTTCGACAGCTGGAACCTCGATAATCTCAACTGGGTGAAACTCCAGGACAAAAACGGGACCGTCTTCTACGGGCTGAGGCCATCGTGGAGCAACGACACCTATGCCATGGTCTACTACAAGCACAAATACTACGTGCCACTTCAAGACGGCACGCAGGTAAATCAGACGCCGCTTCCGTCATCCGGGGAGCATTCATTCAACGTCGACGATATGACAGACGGCAACACGCATGACTACGGATGGGGCGGCAACGTTACTTGGAAGCTCTGCAGCTGATGGGAAGACGGCTGCGAAAAAGGAAGGACATCTGATGAAATACGAACGGCTCGGCGACCTTCTCGTCGATGCAGGGGAGATTACTGAAGAGCAGCTCGCAAAAGCGCTCACCCTGCAAAAGGATACCCACCAGCGATTGGGCGAGGCGCTCATCTCCGCGGGCATCATCACGGAGCGCCAGCTCATAGAGGCCCTCCAAGCGCAGCTCGGCATCGATTACATCGACCTGTCGCAAGCTGAAATCGACCCTGCGCTGACCAAGCTCGTCCCCAGGAATCTCGCCAAACGCCACTCGATGGTCCCGGTGAAAGTCCGCGGAGATGAGCTCTACCTGGCAATGGTCGATCCGCTCAATTTCAGGGCGCAAGAAGAGGCCCGTAACGCCGCGCACCGGCGCATCGTGCCGATGATCTCCACGCAAGTCGGCGTCAATCATGCAATCTCGTCTCTGTATGGCACTGAGGGCGCCCGGCGGGCAATCCGCGAGATGCAGCAGGAAAACGAGCGGGGCGAGCATGTCTACGGTGCATACAACCTGGCACCGAGCGCAAGCGATATCGACGAAGAGCGAGAAGGGCAGACGCCGACGGTGCGCCTCGTCGATAACATCATCGAGCGCGGCATCTCAGAGCGCGCCTCGGATATCCACATCGAGCCACAGGAAGATTCCGTCCGTGTTCGCATGCGCATCGATGGCGTGCTGCGCGAAGAGTACGAAATCCCCAAAGAGCTCCAGCAGTCCCTCACGAGCCGCATCAAGATCATGTGCGATATGGACGTGACCGAGCGGCGCACTCCGCAAGACGGCAGCGCCATCGTACGGTTGCGTGCCAAAGAAGCCGACTTGCGCGTCTCGACGCTCCCCACAGTCTATGGAGAAATGATCGTCATCCGCATCCTCGACCGCTCAAGTCAGCTCGAGACCCCCGAGGAACTCGGCTTTTACGGGGACAATCTCGAGAAGTATTTCAAACTCATCGAGGTTCCTCAGGGCGTCATCCTGCTGGTTGGCCCGACGGGGTCGGGAAAGTCTTCGACCATGTTCACGATGCTCTCCGAGCTCAACACCGAGCAGGTCAACATCATCACGCTCGAAGACCCTGTTGAGTACAGCCTCCGTGGCATCACGCAGGTCCAGGTCGACGAACGGGTGGGAATGACCTTTGCCCAGGGGCTGCGTTCGGCGCTCAGACAGGACCCCGACATCATCTCGGTCGGAGAGATCCGCGACTCCGAGACTGCCGGCATCGCAATGCGCGCTGCCGTCACCGGGCACCTCGTCATATCCACGGTCCACTCGAGCTCCGCGCTCGCTACCTTCGACCGTCTCTTTGATATCGGTGTCGAGCCCTATGTGCAGGCGGCGGCACTGCGTGGCATCATCAGCCAACGCCTCGTACGACGGATCTGCCCTTCTTGCAAAGAAGAGTATGTCCCCTCAGAATCCGAGCTCATCTCCTTGGGACTCGACCCCGCGCAGAGCAAAGACGTCAGACTGTGCCGGGGCTTAGGCTGCCCTGAGTGCCTCAACACCGGGTTTCGGGGCCGCTCGGTCGTTGCCGAGGTGCTAGTCGTGGATTCCGAGATTCGCGCCGCCGTGCGCTCAGGTGATTTTCAGAGGGTGAAAAAGGCGGTCGCTGACTCGGGCTTTTCGCCCATCGAGAATAACGCGCGCGAGCTCGTGCTCTCGGGCGTGACGACTCTGGAAGAGGCGCTCAGTGCGGTGAGCTCAATTGAATGAGCCCCAAACGGGTATTGCCGGTTTTCGCAGTATTGAGGAGTGAGTTATCGCTTATGTCTCAGCTTGAAGAGATCGTCGCCGCAGCAAAGGCCGCCGGCGCATCCGACGTCCACATTGCACCTGGACAGGTCATGCGCCAGCGCGTTGATGGAAAGCTGGTCAAAGTAGGTGGAGGGCCTGTCACTGCAGAGCAGTGCGAAGCGCTTTCACGCGCGGCAGTCAAAGAGTCCTTCGATAGGCTCAAGCATGTGGGCGAGTACGACATGTCGGCTACGCTCGCCGGAGTGCGTTGCCGTCTCAACGTCTTTCAGGTGGACGGGGGCTATGCACTTGCCATCCGCCTGCTCGCAGACCATATCCCGCACCTTGACGAACTCGGCCTTCCTCCCGTGGTCGGTGAGTTTCCGGGCTACAGCAAGGGCATCGTGCTCGTGACCGGTGAGACCGGGTCGGGAAAATCGACGACGCTTGCGGCTATAGTCGATGAGATCAATCGCACGCGTGCCGACCACATCATCACGCTCGAAGATCCCATAGAGTATGTCTATACATCTGAAAAGAGCCTCGTCAGCCAGCGCGAGATCGGACGCGATACCGAAAGCTTTGCGTCCGGCCTGCGCGCCATCTTGCGCGAGGACCCCGACGTCATCCTCGTGGGCGAGATGCGCGATCTCGAGACCATCGAGACTGCGCTCACGGCCGCCGAGACCGGCCATCTGGTCTTTGGCACGTTGCACACGCAATCTGCCGCCGATTCGATCGACCGTCTCGTCGATATCTTCCCCGAGGCACGCCAGGGCCAGATCAGAACGCAGCTGTCCATGACGTTGCGCGCCGTCATCTCCCAGCAGCTCTTGCCCCGGCAGACCGGGGGACGCGTTCTTGCAGCCGAGGTCATGGTCGTGACGCCTGCCATCAAGAATCTCATCCGCGAGGGCAAGACCCCCCAGATCGAAAACTCCATCTCGACGTCGGCAAGCGTGGGAAGCATCACGATGGATGCCTCTTTAGCGCGCCTTTTGCAGACACGCGATATATCGTCGGCTGTTGCCCGGGAAGCGGCCTTTCATCCCGAGGAGCTCGGCCTTATGGGACACAAGCTCTAGCAAACAGCACGTGAAAGAAGGAAACCACCGGTGAAAACGTTCAAGTATACGGCCAGGCATGTTGGTGCAGGTGCGCTGGAAGAGGGCATCGTCCAGGCCAACACCGCCGAGTCGGCCATAGCCGAGCTCAGAAACGGTGGCCTCATCGTCTCCACAATCGACGAGGTCGGGTCCAGCCGAGATGTCAAGCTTTCCTTCGGGCGGCGGCGCATCAAGGAAAAGTCGCTTTCGCTGATGTGCAGCCAGTTTGCCATCGTGCTCAAGTCAGGGCTTCCTATCGTGCGCGCCATCCGCTCGGTTGCCGACCAAGTCGATGACAAGGCGCTCAAGGTGATACTGGGCGAGGTCGTGGGGGATGTCGAGACCGGGTTCGGGCTCGCCGACTCCTTCGAGAAGCATGGGCAGGGGCTTCCCATCACGTTCATCGAGACGGTGCGCGCCGGCGAGAGCTCGGGCAAGCTCGAAGAGATTTTCGAGCGACTGTCGAAGTACTACGAGAAGTCCTCGAAGAACAAGACGAAGGCAAAAAGTGCCCTCATCTATCCGACCTTCGTGCTCGCGGTGGCCGTTGTGGTCGTGTTTATCATCATGGCCTTTGCCGTACCTACCTTCAAAGAGACCTTCGTGTCGATGGGACGAGAGATGCCCTGGCCCACGCTTCTGATGATTGCCGTATCCGATTTCACGGTCAGCTACTTTTGGCTGGTCGTCGTGCTGGTCATCGCCGCGGTCGTGGCAGTCAACCTGCTCAAGCGTCACAATGAGCAGTTCGCCTTGTGGTGGTCAAGCCTCGGCATCCGCGTGCCCGTGCTCGGCAAGATCAACCTCATGAGCGCCTCTGCCCAGTACGCCTCGACGATGGCGACGATGATGGCGGCCGGCCTTCCCGTTGTCCATTCGATCGACGTCACTGCGCGCACACTTTCGAACCACTACATGGGAAACGCGCTTGCCAGTATAGAAAAGGACGTCGAGTCGGGAAAGTCGGTGGGGGATTGCCTTGCTTCTCTCAAGGTCTTTCCCGAGTTCGTGAGCGAGATGACGGCGATGGGAGAGCAGACCGGCACGCTCGAGCAGACCCTCGATGTCGTTGCCGATTTCTACGGAAACGAGGTCGAGACCAAGACCGACCGTGCCGTGCGCCTGCTCGAGCCGATCATGATCGTGGTGCTGGCCTTCATCGTGCTCGTCATCTTGCTGGCGGTGTATCTGCCCATGTTCGACATCTACGGCAATTTCACCGACACGATGTGAGGAACGGTTCCATGTCCACCTGATAATTCTGCTCGCTTTCGAGATATTTGCGAATTGCTCTAGTAATTTTTCGAAAGATAGTGTAAAAATGCAACTCGCTGGTTACAGAATTTACTTCTGTAAATTTATTGAAGGCCGCAAAGTACGCGCATCTGCGCTGGGCGGCAGGAAAGGAGAAAGAACATGCAGGAGATCGCAGAGGGAAAGAGGGCGCAGCTCGGCAAGCGCAGCCGCAAGGGATTCACCCTGATGGAGATGCTCATCGTCGTCGCCATCATCGCCGTGCTTGTCGCCATCGCCATCCCGATTTTCACCACCCAGCTCAACAATGCGCGCGTCGAGGCCGACGCGGCAAACATCCGCTCTGGTTACGCCACGGTAAGCGCGACTGTTCTGACTGACGGTACCACAAGCGATACTACGTACTATCTTAAAAGCGACGGCACGGTAAGCACCAGTTCCAGTGACGCCACGTTCAATTGCCAGGGCGATGCCAAAGAAACGCAGAATGTCGCTGGGCAGGATCTGACTTGGTCTTCTGGCAGCACGGTCTCGTACGAATATAATTCTACTGATCAAAAGGTGGAAATTAAAATCACTGCTTCCTCAAACTAGCGAGTGGGCTTTTCGCGCAGTGTGCCATATGCGGCATCACCGAAGCGCTAACCCTCCTTTGACACCAGGTAACGGCAAGAGCCGGGCGTCCTTCGTGAAAGCGAAGGGCGCCTACGTGTTTTTCACGTAACGTCCCGACACAGCAGTGCACCTTATCTGTTCAACCCCTTACCATCGCTCGTCTACCCCACGAGAATCTGAAAACATCGGCCGCGAAAGGGCGCTATGGCTGAATCTCTCATCGGCATCGACATCGGCAGGAGCATCGCCAGGCTCGCCTGTCGCGACGTGGACCTGCGTTTCATCACGCGGAGTCTTCCGGAAAACATCATCACCAACGAAGGCGTCTCTGCCCCGCAGGTGCTCGCCGACTTTTTCAAGTCCATCCGCAGAGAGGAGCACTTAGGCACCAGGAACTGCGCGCTGGTACTCTCGGACGAGATGGCGTTGTTCCGACACGTCTCGCTTCCCCCCATGAGCATCTCCGAGCTCAAGATCAACCTCCCCTTCGAGTTTCGCGACTACATCACCGACGACCCCGACAACTACGTTTACGACTATGCCGTCGACAAGATGGTCAAAGACGAAGACGGAAACCTCGTCCGCATGGAGCTGTTCGCCGCGGCAGCGCGTAAGAACCTCATTACGGCCCTTTCGGAAATCTTTCGACGCGCTGGCTTCAAGCTCAAGATCGTCAAACCCGCGCCCATGGCCTATATGGACCTGTTCCGCGCGCTGGAGAATACGCCGCTCGGCACCGATGTTCGCAACTTCGTCATCGTCGACATACGACATGACCGCATCCCGATCACGCTCTACCAAGGAACCCATTACGAGAGCTCGCGCGTTGCCTACATGGGCTGTGTCGACATCGACAATGCGATCAGCGAGGCCAAGGGCGTGGACCGTCATATCGCCGAAAGCTACCGCGCCGACAATTTCGAGGGCGTCCTGGACGGGCCCGAGTGCGCTGCCGTCTACGACAGCCTTGTCTTCGAGATCAGCAAGGTCGTCAACTTCTACAACTTCAGCAATCCCGACAAGGAAATCGATGCAATCTATCTTGCGAGCGAAGGCGCCGGCGTACCTCAGCTCGTCTCTGCAGTCACCGACTTCTTCGATTATCCCGTCTATCCCATCCGCAAGTTGATGGGACCCGAGGCGAGCTCGAAGGAGGGCGCATCTATGTGCGCGCTTGCCTATGCGGGGCTTTTCGCAGGGGAGGCCTGAGCGCATGGCAATCGACTGGAACAGGGAAATCCACTTGAGCGGCAAGAGCTCTGCTGCGCAAGAGGGCTATCCAACAAAGACTACCATGAACTTCATGGCAGATGGCTCGGGTGGCCACGAGAAGCGTCTTCGCATCGCCCGGATCATCGCCGCAAGTCTTGTCGTCGTGCTCTTCATGTGCCTCTGCATCGGCTATCCGCTTTTCCAGGTTTCCCAAAAGAAAGGCGAGCTTTCCGAGGCCCAGCAGGTGCTCGCTCCGCTGGCGGCCTCTGTTGCCGACTATGATTCGGTACTTTCCGAGTACCAGAGCTATCAGCCCACGCTCAACGAAAACGGCATCGATGGCCTATCTCTTGTGCGCCTGGTCGAAGACAAGGTGCGGCCCCGGTGCACGGTGCTCTCAACACAGCTTGCAGACACCGAACTCACCATCAAGGTGACCGGCGTCTCCCTGAAGAAGGCGGGTGCCATCGCAAACGAGCTCGCCAAGGAAGACGGAGTCCAGTCCGCCGCGGTCTCGCTTGCCGAGGACTCATCGACGAGCACGGGTGCCCATGTCGTCTGCGACATCACCGTGAAGCTTCAGGGCGCAGATTCGATGGGGGGCAACTGAGATGGGCAAGTACAAGTTCTCGACGCGAGAGAAAGTGCTGCTCGTGTGCCTGGTGGCGCTTCTGGTCCTCCTGCTGTGGTACCAGCTGTTCTACGTCCCGACGCAAGAGCACCTCTCTGACGTCGAGCAACAGATTTCCGAGGTCCAAGACGAGGCGCTCACCGATACGGTCAAATCTGCAAAGATGCGCCAGATGCAAGACAAGGTCGAAGCCTACAAGAAGCAGGGGCGCACGGCTGCCGCGATGCCTTCTTACGACAACGGCGCCAACCTTACCCGAGAGCTCGACAAGGTGTTGGGGAACTCGACAGTCTACAGCATGTCCTTTGAAGTCGACGATGGGCAATCGGATAGCACGGCATCTTCGTCCTCCTCGTCTTCGCAAGGAACCAGTCAATCTGCAGGTACGGATTCTTCGGTCGTCACCCGCGTCATGAGCCTGAGTTTCGGGTGCAGCTCGTACAAGAGGGCAAGTGCCGTTCTCGACGGTATCTGCGACGGTCCCTATCCCTGCTCGCTTGATTCGTTCACGATCACCGACAACAAGAGCTCGCGAAAGGTCTCTTCTGGCTCGACATCGACCGTTGGCAGCGGGGTTGCCTCGGGTAGCGAGGAGAACTTCAGCGTGACCATGCAGGTCACGTTCTACGAATCCAAGAGCTGAAGCGATGTCCCTTTTTGCGTCACCTGCCCTGTGTGCCTATGTGCTGTTCGTAACAGCAGTCCTCGGATTGGTCATGGGCAGCTTTATCAACTGCGCTGCATGGCGCTCTGTGCGCGGACAGAGCTTTCTCAAGGGCAGAAGCCACTGCGCGACCTGCGGCCATGTGCTTTCTGCCCGTGATCTCGTCCCCGTCTTCAGCTGGGTCTTCTCAAAGGGTCGCTGTCGCTATTGCGGCCAGAAAATCTCTGTCCGCTATCCACTGACCGAGCTTTGCCTGGCGCTCGTCTATGTCTCGATCGTCTTGCGCTATGACCTTACGCTCGAGTCCGTCGAGATGCTCGTCTTTGCGAGCTTGCTTTTTGCCGTGGCCCTCATCGACCTCGACTCCTTTACCGTCCCGAATGGCCTGCTCGTCGCCGCGGTGCTCGACCGTCTGCTCTATCTGCTCGTCGTCTGGCTTTGCGATATGTCCGAAAGCGGCGCTGTGCTGGATAGCCTGGTTCTCTCGCTGGTCTCAGCGCTTGTCGTCGGCTTCGTTCTCTTGCTCTTTGTCCTTCTCATGGACCGCGTCTTGAAGCGCCCGAGCATGGGTGGCGGAGATGTCAAGCTCTTGGCACTTGCGGCCTTTTTCTTCGGGTGGCAGCAGAGCCTGTACCTGATCGTCATCGCCTGTGTCTTCGGCATCGTGTTCGGATTGATCGCTGGCCGTCACGGCAATGCTGACAGCGAACGGGGCGAAGATGCCGATGTGGTACCGACGCGCGCGTTTCCCTGGGGACCCTCGATTGCACTTGCCTGCTGGGTCACGATGCTTTCGGGGGCTGCCTTCGTGGGCTGGTATCTGGGGCTTTTCAGACTATAGGGACTGCCCAATCTGCATGATGCAACTCAGAAAGCTTGTCTTATCTTCGCACAGCTACTGGCTGCCGTTCGCTTGATATGCTGGCGAATACCTTGTCGACATCTTCGACTACGCCCGAGTCGATCTTTCCCTCGCGCGCCATGTCCCGCATGATCTCCATTGTCTGCTCGTGGCTGAAGCCCTCCTTGTACGGGCGGGTTTCGGTGAGGGCCTGGTAGATGTCGACACAGGCGAGCACCCGGTCCTCGAAGCTGAGATCGCGTGCCGTCAGGCCGCGGGGGTAGCCGCTCCCGTCGAGTTTCTCGTGGTGGTTGGCGGCCCAGGTGCAGACGTCTTCCAGTCCCTCAATGCCCTGCAGCATTTTTCGGGTTGCGATCACGTGCTGCTCCATTACCTCGAACTCCTGATTGTTGAGGCGGGTGGGCTTGTTGAGCGTCTCGTCGGGCAGGATGAGCTTACCGATGTCGTGGAGCGCACCGGCAAAGGAAAAGCGCAGCGTCTTGTCATCGTCCCACTTGTAGTGTGCGGCCATTGCACGTGCTTTGTTTGCCACGCCGACAGAATGATCCTTCGTGTACGAAGACTTCCAGTCGACGATTCGTACAACAAAGCCTGCAACTGCCCCGACCTGCTGCGCGCTGTAGTCTTTAGGCTCGAAGCTGAGCGCGTCCTCAAGTGCTCCCTGTGCGCCCCGCTCCTGGAACAGCTGCACGTCTTCGAATGTCACCTTGTCCTTGAAGCACGAGACGATTTCCCGGGAAAAGGCCTTGTCCTCGTTCAAGACGACCCAGTTTCTCAATTCATCGAAACCGTCTTTCGAAAGCGTCGCAAGGTCGAAATTGACATCGATTCGATCGACGAGGTGCAAGATCTTCGAGCGAAAGTCAACCTGAGAGGGAGAGAGCCCGAGCGGTCCGGTTCCATCGGCGCGTTCGTGGTGTGCGAGCACGACGTCTTTGACATCTCCGTGGAAGGGCAGAGGGGCAACGTTCTTCTCTCCGAGCAGGACATGTGTGTCGACGCCGCTGACGTGCGCCCCGTTTCTCGCGACCATCATGAAGCGGTCGCCGCGGGATCTGGCGTCGCGTTCGTTTCTCTCGAATTCTGCGACGGCGTTGTCGTGGAGCAGGGCGCAGGCAACGAGGTCCTCGAGCTCATCATGGGTGGCATCGAGGCGCAGTGCCATGAGCGCGAGCATGCATGCCACACGTCTGCCATGTCCGGGCTCAGCTCCGGTTGCATCATGTTCGACGATATCGAGCGCCCTTGAAACGGGAAACAGGAATTCCATGTAGTTGAAACGCACGTGCAGTCCTTCGTTGCGAGCCCTTTGGCCGTGTCGAGCGAATAATCCGTGAGGCCAGTATAGCCTATTGCCTGCAGAAAATAAGACTTTATTTACATTAGTAAATAATGAACTGTATACGTGTGCTCTTACAACGAGAAATCGACCATCTCGGACGGTTATCGCTCCTGCAGTCAAAGCGTCAGGGCTGATCGTCTTGGGATTGGTGCATTTCCAGTTTGTTCTTGTACATGTTGCGGTCGGCCTCAGATAGAAGGGGGTCGGGATTGTTGATGGGAGCGACGACCACACTGTGGCCGAGGGCGATGCTGATCTGCTCTTTCTCGAACTTGTCTTGTGCGCGCTCGAGTTGCTCAAGGCCGTCTTCGCCCTCTTCGAGTTCAAAGGTCATGACGAACTCGTCGCCACCGAGTCTGAAGACATGGCCGCGCCCTGCAATCTCGACCATCGCCTTTCCCGTTTGAACGATCAGAGCATCACCAGCCTCGTGCCCCAGGGTATCGTTGACTTCCTTTAAGTTGTTGATATCACCGAAGATTACCTCGATTCGCGTGCCTCGTTTCAAGCTGCGGACATAGCTTTCGAGTCCACGGCGGTTGAGGATGCCAGTAAGGTCATCTCGCATGCTCAGATCACCGAGGCGCGATACGATGTCTCTGTTGCGCAGCATTATGGCGATGAATCGTGCCGCGATCGTGATTTGCGAAATAATTGACTTGAATATGCTCGGGTCGGGATTTTCGCATAAGAACAGCCCTAAAGGCTTACCGTCCAGCTCGAGAGGGGCGCTGATGAGGCTCAGCGTGCTGCTTGCATTCAGGTGCGAAAAGACCCTGTCGTCGAGGATGTCAGCTTGGCTGATGTCGGCAATCATGCGAAGACCACCCTGCACGGACAGTCCGTCGAGAAAGTCGATACAGGCAAAGCCGTCTTTTTCGAGAAGCGACTGCCTGCTCTCATTGCTTGCAGCATCCCACTCGTAGGTAATTGAGGCCGCCTCATCATCGCTGTGCTCGATGATGTAGCTCCTGTCGGCTCCGATGCCCTTGCCAATTCCCTCTATGAACTCCTTGATGCCAGTGTCGCTATCGGGCTCCCCGAGCGCGTGTGCGAGTAACTGGTCAAGGCTATCAGCTAAGCTGAAATCGCCGGTGCCGGACTCTGCTGCTGCGCTTTCGCTGCTTTTCGCTGCGCTGTCCTTCTCGCCGGCGTCGTGTGGTTGAGATTGAGCAGGGGAGCTGCTGTTTTCGGTCCTTGTTACCTGTTTCTTCTCCGTGGTAAATGGCTGCTTTCCGTCCAAGCTGCACGTGGTCGCAAAGCAGCTTTCGAAACTTCCCGGCTCCCCAAAATAGAATCCCTGGATAGCATCGCAGGATGTCTGTCTGAGGAACTGCACCTGTTCGATGGTCTCGGAGCCCTCGATGACCGTATAGCATCCGAGTTCTCTTGAGAGCTCTGAAAGCGAGCGCAGAATGGCCTTTCCCCGCTGCCCGAGCATTCCAAGCAACGATGCGTCGAGCTTGACGCCGTCGAACGTATGGTCTTTGAGAATGTGCAGCGAGGCATAGCCGCTGCCGAAATCATCGAGCCAGACCGAAAATCCCGCTTCCTGGAACTGAGACATTTGCCGTGCGGCCTCGGCCTCGTTCACGAGAATAGTCGACTCGGTGATCTCGGGCCTCAGAAGGTGGTGGGGGATTGCATATTGTTCGGTCAGCCGGATGACGGTTTCGAAAAGATACGAGCTTGAAAAGTCGCTGCGCGAGAGGTTGAAGGAGACGGGCAGCACGGGGGCGTTCTCGTCAAGGCGCTCCCTGAGCTTTTTGCAGATGCTCTCGATGATGAAGGCGTCGAGTCTGTGGACCGTCTGGCTGCCTTCGAGCGTTGGTATGAACAGGCTAGGTGGGATAATGCCGAACGTCGGGTCATTCCAGCGGGCCAGTGCTTCCATGGCGCAGGGGATGCCGGATTGAGCGTCGACGATCGGCTGGTATAGAACTTGGATGTGCCCGAGCCTGATCGCCTCGTCGAGCTGGGCGCCGATCCCCCTCTTCTTGCTGAGGAGGCTTTCGATGTCATTGCTGTAGACCATGACATGGCGGTTCTCGTCTGCTTCGATGAGCTCGCAGGCGAGCTTTGCCTGGCTGCAGATGACGTCGGGCGGATCGCTTTGCTCGTCGTCGATGAGTCGGATGCCGATTTTGCAGTCGATGTCGTCAGACAGAACTCTGTCGATTTCCTCGTAGAGCTTGCTTGTCTTCCCGTACAGGTCCTCATATCCCGCCAGCACCACGAAGTTGTCTTCGCCAAAGCGCGAGACAAGTGCTCCGGGAAGCTGGGTCGTAAGCACCTTAGCGACGTCGAGCAGAACGGCATCGGCCTCCTGGAATCCAAGGCGCATGTTGTAGAACATGAATCCCACGAGGTTGATGTAGGCGACAGCCCAGGTCCTCGAGGGATCGTTTCCAAAGGCACCACCTGCGAGCACGTCGAGGAACGGGCGTTTCGTTATCAGACCGGTCAAGGAATCGATGCTTCCAGCGCTCTGCGTCTGCTCGGGGTCTTTGGGTATGGCGATTGAAAGGTGGAGCAGCGATTCGGCCCCAGCGTAGCGTGCGGTTCTTCCGAACCCGTAAGCGCTGATATGCTCGCCAGTACGGGTCGTAAGCGTGAGCTCGACATCACGAAAGATGTCGTTTTCCCTGTGTGCTCGCCTTTTCAGTGCCTCGATTGTCACAAGTGCAGTCTTTGGCGCGAGTATGCCAGCAAGTGTTCCCGAGGTGAGCTCCTTGAGCTCGTTGACGCTCTTGTAGCCGAGCAGTAGGAGCGCCTTTCGGTTCGCGTAGACGATTTCCATGTCCCCGCGCATGCTGCAGACGATGAGGGGCTCATGAGAATTTGCGTTGTACAGATCGGGAAATCCCGCTGATGCTCCGCTACCTCTATTCTCATATCCCCTGATTTGGTCTGCTGGCATGTTTGGGTGTCCTTGTTCATCGATTAAGCTGCAGTTCATTTTGCTAGGCTACGTATTTTACTTAATTTTTCACTAAAGTAAATCAATTCAATACAAACATTGTCGCGTCTTTATCGAGGAACCCCCTTGTCTCTTGCTACGTTTTATACTCAAATGTGCACGGCACAGGAGCTTCGAGCAAGGAGGGCTAATGGGACTTGAGATCACCGTGTTGACGGGAAGCCCGCGTAAAGAGGGCAACACGTTTGCGCTTACCGATGCGTTTGCGGAGGCCGCGCGCAAAGCCGGCCACGAGATTACGCGCTTCGATACCGCGTTCATGGACATCAAGGGCTGCAAAGCCTGTATGGGCTGTTTCAAGACCCACAGCTTGTGCGTGCAAAAAGACGATTTCTCCCAAATGACCGATACGATTGAGTCTGCAGACGTCCTCGTCTTTTCTGCGCCCGTCTACTTCTACTCGTTTCCTGCTCAGATCAAGGCAGCGCTCGACCGGACGTTCTGCTTTGCGGGGGCGCAGCGCAGCCTCGCCGGCAAACGCTATGCGGTCCTTAGCTGCTGCGAGGAGGCAGACCCCGGCGTGTTCGATGGAATTGTGAAACCGCTCGAGCGGGTCGCTCGGCTTTGCAAGTGGGAGCTTGCGGGAACGGTTCTCGTGAACAGCGTCAACGAAATCGGTGATATCGATAAGACCGACGGCTGCAAGCGAGCAGCCGCTCTTGCACGTTCTCTCTAGAAGCGAGTTTTCGACGTCCGCTGTCATGAGCTGGTGCCATACCATGGGGGAGCGGCTCGACACGGGTGCCTCCAATTTCTTTTTCATTTGTATCGGAATATTCGTGGTTTGTAACAAAATATTTATTTACATTAGTTAAAATAGAACTGAAGTAAATCTGATGCGGCCTTGCCACGTGATTGGAGGTAGATGCGTTCTCATCGGTCTTTATATCCTCTTGAACAGGTGCCGCAATATCTGATTAAGTAACGACTGAAATAAATCTTCAAAATCTCTTTTCATGACCGAGAAAGAGTTGTATTATCCACTTAAGTTGGAACTTAACTAAATGGTGGTTACTATGAATGACCAAGAAGAACGCAACTTTGATCTCGGACTTATGCTCAAGACGCTCTCTGAGCCTACGCGTTATCAGATTGTGCAACTTCTCCTTGAGCGGCACCACTGCTCCCGTTCGCTTGCCAAGACTCTCGGCATCACCGAATCAGCTGTGTCTCAGCACATGGCGGTGCTCAAGAAGGCAGGTCTCGTCTCGAGCTATCGCCACAGCTATCACGTGCATTATTATCTCGAGTACGATGCCTTCAAGTTCATCGAATCGCAGATGGCCACATGGCTCACCTTGATGGACCAGGTCCCGAATTGCCATCAGTCCAATCCCTGCCAGTTCAAGCTGGATGACGGTACGGTCGGCTGCCTGTACCATGTCGGACCCGAAAGCGAGGGCGATATCGGCGGCCCCATGCGAGTCGCGATTCCCAGCAATTCAGACGAGATGCTCCAGAGCAGGCGCAGCGGGCACTTCGGCAATGCTCCGTTCTTCACGATCGTCTCATACGATGACGGCATGAACATCGTCCAAGTCGAGACTGTGAAAAACGTCGACCACACGGCCGAGGGAAGCATTGGCCTGTATGAGTTCATCATGGGGCTCAAGGTCGACTCCATCTTGACTGTGAGTTTAGGGAGGCCGCTTTTGATGCGCTTCACGGAGGGCGGAGTTGCCGTCTTTTCCGAAGGGCAGACTCCTATGGTCGGAGACGCGGCCAATTTGATTTCTCAGGGTAAGGTTAATGTTCTGACGCCTGAGGCGGTCTGTCTGAGATAGGGAAACGTAGGAAAGCATTTGCCTTTGCTATGAACGGTCGGTTGAATTTGTGTCCTCCGAGGGGGGCGTTGGGAAGGGCACAACGGGGTTCAACCGACCGTTTTTTGCGACCTCGAAAGTTCTGGCAGGTCGTTGTGCTTCTCTTGTCCGGGTGCGTTCATAGACGCACAATAGGATTCAACGAAAATCGAGAAATGTGGAGGAAAGCGAATGCAGGAGAAACGGAATCCATGGTCGCTCTACGACGCGCTCGTCGAGGGTATTCCCGAAGATGTTCAGGTCGTCGACTACTGCTTTGGCAAGCACTGGTCGTATGTGCAGGCAGAATGCGGTATGGGCGTTGCCTTCAGCGTGACGGGTGGGGCGGTAATAGGGCAGAGCGATAACCTCAGGGGAAAGCCGCTCAAAGAGGTAGCCGAGCTGTCGCGGTCGTGGTGCTTCGAAGACGCGACGCTGGGAATGGCCGCCATAAACGCCTGGTTCGCACGCCGCGAGGTGCTTGAACCGCTGGGCGCCGTGTTCGACCGTCCCGCTTCCAGCAAGAAGGGCCGCCTCGATGCTGATGGCTTTGCGCAATACCAGCGCCTGCTGCAGCGCCGCAACGATGAAGGCAATCCGGCAAAAGTCACCGTTGTGGGGCATTTCCCCTTTGTCGAGCGGCTCGCCGAGTACACGGAGCTCACCGTGCTCGAGCGCGCGCCACGCGATAAGTGGGACACGCCCGACCCTGCTTGCGAGTTCATCGTCCCGAGCCAGGACTTCCTGTTCACGACGGGCATCACGCTCACGAACAAGACTGCCTATCGCCTGCTCGAGCTTGCCCGTGACGCTCATGTCATCATGCTTGGGCCCTCTGCCGTCATGAACCCGGCGCTTTTCGATTTTGGCATCGACATGCTGGCGGGAAGCATCGTGCTCGACCCCGAGAAGGCAAGCTATGCCTGCAAGGGGGGGCGAACCAAACCTTTGGGGGAAGCCTGCTCAAGTGCTCGATCAAGGCACCAGGAGCAATCGATCCGCTGCAGGCGTAAAGCGCCATCTACCATGTATCGAGCTGCGCGGGGTATGCAGGTGGTGCATACCCCGCGTTGTTCTTTGCATTGTACTTTGTCTCCGGGAAATGCAAGTATCTTGTTGGTGCAATAACTGGATGCGAAAGGATATCTGAAGATGGAATTGACGGATAACGCGCGTGCGTATCGAAAGAAGTTCTTTGGCGAGGGGGATGCACCGCTTGCCACAAGCGACCCCGACTTGGTCGAGCGCTGGGAGAACTTTGCCTTCGACGAAGTTGCGGGTAGAGATGATATCGACGACAGAACGCGTTTCATGTGCATTCTAGCCGCGCTCATGGGCTGCCAGGGGAGAGAGCTTTTCGAGCAGATGGTGCCTGCGGCGCTTGCTGCCGGGCTTTCGCCTATCGAGATCAAGGAGATCGTCTACCAGGGTGTTGATTACCTCGGCATGGGGCGCGTCTATCCTTTTGTCGAAATCGTCAATCGAGCACTCGAGAACGAGGGCATTAGCTTACCGCTCGAGTCCCAGTCCACGACGACGATGGCGACGCGCCTTTCCGCTGGCATCCAGGCGCAGGTGGATATCTTCGGCGAGGGCATGCGCGATTTCACGAAAAGCGGACCTGAGGAAAAGCGCCATATCAACGTGTGGCTCGCGGGCAACTGCTTCGGCGACTTCTACACGCGCACAGGCCTCGACCTGCGCGAGCGCGAGCTCATCACATTCTGTTTCATTGCTGCCCAAGGTGGTTGCGAACCGCAGCTCACGGCACATGCGGCTGGCAACATGCAATGCGGAAGCGACCGCTTGTTTCTGATCGGCGTCGTCTCCCAACTCGTGCCCTATCTTGGCTATCCGCGCTCGCTCAATGCGCTGAGCTGCATCGATAAGGCCGCTGAGCAGCAAAAAGAATAGGTGCGCTCATCTGCATGGAGACGAGCGCGTCGTGTCTCAGTCCTCTTGTCGCGAGCTCATATTGGAAAAATAGCTTTTCAGAGCCTCTCTCCAGGGACGCATCTCGTTTCCGATAGTCGTGGCCAGATGCGCGTTTTCAAGACTCGAGTAGGCGGGACGTTTTGCGCTTTTCGGGTTTGCCGCGCGGTACTGCTCGGTTGTGACGGGGATGACCTTGCACGCTAGCCCTGCCTCTTCCATGATCGCCTGGGAAAAATCTGCCCAGGAGCAGGACCCCTCGTTTGTGCAGTGATAGATTCCAAAAGAGTCTGTGAGCGCAATCTTCAGAATCTCGTAGGCGAGGTCGTTTGCCGAGGTGGGATTTCCAATCTGGTCGTTGACGACGGTGATGCTCTCGTGCGTCTTTCCGAGCCTGAGCATCGTCTTCAAGAAGTTCTTGCCGTGATAACCATAGAGCCAGGCTGTGCGCACAATGTAGTGTTCGGGGAGGAGGGAGGCGACCTGCTCCTCTCCCGCGAGCTTCGATCTCCCGTAGGCGCTTATAGGTCCGGTTTTATCCGTTTCCTTTCGGGCACCGGGCTCGGTTCCGGAAAACACGTAGTCGGTCGAGACGTGCACAAGACGGGCGCCGCTGCGCGCGCAAGCGCGAGCGAGATTTGCCGGGCCGTTCGCGTTCACGGCAAAGGCGTGCTCTTCCTCGTCTTCGCATCCATCTACATTAGTGAGCGCCGCGCAGTTCAAGACGAGGTCATACGGCGCATGCGAAGCGAACCATGTATCCACTGCCCGAGCATCCGAAATGTCCAGTTCCTGTGACCCTGCCTTGTCGAGCAGGGCCCCTTCGTACTCTTTTGGAAGGGGGCCGATCTCTGCATTCATGTCATCGAGAATATGGGAAAGCTCATGGCCGAGCTGGCCGTTTGCACCCGTGAGCAGTATTCGCATCGCGCGAGGTTCCTTTCTTTTCGTTGTGAGCCCTTGCAGTGTAGCCCACTGAAGGCATGCTCGACTACCGAGATGCTAGGAAGATATTCGATTGTGCAAGGAGGGCTTCTACATCGAGTACATGAAATCCGCTATCTGCTCTTCGACGTTGTCGGGGACATAGGAGAGGAGATAGAGGTTCGCGCCGAGTTGCGTTGTGAAGTTTTCGAGGGAGTTCTGGCCCGTGAAATCGCTCTCGAGCCAATTGCGAACGTTCCACAGTATTCCTGCGACGAGAGCCTCGCTGAACATCTTGCTCTCTTCGTGTGCTCCGGGGAACTGCTTGATGAGGATCCCCTCGTGCATCTCGTCGATGATGCCTGGAACTGCCAGCCTCATGAACGGCTCGTTGCTGGGGCCGCTCAGGACATGCAGGTAGAACGTGCGGTCATCGTAGACGCCCTGGAAGTACAGCGTGAGGTACTGCATGATGAAGTTGGCGCCCTTGGCGTCCTTGAGCTTCTCGTCGAGCTCCTCGATCTTCTTGCTGATCATGTACACGGCGGTTTCGGCGACGAGCGTCGGTACATCGCTGAAGTGCTTGTAGAGCGTCGGCCTGCTCACGTCTGCCTCCTTGGCGACCTCCGTCAAGGTGAAGTCGGTGACGGGCTTTTCGCTTGCGAGCTTGTAGGCCGCTTTCATGAGGGCCTTGCGAACGCGAACCGTTCTCGGGTTCAGGCCCTGTATGTTTTCCTCGGTTATCGAATTGTTCATAATTATCTGCCTCCACGCTCTTTTCGACGCTGCAGGTATTTTGTTGTCGGACTACTACATTGTACGTTTCAGAATTTTATTTACAAATGTTCTAAAACTGGTTTAGTCGTTTCTAAACAACAAGTCAATATTTCGGTTTGAATTGGTTCGAAATTGTCGTTTATAGGTGGGATTTTCCCGAGGATACTTCGATTTTCTCCCAGCGCGTCCGCCGTGCTGGCAGACGTCTTCAGATAAGGCGCCTTTGGATGTGCCCCCTGGCGGAATTGCCGGCTTTGGGCTGTTGGAGCGCGCATGGGCAAGGTGTAGAGTTTGCGCCGATATGAGCCTCATCCTCGCAGAAAAGATCTTCGGCCTCTTCCTCATTATTGCCATGGGGTTCATCCTCGTGCGCTCGGGGCTCATGAGAGCCGAGCAGAGCCGGGGACTGTCCATCGCCTGCCTCTACGTCATTTCACCTTGCATGATCGTCACGGCCTTCCAGGTCGATGCGACCTCTGAGGTCAAGGCGGGGTTTCTGCTCGCGATGGGGGCGGGGCTTGCCGTTCAGATGCTCTATACCTTTCTCTCCTGGCTGCTCGGGCGCTCTCCGCTCAAGCTCAGCGCTGTCGAGAAGGCATCTGTCACCTATTCGAATGCGGGAAATCTCGTGATCCCGCTGGTCATGATGACATTCGGGCAGGACATGGTCATCTACACTACGGCCTACATGGTCTTTCAGACGATGTTCATGTGGAGCCATGGGAAGAGCCTGCTTCAGGGAAAGACCGGCATCGACTTGAGGCAGATATTCTTGAGCGTCCAGATGATCGGCGTTTACATTGGGCTTTTCCTCTTCATGACCGGGCTCAGGCTCCCCGGGCCTGTCTACACCGCCGTTCAGAGCGTGGGGAACATGATTGGACCTGCCTCGATGCTGGTCACGGGCATGATCATGGGAGGCATGGACTTCAAGAGGCTCTTCTCTTTCAAGCGCCTGCCCATTCCCGTGTGCCTGCGCCTGCTCGTCTTTCCCTTTTTCGCGGTCCTCATCTTGAAGTTCACCCCACTTGCGACGCTCGTCTCCAACGGCTCCGATATCCTCATGATCACGCTGCTCGCCGCCGCGGCGCCGTCTGCCTCAAACATCAACCAGATGGCGCAGATCTTCCATAGCAATGCCGAGTACGCGAGCGCCATCAACGTGGTGACCATTCTGCTGTGCATCATCACCATTCCGCTCATGGTCAGCTTCTACGAGGCGCCGATCCAGCTGCCCTTCTAGAACCGAAGAGATTGAACTTTTCTTCTCTTCGGACGAAAATTGAACCAACCAAATTGAACTTTATGATAATGCTGCTACCATAGCGAGCAGTAAATTGAACTTTTCAGGAGGCATCGATGGATGCACAGGCGTTTTCGCAACGGCTCGCAGAGGCGATGGAAGGAGCCGGGCTCAAGCAGGCAGACCTCATCAGGCTTGCCGAAAAACGTGGACAGAAGCTGGGAAAGAGCCAGCTCAGCCAATATGTCCATGGAAAGAGTTCTCCTCGGCCTGCCGTTATGGCACTTTTGGCAGATCTGCTTGGGGTAGAACAGGCGTGGCTTTCGGGCCAGATGCCAGATGCCGGTCAAGAATCTAGAGCGAAAAGTTCAAGTTCGTCAGAACAGGGTCCTGGCAGTTCAGTCCATTGTCAATCTATCAAACAAGAACATACGTCAAAGACAAAAGAAGAAGGCAGTCCCGCTTCTCTCGAGAAGGGAAAGACGCATATGCGCCAGTTCAAGAAGTCAAGCAAGCTCGACAACGTCCTCTACGATGTCCGCGGGCCGGTCGTCGAGGAAGCAAGCCGCATGGAGCATGCGGGCACGCAGGTGCTCAAGCTCAACATCGGAAACCCCGCGCCCTTTGGCTTTCGCACACCCGACGAGGTCGTCTACGACATGTCCCGCCAGCTTGCCGACTGCGAGGGCTATTCGCCTTCGAAGGGGCTCTATTCCGCACGCAAGGCCATCATGCAGTACGCGCAGATCAAGGAGCTGCCCAACGTCGACATCAACCACATCTACACGGGAAACGGCGTCTCCGAGCTCATCAACCTCTCCATGTCGGCGCTGCTCGATGACGGCGATGAGATCCTGATTCCCTCGCCGGACTATCCGCTCTGGACGGCGTGCGCCACGCTCGCGGGCGGACATCCCGTCCACTACATCTGCGACGAGCAGGCTGAGTGGTACCCCGATATCGACGACATCAGAAAGAAGGTCTCGCCGCGCACCAAGGCCATCGTCATCATCAACCCCAACAACCCCACGGGCGCCCTTTACCCAAAGGAGGTTCTCGAGCAGATCGTCGAGATCGCCCGCGAAAACCAGCTCATGATCTTTTCCGATGAGATCTACGACCGCCTCGTCATGGACGACGCCGAGCACATATCTATTGCCTCGCTTGCACCCGACCTGTTCTGCGTCACCTTCAGCGGGCTTTCCAAGTCCCACATGATCGCGGGCTACCGCGTGGGCTGGATGATCCTTTCCGGCAACCTCGATATCGGACAGGACTACATCGAGGGCATCAACATGCTCTCCAACATGCGGCTTTGCTCCAATGTGCCGGCGCAGTCCATTATCCAGACGGCGCTATGGGGGCACCAGAGCGTGAAGGACTACGTCAGGCCCGGCGGCCGCGTCTACGAGCAGCGCAACTATGTCTACGAGGCGCTCAATGCCATCGACGGAGTCACCGCGGTCAAGCCCAAAGCCGGTTTCTACATCTTTCCCAAGCTCGACGTCAAGAAGTTCGGCATCACCGACGACGTGCAGTTCGCGCTCGATCTTCTCAAGCGCAAGAAGGTCCTCATCGTCCAAGGCTCCGGCTTCAACTGGCACGAGCCCGACCATTTCCGCATCGTCTTTCTACCGCGCGTGGAAGTGCTGAAAGAGGGCGTCGGGAAAATCGCCGAGTTCCTGGAGACCTATCACCAGTAAACGGGGCGATTGCGTTAGCGTTTTACCGCGTTCAGATCGTGCTTTGCGCATAAGAAAAGGACCCACAGTTCAAACATGAATTGCGGGTCCTCTCGATTTCAGCAGCTACGCTGTGGCAGATGCTGCCTTTTCGAGTTTAGAAGTCGACGTCGGTGTCGTGGTAGCTTGCCTGCAGGAGCTTTTCCATATCCTCCTGCGTGGGCTTTCTCGGATTGGTGAGCGTGCAGGCATCGAGCAGGGCGTTTGCCGCGACGTCGTGGAGACGCTCGTTGAAGATATCCTCGGAAACGAAACCGGGGTCGGCGATCTCTCCTTTGAGGCCATACTCGTGGATGCCGTGCGGCACGTTCATGTCGGTGCTCAACTGGCGGACGAACTCGATCATCTTGTCGACCTTGTCGGCATCGGTGCTGCCGCCGAGTTTGAGCTCGTCGGCGAACTCTCCATAGCGCTTGAGCGCGCGGTCGTCCTTGGCGTTGTAGGCGATGACCTTGGGCAGGTACATGGCGTTTGCCGCGCCGTGGATGATGTGGGCACCCTGGTCGGCGTAGGCGGCGCCGGTCTTGTGCGCCATCGAATGGACGATGCCCAGCGAGGCGACCGAGAACGCCATGCCCGCCATGCACTGCGCATCGTGCATTGCCGCGCGTGCGTCCATGTCCTCGTTGTAGGACTTGACGAGGTTTGCCTTGATCTGCTTGGCGGCATGGATGGCGAGTGCATCGGTGTAGGCGCTTGCAGATGTGGAGACGTACGCCTCGATTGCATGCGTGAGAGCGTCCATGCCGGTGAAGGCGACGAGCTTGACCGGCAGGGTCTTCACGAGGTCGGAGTCGACGATGGCGACGTCGGGAGTGATCTCGAAATCGGCGATCGGGAACTTGATGCCCTTGTCGTAGTCGGTCACGATGGAGAACGCCGTGACCTCGGTGCCCGTGCCGGACGTCGAGGAGATGGCGCAGAAGTGGGCCTTATGGCGCAGCTCGGGGAGCTGGAAGACCTTGCACATGTCCTCGAAGGTGATGTCGGGGTACTCGTACTTGATCCACATCGCCTTGGCCGCATCGATCGGGGAGCCGCCGCCCATGGCGACGATCCAGTCCGGGCCGAACTCCTCCATGACCTTGGCACCCTTCATTACGGTCTCGACGCTCGGGTCGCTCTCGATGCCCTCGAAGAGCTTGACCTCGAAACCCGCCTCCTTGAGGTAGTCCTCTGCGCGCTGCAGAAAGCCTCCGCGGCGCATGGAGCCGCCGCCAACGCAGATGATGGCCTTCTTGCCCTTGAGGTTCTTGAGGTTCTCGAGGGCTCCAGAGCCAAAGTAGACGTCGCGGGGAATAGTGAAACGTGCCATGTTCGTGCCTTCCTTCTCTCGTGTCACGACCAAATAGGGCGGTGCAATGTTGCCACTGCATTCAGAGCGCCTTTCGCGATGTCGGTATCTGCGAGAAGCTCAGATACCGGGAAAACAGCGCAGGTAAATGCAGCGGTTCTTTGTTTGCCCGCGTCATATTATGGGAGATGCGAAGTAACATATCTCACACGATGTGGCTCAGAAAATGTGAATGGTGCGCTCTTTTCGGCTTGCAAACAATATTGTGTTTGTGTCGAAATCCCTAGATATGCATCTGCATACATGTAACTGAAAAAGGGGATGGCACAAAAATTGCCATCCCCTTTTCAAGGTAATATTGCCTGTATTATCTAAGCTTTATCGTCCTGATCGGAGCTGTGATTCGTTAATGGAAGAACGGAATGATCAGCCACAGCGCGGCGAGCACGATGATGACGCACAGGGCAAAGCAGACGCAGGCGCCGATGCGATACCAGATATTGCTCGAGTTCGTGTCGGTCATGCCGTTGGTCCACAGACGCAGGCCGCTTGCATACAGTCCGCCGATGCAGCAGGCGATGCAGACGCTCGCTGCGAGAACGAGGACGAAACTGAGTACTTCTTGCATGCTCTTATATCCTTTCCTACGCGGCCATCGCCGAGGTGTTGTTGGTGTCGTCGGGCTTTGTCGCCCTCACGCGCACCTCGCCGCTGTCGTTGACGTTTTTCGCATTGATGGGATTGCGCTTGGAGAGCCAGACGATGATGCCGGCGGCGATGATGAGGATGACGGCCGCTGCAATCGTGCCGGCAAGGCCCGTGCGGGTGAGCAGGCAGGCAAGTGCTCCCATGCAGGCGGCAGCCGGGAAGGTGATGAGCCAGGCGACAACCATCTGCAAGGCAACGTGCCAGTTGACCTTGGACCCCGCTTTGCCCAGCCCGACACCGATGATCGAACCCGAGCAGACCTGCGTGGTGGAAAGTGCGAACCCGAGGTGAGAGGAGACAAGGATTGCCGTGGCAGAGCTGACCTCGGCGGCAAAGCCCTGCGGGGTCGTGATCTCGGTGAGGCCCTTGCCCAACGTGCGGATGACGCGCCAACCGCCGGTGTAGGTTCCAAGGGCGATGGCGGAGCCACATAGCGCAATGACCCAGATCTGCGGGCCGGTGCCGGAAGCCTGGGCGCCGACGGAGATGAGCGTCAAGGTGATGATGCCCATCGTCTTCTGCGCGTCGTTGGTGCCATGGGAAAGCGCCACGAGGCAGGCAGTGATGGTCTGCCCGTGCTTGAACCCGTCGGTCACGACGTGCTCGTCTAAGCCTTTGACTATGAAGTAGATGAGCTTGATTGCCAGAAACGAGGCAAAGCCCGCGATGATCGGGGAGATGATCGCAGGGATGAGAATCTTGTTGAGGAGCGCGACGAAGTTCACGCCCTCGACGCCTGCGCCGACGATGACGGCGCCCACAAGGCCGCCCATAAGTGCGTGAGAAGAGGAAGAGGGCAGGCCGACCAACCAGGTGATGAGGTTCCAGATGATGGCGCCAACCAGGCCGGCGAAGATGAACTCGGCACCGATGGAAACCTGCGCTTCGTTGATGATGCCGCCTGAGATGGTCTTTGCGACCTCGGTCGAGAGAAACGCGCCGACGAGATTGAGCGTTCCGGCGGCGATGACTGCCGTCTTGGGCTTGAGTGCGCCCGTTGCAATGGACGTTGCCATCGCGTTTGCCGTGTCGTGGAAGCCATTTGTGAAGTCAAAGGTCAGGGCTGTGACGATGACCATTACGACGACCACGACGGTTACAGGATCCATTTCTTGTTACTTCCCCATTCCTGTGAGAGATAGGCGTTCCTCGCGCCCATGCGCCAACATTCGTGTCGCCGTTAAAGGTAAGGGGTCAATGTCACACTCACGTCATCGGAATGTGACATAGATGTGACATATGGGGATAAAGGTAAAATTTCATTTGGATTAAGGTGAACAAGACGGTACGATATAAGCTTTGGCTTTATTCGAGAAGCATTGCCCGAAGTCAAGGTAGCAGCGTTTCAAGACCTGTCTTTGCCGATGCGGAAAGGATGCCGGAAATGTCTGCAGAACGCATTGCAGGTGATATGGGCAACTGCCATGTTCTCATGCTCGGAAACAGCTTCACCTCGGCCAACGATATGCCATCATTGCTCGCAGAGGCGACTGGAGTGGCAGTCGTGGCGCATGTACGCGGTGGGGCGCGCCTTGCCGAGCATCTCAATCCCGCCACCTCCAACGGCAAGAAGACAGGTGCGCTCCTCGAGAGGAGATGGCCCGACATCGTGGTCATGCAGGAGATGAGTACCGGACCCATCACGTCCCCTCTGCGCTTTTCGGAGAGCGTCGGGCAGCTGTGCGAGGCATGTAGAAGTGCCGGAGCCGCCCCCGTGCTCTTTGCGACGTGGGCCTTTCGGGACGATTGCCCGCGACTTGAGAAGCTGGGGCTTTCCCGAGCTGAGATGCATGCGGCGCTCCATGAGGCCTACGCTGCGGCGGCACGAGAGAACGGAGCTGTGCTCGCGGATGTCGGAACGGCGTTCTTCCAGGCGCAGGAACCGGACTTGCTCTACCGAGCCGATGGCATGCATCCGAGCCGTTTGGGAACCGAGCTCTGCGTACAGACCATCTCCGATGCTTTGGAAACTGTTCACCTAACGCGCTGCGTGAGAGAATAGGGCCATGATGGATGACGGCATGCTAGAAGACGCGAAGTGGAAGCGCATCCAGGAGGTGCTCGGCGCGGAGGCGCAGGGCAAGACGCCGCATGCGGTTGCCTCGAAAAAGACGCTTTTCGGAATCGAGAGCTCGGTTGAGGCGCAGATACGAAACCTCATGCGCCCTTCCGATCTTGGGCAAGACGAGCGTCGCTCTGAATTGCTCGCCGTGCTTGCTCCGCTTGCCGATACACTGGACGAGCGCCTGATCGTGGGGCGCGCCGACCGCTATTTCGTTCATGTCGGCAGAAGCCATGGCTTTTACATCCCGTCTTACCCCTTCGATCCTGCGGGCGATCTCAAGTGCTTCCTTTCCGAATATGGGGTTTCCGATGTCCCGGGCTGGTATCGCGCTCTCGGCATAGACAAGGGATTCGATGCACTTGCCGGATTCACACTTCTTGCCTATCGAGAAGCAGGGGAGGACACATGGCGGGTCTCCCTAGCCCAAGGGGCAGATCTTGTAGATGTGACGCGCTTCTTGCCGCTTTCGCAAAGCGGGATTCTCGAAAACGCCGACTTTGCAGTGCTCTGTTCGATTCGGGGAGCCTTGGTCGACCTTGGACTTGTGGAGGGGGAAGGCGAGGAGACGGCTAATGTATGAGCTTTCCGAAGAGGAGTTCGAGCGGGCGATAGAGGATGCAATCGACTCTATCCCCGAGCGTTTCGTCGATGACCTCGAAAACGTTGTCTTTCTGGCGGAAGACGAACCCGAGGACTGGCAGCTCGAGCGTCAAGACGGGTGCTTTTCGCCTGGGGGAAGCGACCTTCTCGGCCTCTACGATGGCGTGAATCTCTCCGAGCGCGGCTCGGGCTATGGCGGGCTTGACGATTATCCTGATACCATCACCATCTTCAAGGGACCTCACGAGCGCCTCGAAGGCGGGCGCGATGAGATACTCGAGGAGATCCGCAAGACGGTCGTGCACGAGGTGGGGCATTACTTCGGCATGACCGAAGAGCAGATAGAAGAGATGGGATACGCATGAGGGAGGCGAGATGTTCGAGGTAAGCGACGAGGAGTTCGAAGAGGCGATATCAAAGGGTATCGAGTCCATCCCCGAAAGGTTCAGGCGCGATATCGAGAACGTCGTCTTCGTTGCGCAAGATGAGCCCAACGCCTCGCAACTTGCCCTGATAGATCGTGGGGATTCGCTGCACCGCGAGCTCTTGGGACTGTACTCCGGCGTGGCACGCACCAGACGCGGCGCGTACTATGGGGCGGGGAGTGCCGTTCCGGATGTCATCACCGTCTTTCAGGGGCCGCATCAGCGCGTTGCCAATTCCCGCGAGCAGCTCTTCGAAAACGTGCGTCGTACCGTCGTCCACGAGGTCGGGCACTACTTTGGTATGGACGAGGAACAGCTTCGCGAGATGGGCTACGGCTCGACCTGAGAGGCGCTTTTCGGTTTTCTTTCGCACATCTTCTGCACGTCTGGCTTTTTCGACAGGGAAAACACGCAAATCTTCTCATGCGCTCGGCATTCCCGCAGGTCGCGAATTCCAGTCTGCGACATTTGCATGTTATTGGGTCGGCTTTCTGCATCCTGCACGTGCGTTCCCGCCAATAGCTACAGCTGTGCAACGGATGCTGCGGTTGCGTGTCCAAGCAGGTAAACTGCAGCATCTTAAAAGTATTGACTGTGAACAGATGGAGGCGATGAACTATGAAGTTTCTCTTACGTTGGCTTGGCTGCTTTGTGGGCATCGCCGTTGCCGCCTGGATCGTCCCGGGTGTCACCGCGGTCGGCGGCGACTGGCTGCCGTTCATCGCCACAGGGCTCATCCTCGCGCTCATCAATGTCTCTATAAAGCCACTCATGCAGCTGCTGAGCCTGCCCATCACGGTGATTACTCTGGGCCTGTTCTATTTCTTCGTGAACGCAGCGCTTCTCATGTTCGCGGGCTGGCTCTCGACGAACCTCTTCTCCACGGGAATCGTCATCTCGTCGTTTGGCTCGGCTCTCATCGCGGCTCTGATCGTGAGCATCGTGAGCGCGATCATGAACTCTCTGACCGGCGTCAACGATTAGACGCCTCCATAATTCGCAGTAGAGGCGCGCCCCGAAACTCTGCTATATCCCTGGTGTTGGCCTCCGCTCACCGTTTACCAAGCGGCATTTCGGTGCGCGAGCTGGTCACTTACGCCGATTTCCGGATTCCTATCGCATTCTCTATTGTTGTATGTGTAGTCTAAAGTCATGCTGCTATAAGTTCACCAGCTCAAGACAGATGCGAAGGATGGCTGCAAGATGACCGACGAGCTCGGTTCAGATAAGGACACGAAGCAGGACCAGACGGCAAATGAGTACGCTGATCAGGACGTCGCCGACGAAGATGCCTCCTCGTTCGGCTCGCTTGGCCGTCTTGCCGATGATTTCTGGGACAGGGGAGATGCCACCGACGACGAGATTCTCGAGGCGTTCATTGAATGGTGCCTCGAGCGCGGAATCGAGCTGTGGCCGCATCAGGAAGACGCCACCATGGACCTCATGGTCGGCGACCACGTGATCTTGGGCACTCCGACGGGGTCGGGTAAATCGCTCGTCGCGCTTGCGCTCCATTTCAAGGCGCTTTGCCGCGATGAGCGCAGCATCTACACGGCGCCGATAAAAGCGCTGGTGAGCGAGAAGTTCTTCTCGCTTGTCGAGTACTTTGGGCGCGAGCGCGTCGGCATGATCACTGGCGACACGTCCATCAACTCAGATGCGCCCATCATCTGTTGCACCGAGGAAATTCTTGCCAACGAGGCTCTTCGCGAGGGTGAAGATGCCGACGTCGCAAGCGTTGCCATGGACGAGTTCCACTACTTTGGGGAAAGCGACCGTGGTTGGGCCTGGCAGGTGCCGCTGCTCATCCTCAAGAAGACGCAGTTTCTGCTCATGAGCGCAACACTTGGGGACATGACGGCAATATCAGAGATGCTCTCACGCCAAACGGGTCGCGATGTCGACATCGTCGACAATGCAGAGCGTCCCGTGCCCCTCTCCTACGAGTATGTGAAAACCGCTGTCGAGGCTACCGTCGAACTCGCCTTGCGGGAAGGCGATGCGCCGCTCTACCTGGTGCACTTCTCGCAGGCGGCTGCCGTCACGACCGCCCAGCACCTTGCGAGCTATGGCGTCACGGACAAAGAGCAGCGCAAGAAGATCAAGGAGGCCGTCAAGGGCACGAAGTTCTCCACGCCCTTCGGAAAGACCCTGCGCCACCTGCTTGAATGCGGGGTCGGCGTTCACCATGCAGGGATGCTCCCGCGCTATCGCCTACTCGTTGAAAAGCTCGCGCAGCAGGGGCTTTTGCCCGTCATCTGCGGCACCGACACGCTCGGTGTCGGCATCAACGTCCCCATCCATACCGTCGTCCTCACCGCTCTTGCGAAATTCGACGGCAAGCGCATGCGCCGCCTGCGCGCTCGCGAGTTCCATCAGATTGCGGGCAGGGCGGGACGCGCCGGCTTCGACACGGCAGGCCTCGTCCTCTGCGAGGCTCCCGAGTTCGAGATCGAGAACGCGCACGCTATGACCAAGGCGGCAGGAGACCCCAAAAAGCTCAAGAAGATCAAGAAGAAAAAGCCCGAGAAGGGCGAGGTGACCTGGAACGAGGGCCATTTCAAGCACCTCATCGAATCTGTCCCCGAGGCTCTGACGCCGCGGCTCTCCATAACACACTCCATGGTGCTCTCCGAAGTCTCTCGCGGAGGAGATGCCCATGCACGGCTCTTCGAGCTGATCGATTCCTCCATGCAACCTGCTCCCGAGAAAGCGGAGCTCAAGCAGCGCTGTAATGAGATTTTCCGCACCCTCATCGACGCGGGCGTCGCGGTGAAAACCGAGGGCCCGGACGGCACGCCATCGTATGAAACGACCGTGGAGCTGCCTGACAACTTTGCGCTCGACCAACCGCTGTCCCCGTTTTTGCTCGCGGCGCTCGAATTGCTCGACCCGGAAAGCGAGACCTATGCCCTCGATGTCATCTCGATGGCAGAGTCGACGCTTGAGAACCCCGCACAGGTCCTGAAGGCGCAGCGAAAGCAGGCACGCGACAAGGCGATGGCAGAGATGAAGGCAGATGGCATCGACTACGACGAGCGCATTGAGAGAATACAGGAAGTCGACTACCCCAAACCCCTCGAGGACCTGCTTGTCCCCGCGTTCGAAAGCTACTGCCAAGAAGTTCCCTGGGCCAATGATTTCTACCTTCGTCCGAAATCGGTCGTGCGCGACATGGTCGAATCCGCTGCGAACTTCAATGGCTATGTTCAGAGCTACGGCATCGCTCGATCGGAAGGCACGCTGCTGCGCTACCTGAGCGATGCCTACCGCGTTCTCTCCCGCACGGTCCCGCTCGAGAAGCGAAACGACCAACTCGAAGACATCGTCTCCTGGCTCGGCATGGTGGTGCGCTCCATCGACTCCAGCTTGCTCGACGAATGGGAGAGTGCCGGAGAGGAAGCGGAAGCCGCCCCACCCGAAATCGTGAACGCGGTCGTGAAAGACGTCAGGGCCGTCACCGTGCTGGTCAGAAACGCCCTGTTCACACGCGTGCGCTGGGCAGCCTTCGACGACGACAAGTCTCTCGGCGAGGCAGATGCCGACTGGGGCTTTCCCCAACGTCGCTGGAAGCAGGAGCTCGACAACTTCTACGAAGCACACGAGGCTATCATCCTCGACGCCGACGCCCGTTCCTGGGCCTATCTCACTATCGATGACTCCGACGAGAAAGACGATCACGTCTGGCATGTCCACCAGATCTTCAAGGACTCAGACGATGACCGCGATTTCGGCATCAAGGCAGACGTCGACCTCGATGCAACGCAAGAAACAGGCGAAGTGGTCTTCAAGAACTACCGAGCCGGATTCATCGAAGACCTGCTTGAAGAGTGAGTTTTCCGCATTAGTTGGGCGCCCGGCTTGGGGCACGGGGTCTTCCCTTGTGCTCATGCTCTGCACCCGATTGCGAAAGGCCCGCCCGCTGCTGCGGAACTCGCGCACTTCGTGCGCTCAAACAGTCCTCGCAAAACCGCGGGCGGGCCTTTCGCAATCTGCTTCGCAAAGTCGCCCCAGGG
>JBMNPN010000009.1:0-44768 GCA_050943615.1 Coriobacteriales bacterium
TGTTCACGTGTTACTCACCCGTTCGCCACTCTACTCGCCGCCGAAGCGGCTTTCTCGTTCGACTTGCATGTGTTAAGCACGCCGCCAGCGTTCATCCTGAGCCAGGATCAAACTCTCCGTTCAAAATGCACTCGCGAGAAGTGCTTTTTCCGAAGTGAAAGATCCGGAATAGATTGGCCCGCATCTCTCGATCGGGCCGTCCGGATGCGCTCCACTGAAAAGTTGTGAAGCGTCTCTTCTAAGAAATTTTCGAAAGATTTCCGAGGTTTCACCAAGCAAGGAAAATTCTTGGTTGGGGACCTCGGGCATGCGAATTAATCAAAGAATTCGTTGGCACATATCACTTGTCATTGTCATACAGAACAGTATTCGGTTCTCAAGGTTCGCAGCAGGTCAAACGCCTGTTTGCCCTGCCCTGCCCCGCAGCTTCGGAGTGTGAACCCCTCGTGCGGCGCGAGACATTACTTTAGCAGACAGAACGGTTGTGTCAAGCGATTTTTCGAACTTTTTTGAGTGTGCATCTCTGGCACAGGTGCGTATCCCGAACAGCCCACGCTAATAGGGCTTGTAGTCCTTGCCGATCACGACGAGGATGGACCCCGAAAAGCTGTAGCGTCCCCCGCTCAGCACGGCCCTCCCCTGGCCAAGGTCGGAGACGAGGAGATCGGCGAGGTCCTTGTCGCTTGCATCGTTGTAGACGACGAGCGTCTCGCTGTAGACGAACTGTGCGGCGTTCCCGCATTCGCCAACGGTCCAGCCGAGTTTCTCGAGTTCGGTCTTGCAATCGTTTGCCACGCCCGAGACGCCGACCCCGTTCCAGATGTCGACCGTGTTGGAGTTGCGCATGGAACGGTACGTGCTGAGCTCCTTTTTTGTCGCAACAGGAGAAAGCCCGCTTTCCGTCCGCTTGACGATCGTGTTCCAGGAGTCCGTATCGAGAATAGAGTACGTGACCCCATCTTGAACCTCGGAGCTGGAGGGAGCGTCTTGCTGGTAGAGGTCGGACTCCGTGTCCATGCCCTGGAGCTGGCCGAACAGCGTGGCCAAGTCGGAGGCGGACACGTCGGTTGCCGCGCAGTTGACAAAGGAAGAGCTCACCTCGGAGAGCTGCTCTGAGCTCGACCCGAAGATGCGCTTGCAGATAGCGGAGGTCAGCTGGTCGCGCGATGCCGAACTCGCATCGATTCCAATTGAGCCGAGGCTTTCCTCGAATCTCGTGAGGCCCGCATCGTTGAACTCGATGTAGTGGGAAGCATCGATTCCCGCCACCTTCTCGACGCAAGAGACGATTCCCGTCTCCCCCTCGAGGTCGAATGCGTCCTTTATCTGGTGATATCCATAGCCGTCGATATAGACGCGTGTGTCCGTGGGTATCCAGAGGAAGGTGACGCTTTTGTTGTCCGTGTCGAAGTAGACGGCGGCGAGGTAAGAAACCGCGCCACGCCCCGATTCCGCCGAGGCGGCATCGGTCTTCACGAGCACCGCCCACTGGTCGGCATCGGAAGAATCGGGGGCCGTCAGCACCGAGGAAAGGGCATTCGTGTCGATATCCGATTTGAGCGCGTTTCTCACCGTCTGCTGATAGACCAGCACGCCGACTGCGATTGCCAGCGCGAGCGCGCCCACGACGACCGCCACGATGATCGCCACCGTCTTGCGCGGAACGCGCGCCTCGGCAGCCGATCCGACGTAGTCGCCCTTTCGGCGCGGGGCCTTGCGGTGCGCGGAGGCGGAAGCGCCGCGCTGGGGACGGGAATCCCCTATGGGGAGACCGTTATGGCTCTTGAAGTCCCCGCCGGGAAGCTTGATCGAGCTCTTGCCGACCCCGCTGATATCGAGTCCGCTGTGGTACCGGTTCTTTCTGGACATAGACCCTATCGTTTCCTCGATGGCACGATTTCTCAGGAGAGCGCATCGATATCGACGCGTGCCACATCAGCACCGAGGGAGCGGAGCTTTCCCACGTAGTCCTCGTAACCACGGTCGATGTGGTAGATGCTGTCGACGAGCGTGCGCCCTTCCGCGGCAAGACCCGCCAGGACGAGCGCGGCGCCTCCGCGCAGGTCCGTCGAGTTGACCGGAGCACCCGAGAGCTTTTCGACGCCCGAGATGAGCGCGTGGTGCCCATCGATGCGGATGTCGGCGCCGAGCCGCGAGAGCTCGGCGGCGAACATGAAGCGGTTCTCGAAGACGTTTTCGGTGATGATGGAGTCCCCTGCGGCAAGTGATGCCAGCACCATGAACTGCGCCTGCAGGTCGGTTGGGAAGCCTGGATGCGGCAGCGTCTGGATGTCGACGGGAAGAAGCGGGGTATGGCGCTCAACGGTGATGGAATTTTCGGTGCTGAGCAGCTCGCATCCCATCTGCTGCAGTTTCTTCAGCGCGAGCGCGAGGTTGTCGGGGTCGACGCCCTCGACCGTGACCGGCCCGCCCATGAGCGCACCGGCGACGAGGAAGGTTCCCGCCTCGATGCGGTCGCCGACCGTGGTGTGCTCGGTCGGATGCAGCTCGTCGACCCCATGGATGACGAGGTTCGGCGTGCCGACGCCCTCGATCTGGGCGCCCATGCCAATGAGGAAATGGCAGAGGTCCGCGATCTCGGGTTCGCAGGCGGCATTGCGGATGCGCGTGTCGCCCTCGGCGCAGACCGAGGCCATCATGAGGTTTTCCGTCGCACCGACACTCGGGAACTCGAGGAGCACGTCGGCGCCCTTCAGCCCATCCGGCGTTGTCGCCTCGATAAAGCCGTGGTCGATGTCGAACTGCACGCCGAGCGCCTCGAGACTCGAGATGTGCATGTCGAGCTTGCGGGCGCCGATTTGACAGCCACCGGGCATGGCGACGTGCGCGCGGCCGAAGCGTGTGATGAGCGGACCTAGAATCGAAATCGAGGCGCGCATCTTGGCCACGAGATGATACGGGGTCTCGTACGAGGTGAGGTTCGAGGTGTCGATGAACAGCGTGTGCTCGTCTTCGCCTCGTTCGGGGCCTTTCGTGACCTTGGCACCGAGGGTCTCGAGGACCTCTTCCATCACCTCGACATCTGAAATCAGGGGGACATTGTCTATACGGGACTCCCCGCCCGCCATGACGCAGGCCGCCATGAGCTTGAGCGCAGAGTTTTTCGCGCCGCCAATCTGAACCGTCCCGGAAATGGGATTTCCACCGTTGACGACGATGAGCTCACGTGAATCCATTGCTACCTCTCTGTTGACTAGAGCGGTAGTTTAGCATGCTCGCTTGGAGCATGTTTGGAGACGACGTGCGATTGCCGAGCCGTTTGATTGGCGGCGGCAGTTTTCGAACGTGGGAAATCCTTATGTCAACATTGGTTTGCAGGACATCTTTAACGTGTCAGCCCCCATGCTCACCGAAGGCCTTCGCTCGGAAGAACATGAACAAATAACATAGTAAAGCTTAAGCTCGGGCGCTGTGAAAGAGCGCAAGCCGGCATATGTTTCCTAGAGCAAGGTATCCCGAAGAGGTTCCCGGGTTGGACGAGATGCCCGGGCCGGGAACAGAAAAAGGAGAAACGCCATGATCGATCGCTTTGTATTCGACATTCCCACGCGCATCCTGTTCGGCCCCGGCTCGCTCAAGCAGCTGCACGAGGAGAGCGCGCTTGGCAAGAAGGCCCTCGTGCTCATCAGCAACGGTGGCGCCATGAAGCGCGAAGGACAGCTCGACGCACTTTATGCCGAGCTCGACGCGGCGGGGGTCGCACACGTCCTCTACGACCAGGTGCGCCCGAACCCCACCGACAAGAACGTCGACGAGGCAGTGAAGCTCATCAAAGACGAGGGCTGCGACCACGTCATCGCGCTCGGCGGCGGTTCTGTCATGGACGCCGCCAAGGCTGCTGCGTGCGTCGCGACCAACGGCGGAACCTGCTGGGACTACGCACCGAGCGCAACGGGCGGCAAGAAGGAGTTTGGAAACGCGCCGCTTCCGCTCATCTGCGTCACGAGCGATGCCGGCACGGGCTCTGAAGCCGACATGTGGTCGGTCATCAGCAATGACGAGAAGCAGGAGAAGACGGGGTACCTCTCGATGTACCCGCAGATCTCCGTCGTCGACTCCGACCTCATGATGAGCGTCCCGCAAGACTACACGGCCTGGCAGGGAATGGACACGTTCTTTCACGCCGCCGAGTCCATGATCAACGTCAACGAGCATGCCGTCGGCGAGATGTTCGCGCTCAAGGCAATCGAGCTCGTGCACAAGTACCTGGCCCGTGCGGTCAAGGACGGTTCTGACAAGGAAGCCCGAAACGGCATGGCCATCGCCAACACGCTCGCGGGCGTCTACATGCTCTGCACGTCCGAGCACACCATGGAGCACGCACTGGGAAGCGCGCACCCCAACCTGGTCCACGGCGCCGGCCTCACCATGATCTCGCACGAGTACTTCGACTTCTTTGCCGAGCGAGATGCGGGGACGGACGGCATGGTCAAGATGGCGCGCGTCATGGGAAAGCCCAACGCGAAGTCCGGCAAGGACTTCATCGACGCCCTCGACGAACTCATCGAGTCCGTCGGCTGCAAGGACCTCAAGATGAGCGACTACGGGATCACCCGCGAGGAGCTGCCGGGCGTCGTCAAGAAGTACCGCGAGGTCTGGGGCGGCAACAACGATGCCGACCCGGTAAAGCTTGGCGACGACGACGTGCTCGGTATGTTCGAGCGCAGCTACAAGTAAGGGCACGCGCGAAAACAGGGAAGAACATGAAGCAGGCCAGACGCTTTCGGGCGCCTGGCCTGTGCTTTTATATGGTGCGCCATGGGGGATTCGAACCCTCGACCGTCGGATTAGAAGTCCGGTGCTCTATCCAGCTGAGCTAATGGCGCGCGCACCGTATTGTAGCGTTTGGAAGCGCCTTGCTGCAGAAAAGTCGAAAGAAGACGCGACTAGTCCCCCATCAGCTTTCTGAGGCCGAGCAACGCGGCTCCGTAGGCTCCGACGATATCGGGGTCGTCGGCGATGATGAGCGGCTCGCCGATCCGCTCCTCGAGCGCGCGGACCACGCCGACGTTGCGCGCGACGCCGCCAGTCATCATGTAGCGCCCTTGCGGCTTGACGCGCTGCGCCAGGGCCGTCGTCTTTGCGGCGATTGCCTCGTGAACGCCCTGCGCGATATCGGCGCGCTCGACGTTTTTTGCGATGAGCGAGATGACCTCGGATTCGGCAAAGACCGTGCACATCGAGGTGATCTCGACCTTATGGCGCGCATGGGAGGAGAGCTCTCCCAGCTCATCGACTTGCACCTCGAGCGTGCGGGCCATCGCCTCGAGAAAGCGTCCCGTGCCGGCTGCGCACTTGTCGTTCATGGCAAAGTCCACGACCTCGCCTGCCTCGTCGAGCCGGATGGCCTTGGAATCCTGCCCGCCGATGTCGATGATGGTGCGCACCTCGGGGGCCAGCGCATGGGCACCGGCGGCATGGCAGGTGATCTCGGTGATGTCGAAGTCAGCGAAGTCGAGCGAGACGCGCCCGTATCCGGTCGAGACCACGACGTCGATGTCCTCAGCCACGCGCCCTGCCTGAGCGAGAACCTGCTCGTAGACCCTGCGTGCCGAATCCGCCGCTCGCGCGCCCGTTCGCTGCACAGCATGGGCAAGGATGGAGCCGCTTGCATCGACGAGCACTGCATTCGTCGAGGTCGAGCCCGAATCGATGCCAAGCGCATACCGTGCGCTGCCCGTGCTCTTCGGTTTCTGAGATATCGGCATGGCCTTCCCCTTTTCTGTGCGCAGAGATTCCGCGAACGCCTCGATGCGCGTCTTGAGCTGGCCGCTCGACTGCGCTGTCATGTCCGTCTCGATCTTCAGGATGGGGACCGCGGCCTTCGCGTGGAGCTCGGCGTACTCGAACGAGTACATATCGCAGAACTTGACCGTGTGATAGACGAGACCGTCGACATGCGCTAGTTCGCGCTCGAAGAACTCCGTGCGCTTCGAGGTGTCTGCCATGCGCATGCAGGGGAGCTGCTCGAGGAGGGCCGCCGCGTAGCGCTCCATGAGCCCCCGGAAATCGAGCTCCGCAAGGTCTGCCGCGCGGACGCGCACGTCGGAGCGCATGCCGACGCAGCTCGCATCGAAGGCGACTTCGAGACCGGCGTCTTCGAGCAGGCGCTCGAGCGAGCCCGTGTTATGGCGCGCGCCGGCGATCCCGACACGGGGCTTGCCCGATGGCGCTTCGCCGGCAGCGTGGCCCTTGCCCGCATCGGCGAGAAGCTCGATGAGGCAGGCGCGTTCAAAAGACCTTCCGGTGAGCTGCTGGAGCTCGTCTGCAAGGCGCGAGAGCTCCTTTGCATAGCGCGCGACAGCGCCCCGTCCCGATTCGCGCGGCAAATCGAGCACGAAGACGCGCGTGTCGGGACAGTGCGCATTCACGGCATCGGCAAGCCGTCGAATCGAGTCGCAGCACGTGGTCAAGACGAGCGCCTCGTAGTCGCCCTGCCGGACTTCCTCGAAAACCGCCTTGGCGTAACTGCAGAGGTTGGGATGCATCAGCGCGTCGGCGGTATCAGTGCCCGTGACGTGCGGCTCGATGCGGACTGCATCTCCGCCAAAGGCGCGAATCAGCTCGACGGGAGCGTACTTGCAGACGTAGCCGATCATGCAGACACGCTTTCTCGGACGATGCGGGAATCGCCCTGTCCTTCGCTGGACTCCTCGCGGTCGAGCAGCTCCAGAAAGGCCTCGAGCCGCGTCTTGATCTGCCCATCCTGGTTGTTGCGCCTGTCGACGCCATCCCCATCGATCGCGAGCAGGGGCACGCCGATTTCGCGGAGTCTTTCCTTGATGAGCTGGACACCGCCGCAGGACTGCTTGCAGCCCCAGTGGCAGAACTCGATGGCGCCCTCGCATTCGAACTCGCGGACGTAGCGCGCGATTGCATCGACCTTGCGCTCGAAACCGCCGTTGTAGATGTTGCAGATCATCTTCTTGGCAAGGGCTTCAAACGGGTGGTCTGCATCGAGCGGCTCCATGTAGTCGAGGTTCAGGTCATCGGCCACGATGCCGATGCGGTCGCTGTAGTTGAATGCGGCGCTCAGGCTCGGCTCGGCATAGGGCGTCAGATGCACCCAGAAGATCCGCTTTGCCTCGTCAGCCGGGTACTCGTCGATTTCGGAGTCGAGCATCTCGAAGAACTTGAGCGCCCAGGGACTTCCCACGCTCAGGTGCGTCGCAAAGATCGTGAACAGCCTGAGCGTCAGGGTTTCGGGGTACGCGTGCTTCTTTCGCTTCTGGAGAAACGACCAGTAGTGTTCCTTGGACTTGTTCTCGCGCACGAGCGCCTCGGAAAGCGCGTCGCGGTCGAGCCGCTTTTCCGTGAGCGCCTCGAGTCGGGAGACGAGAGATTCGAGCTGCCCGACAAGGTAGTCGCGGTTCTCCTCGTTCCACCGGTAGGGCACATCGAGAAAGACCGTCGGCACGCCGCACATCTGGCCGACGGCGCGAAAGGTGTTGAAGTTCGCATCGCAGATCATCGAAGTCGTCACGGCCGCGGCAGGCGTTGGCAGAATCCCGTCAACGGCGGCGCCGAGAAACGCCTTGTGATACGAGCAGAGCGTCGCGGGAAAGCCCGCCGCCTCGCAGGCGTCGACGAGGGAGTCCTCTATCCAGAAGCCGGAAAGGTACGAGGACATGCACTCGACGGAGACGCAGGAAAGCCCCAGTGCCTGGAAGATCTCCACGGGCGCGAAGATGTTTCCCCAGACAAAGCTTTCCGGATGCTCGAGCGCCTCGGTGACCTCGGCAATTGCCATATGGTTCAGGTACCGGTAGGCATTCGGCATCTCCTTGTCCGGCAGATGCCCCGTGCGAAACGACTCGGCATGCAGGCCGAACCTGATGAGGGAGGCCGCCTTTGCGGGGTCTGTTTCCAGGCGCCTTTTCACAAAGCCGCCGTATGTGCGTGCTACTTCCATGTGGTGAGAATCCGAATCGTTTGGGCAAGTAAAAACAGGCGCATGCCCGCTCGAAGAGCAGAGCACCTGCGCTGGAGAGCTACTTGCCCTGTTCCTTGAGCTGTTTGACGGCAGAGACGCATTCGCGCAAGGCGACATCGATTTCTGCCTCGACCTCCTGGAGTTTCATGAGGTCCTCGCGCACCTGCGGATCGACCGTGCCCTGGCTTCTACTCAGGGAACGGCGCAGGTGCGTGTCGATATCGACGAGGCGCTTCTTCAGGCCGACCATGTCGAGCCCGATGCGCGCGAGGTGCTCCGAGCTGCCCGCCTCTTTGCTCTTCTTGTAGAGCTCTAGGATGAACTGGCTGATGGACAGCCCGCGTGCGGTGGCGTCCTCGGCGATTGCGTCTTTGACGCTGGGCGGGCAGGAGATATTGAGCCTGCCCGTATGGTATTCGCTATCCTTCTTTTTTCTCATGTCCTTCACCGGCCATCATATGGACGACGTGCTCGAACTGGTCATAGACGCCCTCCCAGTTCTCCTCGGCGGCCTTCTTGCTGCCCGGGAGGTTGACGACGAGCGTCGTGCCGCGTTGCATGCAGATTGCGCGGCTGAGCATAGCACGTCGCGTCTTGGTCATGGAGTAGGCGCGCATAGCTTCCGCAACACCGGGGACCTCGCGGTCGCAGACCTTGCGCGTCGCCTCGGGAGTCACATCTGCAAGCGAAAGGCCGCTTCCGCCGCAGGTGAGCACGACGTCGACGTCCTTGTCGCAGGCAGCGACGATGGCATCGGCGATCTGGTCGACATCGTCTTTGACCACGACGTGGTCGACGACCGTCCAGCCCTGTCCCTCGATGAGCTCCTCGAGGCGGGCGCCCGCCGTGTCTTCCGCAATCGTGCGCGTGGTCGAGCAGGTGATGATGGCAAAACGAATGTCCATGAAAGCTACTCCCTCGTCCAAAGGCCCGTGCGGCCGCCCTCTTTGCGCACCAGGTGCACGTTGCAGATCTCCATGCCGCGGTCGACCGCCTTGCACATATCGTAAACCGTGAGGAGCGCGATGCTGACGCCCGTGAGCGCTTCCATCTCGATACCGGTCTTGCCCGTGACGCCGGTGGTCATGATGGCATGGATGCCGACGCGCCCGTCCTCGCGCTCGCCGGCGAGCACCGGCTCGAGCTCGCACTTCGACTTGGTGATGAGCAGCGGATGGCACATCGGGATGAGGTGCGAGGTTTGCTTGCAGCCCATGATACCGGCGACGCGCGCGCAGGCGAGCACGTCGCCTTTGGCAGCACGCCCCTCGACGATCATGTCGAGCGTGTCGGGGTGCATGAAGATCCAGCCCTCCGCGATGGCCTGGCGCTTGGTGTCGTCCTTTTCGGAGACGTCCACCATGCGGACCTGCCCCTTTTCATCGACATGGCTCAGGTGCCCGTCGCGGGCGAGCTCGTGCTCTGACCTCCCCGCGGCAAGGCCGCCGGGGCGTGTGGTATCCGTATCGCTCATCTTGCTCCTATCCGCCAATCTGGCTCATGCGCCGCACCGTGCCGCGCTCCTCGTGATGCTCGTCGGGTTTGATGCCGATCGCGTCCTTGATATCCGCGATGACGGCGTGCTCGGGGTCGGGGCCGCGCAGCGCCGCCTTCACGTCGATCTCGCGGTCGGAGAATAGGCAGGGCCTGATCTTTCCATCGGCCGTGAGGCGCAGGCGATTGCACGTGGCGCAAAAGTGGTTCGACATCGCGCTGATAAAGCCGACCGTCCCCTTTGCACCCGGGAACTTGTAGTAGATGGCAGGGCCGCCGCCACCGGGCTCATCGCCTTTTGAAACGGGGGCGAGCTTGCCGACGCCCGCGCTCTCTGCCTTGGCGTTGATGATCTCGATGATCTCGGAAGCGGAGATGACGTCCTTTTCCGTCCAGCCGGCGCCCGTGCCACCCGAGCTCTCCCCCACTGGCATGTACTCGATGAAGCGCACGTGCAGCGGGCGGTCGATCGAGAGCTTTGCGAACCCGAAGAAGTCCTGGTCGAGGCTCCTCACGGCGACAGCGTTGATCTTGACAGGGTCGAAGCCCACCTCGAGCGCCGCATTGATAGCGGCAAAGACATCGTCGATCTTTCCGCGGCGCGTGACGTAGGTGTACTGGACAGGGTCGAGCGTGTCGAGCGAGATGTTCACGCGGTTGAGCCCCGCCTCTTTCAGGTCATGCGCCATCTGCGGCAGCAGCACGCCGTTGGTAGTCAGCGAGATGTCCTCGATACCGGGCGTTTCGTGGATGTCGCGCACGAGGTCGACAACGCCTTTGCGCACGAGCGGCTCACCGCCCGTGAGGCGTACCTTGCGGACCCCGAGCTGCGCGGCATAGCGCACGAACTCGGCGATCTCCTCGATACGCAAGATATCCTGATGCGATTTCCAGGGCACGCCCTCTTCCGGCATGCAGTAGATGCAGCGCAGATTGCAGCGGTCTGTAAGCGAGATGCGCAGATAGTCTATCCTGCGTCCAAACTTATCTTCCATGGGCCACCATATCCAACGGTCAGTGCCGGAGAAAAGGCGCGCAGGGAGAAGGCGCTTGCTCCTCCCAGCTGTTCTGCTTTTCCCGACTTCATACTTTGCTGCCGATGTTACTACACCATTCGGTGTCCCCGCAGCATGCCGCAGGCGTCTGTTGCCGACATGACAACGGCACGTCGGCAAGCAACGGGGAGGCTCGGACGCCAAAGCCCACCAGAAAAGGTCAGTCCCCTGCCCCTATCACGCGTGCTGGGTCGACCCCCGCGAGCTCGCACAGGTAGCGCGCGACGGCCTCGTAGTCATCGAGCCCGAAGACCGGCTTTCCCTCCGCGCGCACGGATGCCGCCAGCTCCTCATCATCGGTGATGAGCGCGATGCGCTCCTCGGGGGTGAGCTTGGGGCCCTTGCCCGTCGCCTTGCGCGACAACTCAATGGCACCGTCGGCCTCGGACCGGAAGCCCTCGACGACGATGAACTCGACTTCATCGGCGATGCGGTTCACGAGCTCCTCGCGACTCGCCCGTTCAGGCGTGGTCACGTAGACGGCATACTGCTTGTCCGTGGCGAGGATGACCGGGTTGGCGCCGGCGTGCTCGTACTTCCAGGTGTCCTTGCCCTCGGTGTCCACCTCGACGCTGCGGTGGCCGTGGTGCTTGATGACGCCGACCGAGATGCCCGATTCCGTGAGAATCTGGACCACGTGCGTGAAGAACGTCGTCTTGCCCGAGTTCGACCAGCCGGTCACGGTGATGACAGGGACCTGTGCCATGTCTGCTCCTTTCAGATGGCCACTACCTGATTGCGCGCCTCGGAGGCTTTATTTGCCCAGGCGCTTAAGCAGGTAGGGGACCTCGGTTTCGAAGTCGACGCCGTACCAGTTGTGGTCGGGATGCGAGATGGTCTCCTTGATGCAGGCGACCGTGTAGTCCGCGGCAATGGCGAGCGACTCGTCGAGCGGCTTGCCGTTCATGAGGGCGCCAACCGCTGTAGAGCTGAAGATGTCGCCCGTGCCGTGGAACTTGGCGTCGACGAGCTCGTTGAAGTAGGAGAAGTACTCGTCTTTCTCGGAATCGTAGCCATAAACCCCGCAGGTACCGGGCTCGAGCGTCACGCCGGTGAGCACCGCCTTCTTGGCGCCGAGGCCGACGAGCCCCTGGAGCAGGTCCTTGACGTAGGCCTCGTCGTAGTCGCCTTCGGCCTTGTACTCCTTGCCCAACATGAACGAGGCCTCCGTGATGTTAGGGTCGATGATGTCTGCCTTGGAGCAGACGATCGTGCCCATCGCGCGCGCGAACTCGGGCGTGAAGCCCTTGTAGAGCTCGCCGTTGTCGGCCATGGCGGGGTCGACGAAGATCAGGTTGTCCTTGGTCCCGTGGTCATCGAAGAACTGGCTCACGAGCTCGAGTTGCTCGAAAGACCCGAGATAGCCGGTGTAGATGGCATCGAAATCGACGCCGTTTTCCTTCCAGCTCTTGCTGATGGGCTCGATCTGGTCGGTGAGGTCGTCGAACGTGAAGCTGTCGAAGGCGGTGTGGACGGAGAGGACCGCCGTCGGCACGATGCCGCACTCGACGCCCATGGCCGAGATGATGGGCAGCGCCACGGTGAGCGAGCACTTTCCGACGCAGGAGATGTCCTGGATACTGACGATGCGCTTCATGATGAGACGGGCTCCTTTCTCAGACCAGAGAGCAAAACGGGCACCCGCATCGGGTGCCCGAATCAAAAGCACTGGAGCGGCGGACGGGACTCGAACCCGCAACAACCAGCTTGGAAGGCTGGGGCTCTACCAATTGAACTACCGCCGCGATGCCCGCCCATCTTAGCGCATCTTGAGCTGCACTTGGGGACACAGGCGCTCGCAATATCCCAAAGGCAGCACATCAGCGCGCACGATGAACGAAAATCTGGTCGGGGAGACAGGATTCGAACCTGCGACGTCCTGCTCCCAAAGCAGGCGCGCTACCAGACTGCGCCACTCCCCGAGCCGCGGATATGGAGTATAGCGCAAGTCTCGGAGATGGGCAGCGCGGCACCGCGCGAAAAATCATTTCAGGCGCGCGAACTTGCGCTTGCCGACTTGGATGACCTTGCCGTGCAGCTGAGATGCCGGGACGTTGTAAGTCTTGGGCGCGACGGGCTGCTTGTCGATTTTGACGCCGCCGCCGTCGATCATGCGCCTGCCCTCGCCGTTGGAGGAGACGAGCTTGCAGTCGGCGAGCACCTTGGGCAGGTAGACGCCACCCTTCTCAGGATCATCGACGAGCTCGACATCGAAGGTATCGACGTCGTCGGGGATTTCGTGCTCCTTGAACTGGCGGTCGAAGGCGGCCTCGGCCTCCTTTGCCGCGTCCTCATCGTAGTAGGCGGCGACGATCTCGCGGCCCAAGCGACGCTTGAGCTGGTTGGGGTCGAGCTTGCCGGCGTTATAGTCGGCCTCGATCTGGTCGACTTCTGCCACGGGAAGCTGGGTGCCCAGACGGAAGTACTTGCACATGAGCTCGTCGGGGATGCTCATGACCTTGCCGAACTGCTCGGCAGGCTCATCGGTGAGACCGATGTAGTTGCCGTAGGACTTCGACATCTTCTTGACGCCGTCAGTGCCCTCGAGAAGCGGCAGGGTCAGGCAGACCTGGGGCTCCATGCCCATCTTCTCCATGAGCTCGCGGCCGGCGAGCAGGTTGAAGAGCTGGTCGTTTCCGCCAATCTCGACATCGGCCTTGATCATGACCGAGTCGTAGGCCTGCATGACCGGGTAGATGAACTCGTGCAGCGAGATGGGTGTCTGGCTGTGGTAGCGCTTGGAGAAGTCGTCGCGCTCGAGGATGCGCGCGACGGTGAAGTTGGAGAGCAGCTGCAGCAGCTTTGCCATGTCGAGGCTCAAGATCCAGTCGCTGTTGTGGGCGATCTCGGTCTTGTCGGGATCGAGGATCTTCATGGCCTGTGCCATGTAGGTCTCGGCATTCTTCGCCACCTGCTCTTGCGTGAGCTGGGGACGCGTCGTGTCGCGCCCGGACGGGTCGCCGATGAGCGCTGTGCCATCGCCGATGATGAGGGTGACCTTGTGACCGAGGTCCTGGAACTGGCGCAGCTTCCTGAGCGGCACCGCATGGCCGATGTGCAGGTCAGGGCTCGTGGGGTCGACGCCGAGCTTGATGTTGAGCGGCGTTCCGCGATCGAGTTTCTTTTTCATGTCCTCTTCGGGGATGAGGTTCATCGTCCCGGATTTGATGATGTGAAGCTGTTCTTCGCTGGAAAGCACGTCGTCCCAACCCTTCGGTCTGAAAATCGATAAAAACTGGCAGTATGGTAGCACGCAAAGCCTGCGGCAGGCGCAGCGCCCTCGCAGGCCGCTGCAATTACCTGACTTGGCGGAAGAGGTGCCCGGTCGTGGTGCCCTCGCGCTTCTCGATGGCCGTCCCCTTGAGGGCGCTGCGCACGCGCCCGACCTCGGCCTGCGCTTCCTTTTCGCTCATGAGCGTCGCGTCGACGGCAAAGCCCGCCACGCCCGCCGCCCGCAGGTCGGGTACCGCGTGCACCGTGTCGAGTGGCACCGCGTTGTAGATGTGCCCGCGCCCCTGCAGATCCGTGGTGACGGGGAGCCGGTAGCGCTTCCGGTCCTCGAGGAAGTGCTGTCCTTTTCTGCGCTTGCAGCTCGCGCAGCGCTCGTCGCACGGCCCCATCGCCATGAGGAAGCAGTGGTCGCTCACCATGAGCTCCTGGCGACCGGACACGATGATGCCGAGCGGGATGGGCGAATCCTGCGCGAGCCGTGCGATCTGGCGCAGCGTGAGCTCGGGAGACAGCCAGGCAAAGGTCGCGCCAAGCGCAGCCCAGGTCTGGAGTGCCTCGAGGTTGGTGGCGTACAGCCGCGGGCCGATGGTGCAACCGGGCTCGAACTGCCCGAGCTCGCAGGCGATGTCGGTGTCGGCAAAGTCGATGCTGGTGGCAAACGCGCTCATATCGGAGAGGTCCTCGACGCCCGAGAAATCGAGCTCGGGGACACCGGGGTTTCCCCGCTGCGCGTCGTAGTCTGCGAGAATCGCCTCCGCGAGGCGCGCCAACACGGCGCTGCGGAGCTTGTGGAGCGCAGAGAACCCGAGGCCGACGCCCTCGTCGAGCTCCACATTCCACTCGTTGCAGGAAAACGGCGTCGAACCCAGGCGACCGACGTGCTCGATGACGTCCTCGCGCGTGATGGCACGGGTGCGAGCCGCCTCGACGGGCTGTCCCTCGATGGAGGCCGAATGGCCGCGCATGTCGCGTACCTCGATGGAAAGCGGCTTTCCGATATGGGCGGTGACCGTGAAGGCGACCGGGATCTTGAGCCCCGCTTCCGTGCGCTGCCGAGCATTGCGGGAAAGCTCGGCCGAGCGCACGCGAAAGATGCGGTCTCCGGGAGAGACAGCACCCTTGATGGCGAGAAGCGCTGCCCTATCGGAGAGCTTGTCGTCCTCTGCAACCGTATAGGTGACGTTTCCCTTCGAGGCCCAGACCTGCAGCAGGTCCCCGACCTCGAGTGCCTGCGAGAGCTTGACCTTGACCTTCCCCTTCTCGAAGCCGCCCACGCGCCCGACGGCAACACCGCGGTTGTTGGGGCGCTTGTAGCCCATCATCGCGTTGCCGCGCTCGCCGGTGAGGTACGCCGTCGAGAACCCGCGGCTGAACGCCTCGGAGAGCGCATCGGTCTCCTCGGGACGGAGCTCGTAGCCCATCGGGTCTTCGCAAGCCCGGTCGAGCGCCTCACGGTAGGCGCCGACCACGGCAGAGACGTATTCGGGCGACTTCATGCGCCCCTCGATCTTGAGCGAGGCGACGCCTGCGGCAACAAGCCGGTCGAGAACGCTTATGCCCGCCAGGTCCTTGGGACTTAAGAGATAGGGACCGGGGTCGGCGACCTGCTTTCCTTTGGCATCGATGAGCTTGTAGGGCAGGCGGCAGGGCTGCGCGCACAGTCCGCGGTTGGCGCTGCGCCCGCCGACAAGCGAGCTCAGCAGGCACTGGCCCGACTGGCAGATGCAAAGCGCTCCGTGCACGAAGCATTCGAGATCCATGCCGAGCTTGGCGAGCTCTGCGATCTTCTCGATGGAAAGCTCGCGGGCGAGCGTCACGCGGCAGGCGCCCAGCTTGCGGGCAATCTCGATGCCGTTGGCGTCGCGGATGTTCATCTGCGTGGAGGTGTGGAGGGGCAGCTCGGGCAGGTCGCGCGCGAGCATGGACATGAGGCCCACGTCCTGCACGATGGCAGCATCGATGCCCGCCTCGGCCGCCGTCGAGACCGTGTGCATGGCCTCGCCCATCTCGCCGGGAAAGACGAGCGTGTTGGCGGTCAGGTAGACCCGGCACCCGCGCAGATGCGCGTCCCGGCACGACGCGCGCAGGTCCTCGAGCGTGAAGTTGTCCGCGTTGCGCCGCGCGTTGAAGGCACCGGCGCCCAGGTAGATGGCATCGGCCCCCGCGCCCAGTGCCGCCTCGAAGGCGGCGCGATTGCCAGCCGGCGCGAGCAGCTCAGGCTTTCTCATCGAAAAACAGTCCTCTTTCTTGGTTGCGAATCGGTGAGCCCTAATCTAGCAGGTGAGATGGGACCGCGACAGCTCTGCCGTCCAGAAAGGTGCAAATTCTCGAAAAAACAACGGTGGCCCGATTGAGCCCAAGGCTCCTCGGACCACCGCGGCTAGAGCGATTTTCGATTATCGCGGGGCATCTAGAAGTTGGGAGTGCGCGCCGCCTCGACGAACGCCTGGATGTTCTCGAACGTCGTGTTCGGCGGGGACTGGCACCCGGCGGCGAGAATCAGCCCGTCTCCAAACGACTGGCGCAGCTTGATGACGCGGTCGTAGGTCGGCTGCGGGTCCTTGTCCACGAGCATCATGGGAGGGATGTCGCCCATCAGGCAGATGCCGCGCTCGACGAACTTGGGCGCGAGCTTGAAGGGGTCCGTGAACCCATCGAGCTGGATGATGGTGTTATGCGGCGTGAACTCGTCGATATGCCGGTCGAGCATCTTGTCCCAATAGCCATCGACGTGCGCGATGAGCGGGATGCCCTTGTCGTCTGCATATTCGATACAGCGCTTGATGGACGGCCAGAACACCTCGTCGAAGACATCGGGGCCGAGCGTACGGTCATCGAGGCGCCCGAGCGCCGGGCAGACTGCCGGCATCGGCGCACCGACCATCTTGTAGAAATTCGCCGTGTACTCGAGGTTCCACTCGTTGAGCATATCGACGATCTTCTTGGTGGTCTCGGGCTCCGTGTACGCGTCGATCAGCGATTCCTGGAACCCGCGTGCCATGGAGTAGAAGATGGGCCCCATATAGTCGGGAATGGGGAAGCTGACCCAGCCCTCGCCCGTCTCGGCGGCCTTCTGCTCCATCAGACCGGCGATGCGGCCGCCCTCCTCGGCACCTTCCTCGGCCCAATCGGGAAAATTGGGGACGACGTACTTGTCCATCCAGGCCTGCACGCCGTTCTCGAGGATGAAATCGATGTGCTCCTCTTTGAGGGGATTCGTCTCGATGGCCTGAAACGTCTCATCGGCTGGCAGGTCCTTGCCGGGCGTGAGGTAGTACGTCCCCGTGGGATCCGATTCGAACAGCGGACCGTACACATACGAGGGAATCGTATCGCCGCCCATGCGCTTTGCGCCCTTGAGCACCTGGTCGATTGCCCATTCGGGACGCGTGTACATATCGCCAGCCGTGAACTCCTCGTTTCCGTACTTGCCCAGAAGCTCGGATGCGAAATTGATATAGGCGGTGCGGTCGACCGGCTTGCAGGCGGTGGCATTTGCCATGCGCTCTGCGTGAGTCATCGTGTCCATGCCGTCCTCCTCTCTTCTTGCGGCAGTGCCGTATTGCTCCTCATATTTTCGCCTGCCGGGAAACGTCACCCTGCGCAGACCTGCACCTCGTTACTGCCTATTGCTATGCGCATCGCACAAGGAAGGGCGCCGCGCATCTCATGCCGTCCTATCCTGCGTAATGCGGGATGCTCTCCATGTCGAAATCGCGGTTGGGCGTGAGGTCAAGGTACGGGAACCGGGCCACCGTGGCGCGAATGTTCAGCTGGCGGCTGCCCGCATCGCCCCACACGATCTCGACCTGCGTGCCCTCTTGGGCGAGGTCGGGGTCGATGCAGCACAAGGAGATGGTCTCGCGGTAGTAGAGCGTGTAGGTGCGCCACATCGAGACGCCCACCTGCTTGCCGTCCTTGAGAACCTTGTCCTGGAAGTACCTGTTGCCCGCCGCGCCCATGATGGAGATGTCCACGGGGAAGGGCATGTCAGCATAGGGTTCTTCGCCCTTCTCGAAAAAGGAGGCGAACACCTTCATGATGTCCTCATGGTTCCAGACGAGCGTCACCATCTCGCGATGGTTTTGGGCGATCTTCTCGAGCGCCTCGCGCCCCGTGAATTCGTGGTCGAATTTGACCATATGGCCCCAACCCAGCTCGTAGGGGTTCCGGTAGTAGTTCTCGAGCGGCTGGTCTGCCATGCTCCCCGCACGCTCGACGCCGCCGTCGTCGACATAGAAATCGAACTTCGCCAGATAGTCAAGATAGCCGGGGATCTCGGTTGCCGCGGCGGGAAAGTGGATCGTCGCCTGGGGGAACCCGTTTTCCGTGTGATTGCACTCGTACTGGTTCACGCCCATCTTCCTGATGCCGTAGGGCTTCCCCACGCGCAGCAGCTCGTTGTAGACGTCGATGCCCTCCCTGCACCCGAAGCCGTGGACCTCGTAGCTCAGGGAACCACCCATGCCCATGCGCAGGATGCGGACATCGTGCCCGGCGATCTTGCCCCATCTGAACCGCATGAACTTGAGGTCGTGGATGTCCTCGTGCAGCGCGTTCTCGACGATCTCCAACGAGCGCGGACCGGCGAGCTGGAACACGAAGTTGTGGTCCTCGTCGTCTCCGGTCATCTTGACGTCGATGTCGTAGTCGCCCTGCTCCGCCCTGAACATCACGTAGAACGGCGTCACGTAGGTCTGCACCTGGTCCTGCGCCGTGCGCAGCACGAGACCGTGGTCAAAGACGTGTCCGCTGGGCGTGCACATGATCATGTGCTTGCAGCGGCCCACCTCGAAGTTGCCGTACCCGTTGACCGAAATGTCTGACACGAACTTCACGGCATCCGGCCCCGTGATGGTGAGAACGGGGAAACACGAGAGGTTCGCATGGATATAGCAGGTCTCTTTCCACGAAAGCGTCTCCTCGCGCCAGTTCGTGTACGTCATCGGGATGCTCTCGCCCCAGCTCGCATAGGAGAAGACCTGGGGATCGAAGGGCACGACGGGAATGTGCTTCATGAGCACGGGTTCATAGCTCTTATCTTCTGACATGCCTGTTTCGCTTCCTTATCTCAGCGCGGTTCAGTAGCCCTGCTTGCTGTAGGCGGTGGCGCCGTATTTCTCGACCTCGTCTGCCGCCCATTCGCAGATCTTGTTCAGGTGGGGGTCCGCTCCGTACGGTCCGCCGTCCCAGAAAACAAAGGGGCGCCCGCCCGCCGTCTCCTCGTCGATGAGGTCGCGAATCGACTGGCGCACCTGCTCTTCGGTCACGTCGGGGTCGGTGAAGTACTTGATGGTGTCCCAGGCGCCGTCGAAGACGATCTTGTCCCCGTACTTCTCCTTGATGGCGGACAAATCGTTCATGGGCTGCGCCGGCTGCCAGGCCGTGCACCCGAGGTCGATGAAGTCCCCGATGACCGGCTCGCACCAGCCGCAGCAGTGGTACTCGAGCACCGTGTCGGGGCTCGTCTTTGCGACCGCGTCGAAGATCTGCTTGTCGAAGGGCTTGATGACCGAACGGTACACTTTGGGGTCGATCATCATGTTCTGCGGATTGGCCATGTCGTTGTGGAGCACGAAGGAGTCCACGCGCATGTTCTTGCACGTGTTGGTGACGACCGCCGTGAGAAAGTCCGTGATGGCGCCCAGCATCGCCTTCGACTCCTCTTGCTCGGTGTACAGCGAGACGAACGCCTCCTCATAGCCGAGCGCGTTCACGAAGGTCATGAACGGCCCGAGCATGAAGATCTGCGAGGCCTTGTCATCTTCGATGAACATGCTGTCGGTCGGGATGGCGGCCTCCCAGTCGTAGTGCTCGTAATCTGGAATGCGGAGCTGGTCGCGCCAGTCCTCGATATCGGTGACGGCGGGGTTGGAAACATCGACCATCGGGGCCATAGGGTCGGGAAGCCAGGTGATGCCAAAGCAATCGACCGCCTTCCAGCCTTCCGGCAGCTCGCCTGTCTCGGGGTCCATGGCCGCGAACATCTGGCCCATGGCGCTTTGCATGATCATCGGGTCGATGAAGCACGTGTCGGTGTTGTAGTTGGGGACCACGTCGGGGCGTTCCCCGCGCAGTGCCTTCATGAAACGCTCTCTTGGAGTCATCGTCATTTCTCTTCTACCTCCTAATAACCTCATGGGATGAGAAACAAGATGCCGAGGAGGTGCGCAGGACCAACCGGCCAATCTGCGCACCTCCGAAATTCTTCAGACCTCGTCTAAAGGGGCCTTGCGCCTACTGCGCATCCTCAGCGGACTCGACAGCCTGCTGCGTGTCCTCGACGGACTCGGCAACCTGCTGCTCGGGCTCGGCCGCGCCATAGACCTCGCCGCGCTTCTTGGAGCGGATGGCGAGAATCAGGCTGAGCACGAACGCGATGATGATGGCCACGAGCAGCACCGGGTAAATCGGCGCCAGCGCAAGGGAGCCCATCTCGGGATCGACGACCGGGCAGGCAAGGATGCTCTGCAGCGCGGTGACGACGTAGGGAGACAGGAAGGCGCCGAGCGTCATGCCGATGGTGATCATGGCGATGGCCGTGGAGGACTTGGTGAGCGGTGCCGTCTCGGAAACGTAGACCATGTAGTAGGACAGGCCGAAGGCGTACCCGAACGCCGCGATGAAAAAGCCCAGGCCGAGCACGAACAGCGAACCCGGCTGCATGGAGTAGATGATTAGCGAAATGACCATGGCCGCATAGAAGAACACCGGCATGAAGCGCTTCATCTTGTGATAGAGCGGCGCGAAGATCAAGCCGCACAGGATGGCAGAGATGCTGCTTGCCATCGTGCAGATGCCGGCTTCGGCGGCACCGCCGAGTCCAAGCTCGGGAATATAGAGCGATATCTGGCCGGAGCCCATCGCAAGGTACACGATGTTCACGAAGCAGTAGGCGAGCATTGCTGCGAACACCTTGGGGAACGTCCCGTTCCAGCCGCCCGAGCTCTTCTCGTCTGCCTCCTTGGCCTTCTCGAGCTCTGCCTGTTCGGCAACCGCTGCCTCGTCGTCTCTATCAGCAGGCGTCTTGGGCACGAAGAACAGGATGAGGAGGAACACGGGGACCGCGATCCAGTAGATGTTGTAGACCATGTCCCAGCTGATCGCAGCGAGAAAGCCGCCGATAAGAGAGTTCACGGCACCGCCGGCACCCAGCATGCCGTTGAACAGCCCGACGAGGGAGTCGCGGCGCTTGGGATTGGAGCGGTAGACCTGCTGGATAAGCGCAATGCCCACGGTGAGAAGACCGCCGAAGCCGAAACCGGAGCAGGTGCGCATGGTCGCGACCCAGACGATGTTGTCCACGAGCGGCGTGCACAGCGCGAACACGCCGAAGATAGCCGTCTCGACGAGCAGCAGTGCCTTCTTGTTGAAGCGCCGCATGAGCGGGATGACCGCGAACGAGGCGATCATGGCCGCGAGCTGCGAGCCCGTCATGGCAAAGTTCAGGATGCCCATGTTGTCGGGCTCGGGCGTGTAGAACTCCTCCATCAGGGCGCCGAACGAGGGATAGAACCCGAGGTCTGCCATATAGAGAAAGTCAGTGCAGAACAGACCGATAATACCCAGAACCGAGATCTTCGTGATCGTTTTTGCCTTGTTGCTCATGGTTGAAATCCCTCCCCGTCTCTCTACAGGTATTCGGGCAGCGGATGGCTATGGAAGAACGGCTTGGGAAGGTCCCCTACCGTCAAGAATCCCGCCGGCGCGGCGATGATGTCTGGGAGACGGTTGACGATGCCGGTCGTGGTGCCGATGTCGGGACGGGGATCGTCGGTGGTCACCGTGAAGGTGGGCTCGCCGGTGAAGCGCCAGACCTGCTCGCCGGGCTGGCCGTCCTGGGCAAAGCTGTAGAGGAACTTGCCGGTGAGCTCGATACCCTCTTCGGTCAGAAGCGTCGTGCAGAGCGCAGAGCCGATGGTCTTTCCCTTGGCGATCGTCTCGGGGTGGGCATCGCAGTGCTCGGGCGTGTAGTCGGCGCGCGCGATTAGCGGCTCGATTTTGGCGTTCTCCTCCTTGATGACCGTCAGCCCCATCTCGTCTGCGATCTCGTAGAGGGAGAACGTGAACGGGCTACGCGGATAGAGGTTGTCCTTGTGGTATTCGTAGAACTCGTCTTCCGTCAGGTTGACGCCCACAAGGCCGATCTCGAATGCGCCGCAATGGTCGAGGATGCACCAGTTCTCGCCATAGACCGCGTCGAGCTTATGGCAGTTCGCCGCCATGACGACCGCCTCGTTCGACCAGTTCACATCCTGCATGCCCATGCCGATGACCGTGATGCCGTGCTCTTTGGCGAGCGCGTCGATCTTTGCCGTGAGCTCGGGCATGTCCACCTTGGAGTAATAGGCCTCCTCGGCGAGCATCGCGACGTTGACACCGCGCTTGGCATAGCCCTCGAGCTTTGGCGCGACGTTCTTCAGGTTGGAAGACGCCTCGATGACAACGTCCGGCTTGACCTCGTCTATGACGTCGAAGAGCTTGTCGGCGGGCTCGATCGTCACGCCGAGCGGATCGATGCCGGCAACGGTGCCCGCGTCGTCCCCAACGTGATGCGTGCGCCCGATGGCACCCACGACCGTCGCCCCACGCTCGGTGCAGTAGCGGACGCAGTTGCTCCCCATCTCCCCCGCAGCACCGACTACGACTACACGGATCTCCTTGTCGTTTGCCATGATGTTCCCCTTTCTTCTGTAGCTTCATTGAGAAACAAGTCCGGCACCCTTGCAGCGCCGGTACAGACACTGTGAAAATTGTATGAAGGAAACGGCGCCCTCACAATGACGGGGGTGCACCAAGATTGTGAAGACGAATGTGCAATTAATGCACCATGGAAAGAGAGGCGCTCACTAGCATAGGGTTGCGCACATGTGCCACAGCGGCAGTTCTCTGCTACCCAGTGACTGAATGGACGCTCATTTCCAACGGCATGCATCAGGGAGGCGACTCAACATGAAGCTGAATCTCGAGGTGCTCTTCCAGGATTTTGCCGATCTGGGTGCGCACTGCAGCCTGCACGAGAGCGCGCGGGAGTGCACGCTCGAATACGCCGTTGCCTTTGATGACGAAGATTCGGTTAGCCCCAACTGCCTCTACCTGGCGCAACCTGGGCAAATCTCCCCGGAGCTCTACGTCCACGAGTCATTTTCGCCCTCGTTTCTCATGACGGGAAAGCCAACGGACGAAGAACTCGAGAGCAAGGCGAACTTCCTCTGGTTCGAGCCGGCGCTTCCCCTGCTCAAGATTGCCCGTCTCGTTCTCGAGCGCTTCGAGTTCTACAACACCTGGGAACGCAAGCTCCTGGAAAGCATCACGCGCAACGACCCGATTCGAAGGCTGGGAGAGCTCTCGGAACCCGTTTTCCAGCGGCCCCTGTTCATGTGGGATTCGCTGTTCCAGACGGTTTTCGCCGTTTGGGACGAGAGCCATTACGACCTGCCCAAAGGCTATCTGAAGCACGAGGACAAGACCGTGTGGCCCATCGACGAGCTCAACGCCGTCGACCACCGCCTCGTCGAGGGGCAGGAGAACAGGGGGATCTACATCCTGCCGCCCGTCTTTGGATACCGCTCGATGTGCGCGAACATCTTTCTCCAGGGAGCCTACGTGGCAACCATCAGCATCGATGAGATCGGCTCGCCCTTTACCCGCCGCGACGAGCTGCTGCTCGGGTTTCTTGCCAAGCACCTCAACGACAGCCTGCGCTCCAATTCCGACACCCTGACGAGCATGACCTACTCCATGCGCCACTACTTCGACGCCATGCTCAACATGGACGAGCTGGACAAACAGAGCATGCGCGCGGAACTCGCACGGCAGGACTGGATGCTCACCGACACCTACTGCTGCATCGTCGCCGTGCCGGAAAACCCCTGTTACTCAGACGAGCGCCTGGCCATCTGCGCCGATGCGGTCAGCCGGCTCGTGGACAACACGCTCTTTGCGATCCACGAGCACGCAATCGTGTTCGTGGTCAACCAGAGCATGCTGAGCCGCGATCCGGAAGATGAGGTCGAGACGCGACAGGACACCGCGGCAAAGATCCTGGGCGCGCTCGAGACGAGCGGCATCCTCGCTGCGGTGGGGATAAGCAACAGCTACCATAATTTCTTCGACACGATTCACTTCTACCGTCAGGCGCGCTGGGCCATTGGCATCGGCAATTCCGCCAGCCCGAGCTCGCACCTGTTCTTGAGCGACGAATATCTGTTCGACAGGCTCGCGCAGGTTGCCACGAACGGCACGATCGCGCAGACGCTGTGTCCCGATGGCCTGACGCGCCTTTCGCATTACGACCAGCTCAATGGGACGAACCTCGTTGCCACACTCGAGACGTACCTTGACAACAACCAGTCTGCAACCAAGTCGGCCAACGCGCTGTTCATGCACCGCAACACCTTCAACAAGCGTCTCGAACTCATCAGGGACGTCGGGCAGATGGACCTCGACGACCCCATGGTGAGGTTGTCCATCAAAATCGGAATTAGGCTCTTGAACTACCAGGAAAGGAAGAGGTCATGACGGATTCCGTGAGCGTCGAGCCCGTGAAGATAGAGCTAGTCTCGGGATTTCTCGGCGCCGGCAAGACGACGTTCATCAACAAGCTTCTCGCCGAAGGCCTGGGCGGGCCTGATACGGTGCTCGTCGAAAACGAGTTCGGAGATGTCTCGATTGACGATAGCCTGCTCGAAAGCGGCGACATGGAAATGCGCACGCTCAGCTCGGGGTGCATCTGCTGCACGCTGCGCACCGGTTTCATCGACTGCCTGAAGGAAATCGTCGCCACCTACCATCCGGCGCGCATCATCATCGAGCCCACGGGCATGGCAGCGCCCGAGGACCTCCTCGAGATTTCCGATCAGACAGCCAAGCTGGTGCCCATCAAAACCGACGCGATCTTCAGCATCATCGACGCGCGCAACGTCGAGCGCCTCGTTCCGCTTAACATTCCCGCATTCGACGCGCATTTCCACTCCGCGCGCTTCATCGTCTTGAGCCATGCCCAAGAACTCGAGGCAAGCCGGCTCGAAGCGGTCCGGAAGCTGCTTGCGGAGAAGTCCCCGGGAACGCCGGTTGTGGCAGAGAACTGGGATGACGTCGATGCCCTCGAGCTTCTCGTGAGAGCGGAGGAAGCCTATGCCAAGCGTCCGTATTCTCCATCAGGAAAAGTAAGCGCTGCACCCGCAGACGATCACGGGCACCACCATGGCGAAGGAGAGGAGCACCATCACCACGAAGTCGATGGAATCGCCTCGCATTCCTTTATGCCGCAAGCACCGTTTGCCGCATCGGATATCGATGCGCTGACCGACCTACTCGAAAGCGAGGATGCTGGCCTGGTGCTGCGCGCCAAGGGGTTCCTACGCGGAAGCGACGATGCGATGCGCCTCTACGAGTACGTGTACGGCAACGTCGACATGCAGTCCACGAGCTATGACGGGCCCATGAAGTTCGTGGTCATCGGCAAGGAGCTGGATGCCGATGCCCTGAACACGGCACTGCACGCATGAGTGTTCTGGGAAAGAGCGCTTACTGAAGCTTTCCGAGGGTCTCTTCGTCTTCTTGCTGGCGTTTTTCGGCCTGGTCGATCTGGACCTTGACGGCATCGTGCCCCGTGCCACCGGCCGTGGTGCGGCGGGCGACGACCTTGTCAATATCGACGGCATCGAGCGCGTCTGCCCCAAAGTGCTCGTCGGCTGCCGCGAGCTCTTCGGGTGTGAGCTCCTGCAGGGTCTTGCCCTCCTTTTCACATTCGAGCACGAGCTTTCCGACGATTGCGTGCGCATCGCGAAACGGCACGCCTTTTCCGACCAGGTAATCGGCCAGATCGGTTGCGGCCATAAAGCCGCCGTGGGCGCCTTGCCGCATGACATCGGCGTTGACCTGCATCGTCGAGATCATTCCCGCCATGACGACGAGCGAATCGGAGAGCGTGTCGACCGCATCGAAGACGCCTTCCTTGTCCTCCTGCATGTCCTTGTTGTAGGCGAGCGGCAGCCCTTTCATGGTCGTAAGCAGCGCCATGAGGTCGCCGTAGACGCGCCCGGTCTTTCCGCGGATGAGCTCGGCGAAGTCGGGGTTCTTCTTCTGCGGCATGATGCTCGAGCCCGTGGAGTAGGCGTCGGAAAGGCGGATGAAGCGAAACTCGTTGCTCGACCAGTAGATGAGCTCTTCGCACAGGCGCGACAGGTGCATCTGTGCCACCGAGCAGGCATAGGCCAGGTCGAGCAGGAAGTCGCGGTCGCTCACGGCGTCCATGCTGTTCTTGGAGACCTCGGAAAACCCGAGCTGCTCTGCGACGAAATCGCGGTCGAGCGGGTAGGTCGTTCCCGCGAGTGCCGCCGAACCGAGGGGGAGCACGTCGGCTGCCTCGCGCGCAGCTTTGAGGCGCTTGAAATCGCGCGTGAACATCCAATAGTAGGCCAGCATGTGGTGGCTGAAGAGCACCGGCTGCGCCTTCTGCATGTGAGTATAGCCAGGCATGACGACGCCGAACTCGCGCTTGGCAACGGCAAGCAGCGCCCCTCGCAGGTCGAGCACCTTTTGCATGAGGCCAATCGCGATGCCCTTGCAATGAAGGCGCGTGTCGGTGGCGACCTGGTCGTTTCTGCTGCGCCCGGTATGGAGGCGACCTCCAGCGGCCCCGATGTCCTCGGTCAGGTTGCGCTCGATGGACATGTGGATGTCCTCGTCGGAGATCTCGAAATCGAAGTTTCCCGCCTCGATTTCCGAGGCGATCTTGTCGAGCCCGGCCACGATGGCGTCGCGGTCCTCTTGCGAGATGACGGCCTGCTTGGCAAGCATCGTCGCGTGTGCCTTCGAGCCCGCGATGTCGGCGCGCCACATGCGCTTGTCGACGGGAAGCGATGCCCCAAAGCGCGTCGTGAACTCGGCAGGTGAATCCTCGAAACGTCCTCCCCAGAGGGCGTCGTTTTCGTGCGTGTGCTCGGTCATGGGCGAAAGACTCTTTCTTCGCGAAGGGATACTTCTTGCGTCTACAGCGCGCAGGCTTGCAAACGCGTTCCTAAGGATACGCCATATAACAGGCTCCTCGTACTGAAACCAGGGACGTGGTCGACCACCTAGGCAACTTCGATGCAGCGCGCGCCGAAGCCCGCCACGTGGTCGACCACCTGGGGCCTTTCGGTGCAGAATGCGCATCGAAACCAGCCGCGTGGGCGAGCAGCAGGCCAGAATCCGCATCGAACCCCCGTACGTGGTCGACCACCAGACGCCTCTCGATGCAGCGCGCGCCGAAGCCCGCCACGTGGTCGAGCACCAGCCGACCACCAGGGCCCTCTCGATGCAATATCCGCATCGAACCCCCGTACGTGGGCGGATGACCGCATCGAACCCAGGGACGTGGTCGACCACCTGGGCAACTTCGATGCAGCGCGCGCCGAAGGCCGCCACGTGGTCGACCACCTGGGGCCTTTCGGTGCAGAATGCGCATCGAAACCAGCCGCGTGGGCGAGCAGCAGGCCAGAATCCGCATCGAACCCCCGTACGTGGTCGACCACCAGACGCCTCTCGATGCATCGTGCGCCGAAGGCCTCCACGTGGGCGACCACTTGGGGCGCTTCGATGCAAGTGGCACATCGGAGACGGTCAAGTCCACATTTGTGTGTAAATTCGCAACCGCGTTCCTCCCGTTCCTAGGCCGCCCTCTCCATCTTCTCCTGCTCGCGCGCTATCTCGGCGAGCTTCGGGGCGCACGCCTCGAGCTCCTCCACGGCCGGCGAGTAGTACATCTTCCGGCTCGCCGCCCACTTCTCGTCCATCTCCTCGATGACGGCGGCGGACAGCCTGAGCGCCGACGCCTCGCTCGGGAAGACGCCCACCACCTTCGTGCGGCGCTTGATCTCCCTGTTCAGGCGCTCCAGGTAGTTGGTCGTGCGCGTGCAGGCGCGCATGCCCTCCGGCAGCGCCATCACGGTCATCGCGTCCTCGAACCCGGCGTCGAGCGCCTCGACGGCCCTGGGCGCCGCCTCGGCGTAGTCGGCGGCGATCTCGTCGCGGCGCCTGCGGGCGGCGGCCAGCGTCTTGCAGTTGAACATCTCCACGAGCTCGAGGCGCAGGCCGGCCCTGAGGTGCTTGGGCGCCGCGTCCGTGACGTTGCGCGCGAGGTGCGCCTGGCAGCGCTGCCAGGGGACGCCGGGCAGCACGGCGCGCAGGGCCGCCCTCAGCCCCTCGTGCGCGTCCGAGGTGAACATCTTCACGCCGGTGAGCCCCCGGCCGACCAGCGAGCGCAGGAAGGCCGTCCAGGTCTCGGCGGTCTCGGCCTCGGCGAGCTCGACGCCGACCACCTCCCTGCGGCCGAAGGGCGTGAACACGATGGCGACGAGCAGCGCGCGGGACACGACGCGGTGGTCCACGCGCACCCTGAGGTAGGTGGCTTCGGCCATCAGGAACGGCTTGGGCCCCTCGATGGGCCTCGTCCTGAACGCCTCCACGGCCCCGTCGAGCTCCGCGCACGCCTCCGAGACCGCCTGCTTGGAGGGCGACCTCCCGCAGATCTCGGTCATGACGCGGCCGACCTTGGCGGTGGAGACGCCGGCGACGACCATCTCGGCCATCGCCGTGACCAGCGCCGCCTCGCTGCGCCGGTAGTTGTCGAAGACGAGCGTCCTGAACGGCACGTTGCGGTGCCTCGGCACCGTCAGCTCGATGGTGCCGACCCTCGTGACGAGCGGGCGCTTCCTCGTGCCGTTGCGCCGGTCGGTGCGCTCCTCGGTGCGCTCGTAGGGCTCGGCGCGCAGCTGCTCGGCCGACTCCGCCCTGAGCACCGCGTCGAGCGACTCCTGCAGCAGCGCCTGGAAGGCGTCGCCGGCGTCCTCCCCGAGGAGCCGTAGAATCTCGTCCTGATCGAGGGTAATATTGATCCGAGCCATGTTCGACCTCCAAGTCTCCGTGGTTTTTGCCGATTGCGATCCTGCTTGGAAGGCGGGCCTCTGGCTCACTTCCCGCCTTTTACACCATTTTATGTACGTGACTTCGGAGCCCTCACGTGGGCGCGCACGAAGGTGGGTTCTGCGAACGCCGCACGGAAACCCTGCTAGTGCGCGCGCACGCGGGCTGGTTCCGCGCGAGAATCCGCGCACGTACTGGAGTTCGGCGCATTTCTAGCCTGATTCTTCGCAGAACCCTTGCTCGTGTGCGCGCACCAAGGGCAGTTCAGCGCACCGTGCGCAGGACCTCGCTACGTGCGTGGATCCCATGTCGTGATAACGAAGAGCTTGCCCGCACCAGGGACAACCGCCCAACGCAACGTGCGCCAGCAATAATCCCCCTGAAAGAGAAAAGGGACCTCGAAAGGTCCCTTTGCAAGTGCGATGGTGGAGATGAAGGGATTCGAACCCTCGGCCCCCACGTTGCGAACGTGATGCTCTCCCAGCTGAGCTACATCCCCATCGTATGGAGCGCCGCTTCTTGCAACGCGGGTAGGTATTGTAGCGCATTTTGCGCGATGCGCCCCGATAAACTTGCGATATTGCAGACTGCACATGAATTCCGGACATGTCCCCGCTCCAGAGACCGCGCTCCACCTGCCCTCCAAGCTGGCTGGCACTCGAACGCGCACCACGCAGCTCAGTGTGTCGGGACCCCATCTGCTGGCGGCTCGGCAGCAGAAACCGAAACGCCCGCCGCACGTGGAAGCTTCTTGCCACATGAGGAGCACACTTCGGCATCGGGCGCGTTCTGGGTCTTGCAGAACGGGCAGTATCCCGGCGGGTTCAGCGCTCCGCCGCCTCCCGAGCCCGGGCCGCACTTTCCGCAATGACAGCAGTAGAAGCATCGGGCCATAGCTATGTGCACCTCCCTAAAAATTCTGTAACACAACCACAACGTCTATAGGCCACTCTTAGTAATAGAATGACTAGTTGTATTTGACAAGACAACCACGAGAAGATGCCTGACGAGCAACATTGCGGTTCGCCTGAACTCCCATACTTATTTGGGAGCAGGCGCTATCGATAAACGCACCAACTTGAACATGAGGAGGCAGCCTATGGACGCACGGTTCCTTGAACCCTCCGGGCTTTCCCTCTACTCCAACCTCGAGCTGAAAATGGCCGTCGTCGAAGCACTCGACCAGCTCATGGGCGAACGCGATATCGACCATATCTCGGTCTCGGCGATATGCGAACGCGCGAACGTCTCGCGCGCGACCTTCTACCGCTATTTCAAGGACAAGTTCGGCATCGTTCAATGGTTCGTCCACTACCTCCACTCCCAGGGCGCAAACCAGATCGGGCGCACCCTCGGATGGTTCGCGGGCTACTACACGGGCGAGGCCATCGTCGCGCAGCATCGCTCATTCTTTCGCAACGCCGCCAAATCGCATGACTACAACTCGCTCGACCAGTACGCTCCCCGCATGCGCGAGAGCGCCTTCAAGCACACCCTCGAAGACCTCTACCACGTCGAATACGACGAGCATCTCAGGTTCCTCGTGAAGGCGACCGTTCAGGTCGAGGTCCACCTCTTCCCGAGTTGGCACTACGACGAGTTCGACTGCACTCTCGAGGACGCCTGCAACTGGATGGTGAGCTGCGTTCCCAGCGAACTCTACGAGCTGCTGAAAACGCCCTACACCGAGCTTTCAGAAGAAGAGGTCAGGCGCCGCGCTTCACAGTGGAAGACCGTCGACTTGGGGGCCGGCGCTCCCAAGCTCAAGGGAGCACCGGGAATCCCCGCGCGTTAGTCCTCCGGCTCGTCTGCCTTCTCAATAGACAGCGCACGCATCGGGTGAATCAGGCCAACCACCGCGCAGAACGCGCCCATCACGATGAGCACCGGGAAGATCGCGTCGAGCCCCATGGCAGGATTGGCGACCATCGACCACGAGAAGATGTAGGGACCGATGAACGGACCGAGGTTCATCATCGAGGTCATGACGCCCGAGACGAACGGCACGCGCGTCTTGGGAGAAAGATTGCCCGTGGCGTTTTGGGCGGCCGTGAAGAACGTCGACCCGCCAAAGCCCAAGATGAAGACACCGAGTGCGTACAGGTAGACGTTGTCGGCAACCAGGCACGGAATGATGCCGAGCACGATGAGCACGGCCGAGACACCGAACGTGCGGCCCTTGAGCAGGCGCACCGTGTACGGAAAGACCAAGCCGCACAGAATCGAGCCGATGCCGCAGCAGTTGATGACGAGCGAGGCAACGCCCGAGCTCGCAAGCTGGCGAGCGTCGAGCACCGAGGACGTCACAACTTGCACGGTCACCACGCAGGTCCAGCCGACGAGGGCATAGATCGCATAGCCCCAGATAGCCTTCGGGACCGGTTCCTTGGGGCCTTTGAGCCCGAGCGCCGGGTCCTTGGCCTCCTTTGCCTGCACGACCCCACGTGCCTCTGGCATCCAGATCGCCACGAAGATGAGCGGGATGAAGCCGATCAGATAGGCAAGGAACGAGAAGTTCCAGGCAATCTCGGTCAGAAAGCCCGCGACCGTCGTGTAGAGCAGGTTGAACAGGAACTGAATCGTCATGCCCAGCCCCAGGTACCGGCTGCGCTTTTCACCGTCGAAAAACGCGATGATCGTGGCGTTGCCGACGGGGAACATGATGCCCAGACCGATGCCGACGATGATGCGCGAGACGATGACGTAGAGGTAGTTGGTGATGTTGGGCAGCAGGAACGGAAACGCGCCGCCCAGGGTCATGACGAGGATGCCGACGATTCCCGTCTTGCGAAACCCGAAGCGGGAAAGCTCGGCCCCCATGATGATGCTCACGGGAACGGAAACGATACCGGTAATGCTGTTGGCGAACATGATGGTCGTGATGTCGGTGCCCACGAAGTGCTTGGCAAATGCCGCAATCGAGGGTGTCAGAATCGCGAACTCGCTCATGCAGCAGAACAGAGCGAGAATTCCGACGACGTTCATCGTCGTGAGCTGGTCACCGGAGGTGTAATCTTTCTTTCCCACGGTTCCCTCCTTTGTAAGCGAGCAAGGGCTTCTAAGCTGAAGAGGTGAACGCGTCCGCGAAAGCCCGTCTCTCCTCTCAAAGAGAAGCTTTCGATTCGCACGCGAGGTAGAAAATCCCGTTCTCCCCAAAGAGGAAGACGGAAAAGGGCGCCCGTTACAAACGTGGCCAGCCGCTAGAAGAAGGGCTGGCCACGTTCTAGCTCGAAAACGAGCGAATCCTATGAAACGCTATCGACTACTCGTCGATGTCGGTCGGCGCCCAGAGAACCTGCATAGGCTTCTTTGCGAGCTCGGCGGACATCTCCTCGATGGTGCCGAACTTCATGCAAGCGCCCAGGCAGTTGTGCACGCACACCGGCTCGCGGTTGCGGCCGAGACGCTCGGCGCACAGGTCGCACAGGTCGCTCGGAACCGGGATGTGGTTGAAGTTGAAGTTCTTGCCCTGGTCGTTCTCATCGTTCTTCTGCCAAGGGCCGTCGTCGAAGACGCGGATGCCCCACTTGCCAACGCCGAAGCCATGCTCTTCCTTGCAGGCGACTTCGCAGGAATGGCAGCCAGTGCAGTACTGATAGTCAATAAGGAGTCCGTACTTAGGCATTGTCGTTACTCCCCTTCCTTCACGACGATGGAGTTGGTGTAGGCATCGTTCAGGCCGAATTCGTCATAGAACTTGTTGATGTCGAGGTCATGGTTCTCGTTGATGGGCTCGACATTGCAGCAGTTGCTCTTGTACGGAGCGCCCAGGCCCAGGTTGTTGTTGTGGTGAACCGGGACGAGGTCGTTGCAGTTGGACTGGAAGACGCCGAAGAGGTTGGGCTCGTTGCCGTCCTGCTCCGGGAACCACCAGCCGTGCTCTGCCTCGACGTGGCCCGGACGGACCTTCTGGCAGACCTTGGCCTTGTACTTGGCCTCGCCGTACTGGTTCCAGATCTTGACCCACTGGCCGTCGGTGATGTTCTTTGCCTTGGCATCTTCGGGGTTGATCTCGAGCAGCGGGTTGGGGTCGATCTCGCGAAGGATGGCGACCTCACGATGCTCGGAGTGGAACGAGGTGAAGCGACGGGCGCCCGTGGAGAGGATGAAGGGGTACTTCTTCATGATCTCTTCGTGGGACAGGTCGCGAGCATGCCACTTCTCCTGGTTGCCGGGCTTGATGAACGGCGACTCGGGGATCTCCTTCTTCATCTCCTCGGCGCGCGGATCGGGCTTGCGCGGAGACTGGTCGGGCTCGTAGTAGTAGGGCAGCGGGTCCATGCCGTTGTTGTTGTACATGGTCGACCACAGCTCGATGCGGCCCGTCGGGGTCAGGAAGCCGGGCTTGCCGTCGGGACGGAGCTTGCCGGTCTCGTACTTCTTGTAGAAGACCTTCCTCTTGAACTTGACGGTCTTCTTGACGTCCTCGAAGTCATGACGGCCCTCGAGGCGGTTCTTGTTGAGGTAGTCATGGTAATCGGGGTACTTCTCGTAGGCGAAACGGGCCTTGGGATCGTCGGGGTGACGCTCGGCCATGCGCTTGGCGAGCATGCAGTAGATCTCGAGGTCGGCCTTGGCCTCGCCGACGGTGATGGCCTTGTTGCCGCAGCCGGTCGTGATGGAGGCGGCGCCGTAGTGGGTACGGTTGACGCCGTCATGCTCGACGACGGTGCTGATCGGCAGGAAGACGTCGCAGCAGCACTGGATGGTCGGGGTGATCATGACATCGGTGCCAAAGGCAAAGCCATCGGGCGCGCCATAGGAGCGGACGAGGGCGTCATGCCAACGGGAGGGCTCGGCGGAGTTGGTCGGCGCGAGCAGGTTGGTGTTGGCGATCCAGCCGAAGCGGACCGGATACGGGTCGTCGGTTTCCATGGTCTCGAGGATGCAGTCTGCCTGGCAGCCGGTGATCTGGTTGCAGTACAGCGGGAACTGGTCCATGCCGATGCACTCGGCGCGCTCCTCGTCGGTCATCTGGTACCAGCCCTCGGTGATGAACGAACGCGTGTCGGTGTCGTTGCCAGCCTGGCCGGCAGCGGCCTCGGCGGTGAGGTCCTCGGGCATGGAGAGGTCGGCGATGATGTTGCCACCGGGGACGTCGAGGTTGCCGCACAGGGCGATCATAGCCAGGACGCAGTGGCCGGCCTGCATGCCGTTGGTGTTCTGGTCGAACGCGAGGCCCCAGGCGATGGAAGCCGGCTCGGCCTTGGCGTACTCGCGGGCGAAGGTGTAGATGTCCTCGACGGGCACCTCGCAGATCTCTGCGGCCTTCTCGGGGGTCATGTAGGAGACGCGCTCCTTGAACTCGTCGAAGCCGTAGACCCACTTGTCGACGAAGTCCTGATCGTAGAGGCCCTCGCTGATGATGATGTTGCAGCAGGCCATGGCGAGTGCAGCGTCAGTGCCGCAGCGGACGCGCAGCTGCAGCTCAGCGCGGGTGTTCAGCCAGTTGACGCGGGGGTCGACGGAGAACAGGCGAGCGCCGCGCTTCATCAGGTCGATGACGCAGTGGCCGAAGAAGCCGTCAGGGTTGGACTCGAGCGGAGCCTTGCCCCAGACAACCATCAATTCGGGGACCTTGTACTGCGGGTCGTCGTAGCCGCCCTCGAGACCGCCAGCATAGTCGAGCTCAGGATACAGGGCGCCGAGGACCATCTGAGAGGCCATCATGCGCGGCTGGTAGCAAGCGTAGCCGGACTGCGTGTAGGCCAGGTTCGGCGTACGGAAGATGGACAGCTGGAAGTCCTGGGAGAGCATGCCGTCACGGCCGGTGCCGACGTGGATGGCCATGGTCTTGCGGCCGTACTTGCCGGTAATCTCGTCCCACTTGTCCATGATAAGGTCGAGAGCCTCATCCCAGGTGCAGCGCTCCCAAGCATCGGCCTGGCCGAGCTTGTCGTGGTCGCGCTTCATCGGGTAGACGACGCGGTGCGGGTTGTAGACGTAGTCCTTCAGCGCGAGGCACCTCGGGCACAGGCGGCCATTGGTGATCGGGTCGTTCTCATCGCCCTCGATGTGGTCAAGCTTGCCGTCCTTGTCGACGTAGACCTTGATGCCGCATCCGACAGGGTGGCAGCCCGGGGGAGACCAGACCGAGGAACGAACGACCGTGAAGTCGCCGTCCTGGAATTTCCAGGGCTTACCGAGATCGTTTTCGAACTCCATAACGGTACTCCTAACGTTAGCTTGCTTTCCTCCCAGGCAAGGCGTCTGCATGACCGCCTTGCCTGTTAGAACCAAAGGGTGGGAGCCTTCAACTCCCGAAGGAGGCCTTAGGCCTCAGCAGCCTGCTTCTTGGCACGGGACTTGAGTGCGATGAGCAGGCAGATGGAACCGAGCACGAGCACGATGCCCGCTGCGGCGAGGATGCCCGTCGCGGCGCCCCAACCGGAGGCGACGACCGCACCGACAACGCCGAACAGGATGCCGCCGACGCACTGGCCGAGGGACATCAGCGTGGAGGATACAGATGCCAGCTCGGGACGCGGGGCGATCTCTGCGACCATCGTGAAGAAGATCGCGGGGACGATGCCGTTGGAAAGACCGAAGAGAATGAGCCACGGGGTGAGCATTGCGCCGTTGATCGTGTAAGCCATGCTGAAGCAGACGCCCAGGACGATCGAGCTCACGATGAGGATGACGAGGCGCTTGGTGGTGTCGGTCACGGCGTTCATGACAAAGCCGATGGCGATGCCGCCGACGACGACCGCGATGTTGGCGATGTTGAGCATCCCGTTAGCGTCGGCCTGGCCCATGCCCATGGTCTGGACCATGTAGAGGGTCTCGAAGTTCATGACGCAAGCGGTGCCCAGGGAGAACGCGGCAAACGCGATCATGGCAATCCAGCAGCTCAGGCTCTTGAAACCCTCGGAGACCTTGGGCTGCTCGCCGTTTGAGCCGCCCTCTTCGACGAGGTAGGAATGCTCGGGATCGCGGACAGCGGCAATCCAGACGACCAAAATGACGACCAGCAGCGCGACAACGAACCAGAAGACATTGTGGTAGGTGCTCGGCTCGGCGGCATTGAAGAAGAAGCCGGACGTGCCCATGATGAACATGGAGCCCAGCGGGACCCACACGGAGAAGATGCCCATCGGAACGCCGCGCTTGTTGGGCGGGAACCATTCGGAGAAGAGCACCGGGATGACCGTGCCGATGCAGGAGTAGCCAACGCCCTCGATCAGACGGCCGACGACGAGCAGTTCATAGGTCTGCGCAAATGCGGAGATGATGGCACCGACCGTGGCGCAGATGAGAACGAACAGCGTCGACTTCTTGCTGCCGAACTTCATGATGATCGAGGCGGCGAAGAACGCGAGGATGAACCCGACGTAGCCGTTCAAGGACATCAAGAAGCTGAGCTGGCCGGTGTCAATCCCGAGCGCGGGAAGAACAAGCGAGCTTGTTGCCGGCAGCTTGTTGTTGTTCACGGAAATCAGAATCGACGCGATGATGGCGATGATCGCGACAACCCAGGCTCGGCCAGTCTGGTTGATTTCCGCCTTCTTCTCTTCTGTAGACATGTACCTTTCCTCTTTTCCTGACGTGCGGGTCCTCTCACCCGCAATCGGTTGAAGCGGCGACACGATTTCTGGAGAGACCGTGTATTTTTTCGCCTCTTCCTCTCTACACGCCTGAGCGGTAGAAAAACTCAGACGAACGGCAAAGGTTTTTGCCAAAGCCCACTCTACGGTGGGTTGCCGAGGTTTTCGAGGGGTGTTTTAGAAGCACAAATTCAAGCTTGTCTCACTCGTGAGACAATTTCCTGATTTTGTCTCAGCTTTGTTACTCCTCAGTGAAAAATAATTGCTGAATATTGCATAAATTCGCATCAACTAGCTGCATTTTCTCAAGAATTAATCTTATATTTATATAATAATTTTGTAGCAGTGACAGATTTCTTAGGAGTTGGCCATTCTGCCCCCTGCAACCTGCAATTACACGATGGACAGGAGCGCAGAGTGGCCAAAAATTGGCGCTACCACAAATCATGAAATTTTGCAAGTCAAAATTGCGAGTCAAGACCTGTATCTGGAACAGAAACGGAAATGTGTCTTACTCGACACGCAGGTGCACGACACGAGGCGCAGGGACGGTTGCATGACTCGCCCCCATGGCCTTTCGGCGCGCATACGCCCTCCAGCTTTACCCGTCGCATAGAAAAAGGCGGCCCGAACCGAAGTTCGGACCGCCTTGCAGACGTGAGTATGTGGGAGGAGACTAGGACTCGAGCGTTCCCATATAGCGTTCGAGCTTGGCGATGACGACGCTCGTATCAGCGACCGGGTTCTTCATACCGCCTTCGGGGTTCTCTTGATAGATCGTGAGGTTCTCGGTCATGTTCTCGATTACCCCATCGTATTTCTCGACCATCTCCTTGATCCAGTCCATGCAGAGCACCAGATTGCCAAAACCCATCCGATTGCGCCCGTTGTCAACATCTGCAACAAGCTCAGCGCGGGAAAACGCCATGTCGTTCCTCCTCGAAATACCGTGAATTACTACTGTTGTGTGTGGGGCAGGATAGCACAGGGGGTGCCTCCAGCCTAAGACAAATGGCACCAAGCTGTCTCAAACTCGAGCTGGAAAAGAAATGCCGGTTCGAAAAGCCGGAGCGTGCTCTAGGAGAGCTGGTATTCCAAGATGAAGTCGTTCATCTGGAAGCCGTTGCCGATTTCCGTGTCCTCACGGCCGACCTTCTTGAAGCCGATATGGTCGTAGTAATCGAGGCTCGCGACGTTGTCGCGCGCGCAGTTCAGGCGGATCGTGCTGCAACCGAGCTCTTTTGCGCGCTCTTTGACGGTATTGAACATCGCACGGCCATAGCCCTTGCCGCGCGCCTCTTTTACCAGGTAGAGCTTGCTTAAGAACAGATAGCTCTCGTGGGGCTGAATCCCCAGAAAGCCGATGTGCTCATCTTCTTCGTCGACGAAATAGTACTCGTAGCCCTCATCGGCAATCGCGCGCGTGAGTGCTTCGGTGGAGAGCAGGTGGTCAATAAGGCACTCGACCTTTTCGGCCGAATAAAGCGTGGAAAAATACTCGCGGAAGATATCACTCGCAAAATTCGCCAACTCTGCGATGTGCTCGGGCTGCCGAACACGAACCATCACGAGATCAGACATGTATTGGACGCCCTCCTTCTTGCTGGGCGATCAAACGATTGAGACGCCTCACTTCGACAATCAAAAAGATACCGCAAAAAACGACCGACAAAAAATCCGCCATAGGAAAAGCAAAACAGAACCCGAACAAGGGACTGACCTGCGGGAAAAGCGTAGGAATTAGCCAAGGTGCCAACAGGTACATGGGCAGTAGGAAGATCAGCTGACGCGTCAGCGAAAGTATCGTGGACTTCATGGCCTGACCTGTCGCCTGGAAGTAGTTCGAGCCGATCATCTGAATGCCCACGAGCGGTATGAGCGCCGTCATGACCTTGAGCGCGTCGACGGAGAAGTCCATCAGGTCGCCCTGCACGCCGAACAGCCCGATGACCCCCGTCGGAAACAGGTGGATGACGACGAAGAAGGCGACGAGGATGACGAACCCGGCCATGAGCGCGTCGAAAAGGCAGCGCTTGACGCGGTCGAACTTGCGCGCACCGGTGTTGAAGCCCCAGATGGGCTGGGCAGCGATGGCGACGCCGGAGACCGGAAAGACCGTGAACATGACGACCTTGAGCACGACGCCGATGCTCGCCAGCGCGCCATCGGTGCCGATGGGGTCTGCCGCCCCGAGCGTCGCGATCATCGTGTTGGCGACGACCTGCGTGATCGCGGCTGCGGCCTGAAGCGCGCACGGCGCCATGCCGAGCGTGCAGATCCTTCCGCAGAGCTTCCAGTCCGGGCGCAGGTAGCGGGCGCGGAGCTTGAAGGGCGCCGTCTTGGAGAAGATGAAGTACCAGAGCACCCAAAGCGACGCGACGCCCTGGCCGAGCACCGTCGCCAGAGCCGAGCCGCCCACGCCCCAACCCCACAGGATCACGAACACGTAGTTGAAGAGGATGCAGACGGCAGTCGAGAGCACGCTCACGCCCAGGGCGATGTTGGGCTCGCCGGCGGTGCGCAGGAAGTTGCTGATGCCAAAGGAGATATTGTTGAAGAGGAAGCCGTAGCTGATGATCTGCATGAACAGGCGCGCATAGGGAAGCGTCACGTCTGTCGCGCCGACGAGGCGCAAGATGGGATCGAGGCAGAACGTCGCGATGAGCGCGACAGGGATCGCTAGGACGATCATGAGAAACATCGTGTTGCCGAGCGTCTGCTCGGCTCGGTCGTGCTTGTCCTCGCCCAGGAGGATGGCGGCAAGCGAGTTTCCGCCTGCGCCGGCGATGACGGCGAGCGCCATCATGATCGTCATGATTGGGGATGCGACCGTGGTGGCGGCGAGGCCGATCTCTCCCATCGCATGCCCGAGAAAGATCGAGTCGATGATGTTGTAGAGCGCGTTGCAGACGACAGAGACCACCGCTGGGATGCCGAATTCGAGAAGCAGGCGCCCGATGGGCGCAGAGCCCATGCGCAAGATCTTCTCCTGATCTGCTCTGGCATCCGGCACGGCTATCCCCTCCTTACAGCGCTCGTGCATCAAAACCTGAGGAGCGTAAAGCTCCTCTTCGCATAAAACGGGTCGGAAACCGCGGCATTTCTCTCAGCCGAAGTTTCCGACCCGTCAGTTACCGGCGACAGGTTGTCGTCTCAAAAAAACTTAGGCAACCGCCTTCTTGGCGATGTTGCACAGCTCGGCAAACCCCTCGGGGTCGTTGATGGCCATGTCGGACAGGACCTTGCGGTCGAGCTCGACGCCGGCCTCTTTCAGCCCGTGCATGAAGACGGAATAGGACAGACCGTTGATGCGGGCCGCGGCATTGATGCGGGTGATCCACAGACGGCGAATCTCGCGCTTCTTGTTGCGACGGTCGCGATAGGCGTACTGCAGCGAATGCTGGACCTGTTCTTTTGCGGCCTTGTACTGACGGGACTTTGCACCGTAGTAGCCCTTGGCCTGCTTCATTATGGTGCGATGGTGCTTCTTGGCATTCACGCCGCGCTTGACACGTGCCATGTATCTATCAACTCCTACTTGCTATCTGATTGACAAAACGGTACACGCCGCGTTACGCGCGGCCGAGGTTCTTCTTGACGACCTTTGCATCGCTTTTTGCAACCTCGGTCTCGTGACGGAAGTTGCGCTTGCGCTTCTGGGACTTCTTGGTGAGGATGTGGCTCTTGTATGCCTTGGCGCGCATGATCTTGCCGGAGCCGGTCACGCGGAAGCGCTTGGCAGTCCCCTTGTGGGTCTTCATCTTAGGCATCTTGTGTATCTCCTTTATTTGCGTCTTTGTCGTTTTTCTTCTTGGCGTCCTTGGGGAGCGGCGCAACGAGCATGTGCATGTTGCGACCCTCCATCTTGGGCTGCTGCTCGACAACCGCATAGTCCTTGAGGTCGTCGGCGAGCCTTTCGAGGATGTTCAGGCCCTGTTCGGGGTGTGCCATCTCACGGCCGCGGAACATGATGGTGATCTTGACTTTGTTGCCCTTGTTCAAAAAGCGCAGGACGTGGCCCTTCTTGGTCTCGTAATCGCCGACGTCGATCTTGGGACGGAACTTCATCTCCTTGATCTCGACCTTGGCCTGCTTCTTGCGAGCGCGCTTTGCCTTGACCGCCTGATCGTACTTGTACTTGCCGTAGTCCATGATGCGGCAGACGGGCGGGTTGGCGTTGGGCGCGATCTCCACGAGGTCGAGGTTCTGGTCCTCGGCAATACGCTGGGCGTCAGCATTGGAATAGATTCCCAGCTGGCTGCCGTCGACCCCGATGAGGCGCACCTCCTTGGCGTGAATCTCACCGTTAATCCGTGACTCCTGAGCGGCTATGACGCTCACCTCCAAATAAAAAAGCCTGTCGAGCTCGAGACCAGCTGACAGGCACACAAATTCCGGCCCCCTTGCACCTTGGGACCGTACGTTGGTGGACCAGACAACTAGGCAGCAAGCCCGTCGAAAGGTGGAGAGCCGCACAAAGGCGCTCTCACTTGAAAAACACGGTCGCTAGTTTAGACGCAAATGCACCTGGAGCGCAAGGGAAAACTTGTGGAACGTTCGAGGAGCTTTGCATTGTGCCGCCTGCAGAACGGGATGCAGGCCCGCCGCTAATAGAGCTCGACGAGCGCCTTGCGCGTCGTGGAGTTGTCCTGCGAGGAGAGCACGTAGCTTTCGGTGAGCTCCCATTTGGTCGGCGCCGTCGTCTTCCCCGTCGCGCCGGAGAACGAGACCTTCTCCTCGCCCTGGCCACTGTCCTGGACCGTCTCGCTTTCGTCCAGGCTCAGCTTTGCGGACTGGATGGTATTTGAGGACACGCCAACCCCCGTGAGCAGGGATTCGGCGACCGTGCGCGAATGGGCGAGCGTGCTGAAATCGGCGTCGGCAACGCCCAGCGCATCGAGGTCGAACGAACAGTAGACGTACACGATCTTGCCCTTCTTGTTGAGCCCAAAGGCCACGCTGGCAAGCGTCTGCCCCTCGTCATCGAAGTAGAGCGCGTTCTGCAGGCGCTTGAGCGAGCTCACGCGCCCGTCAGTGGCTTTCTGCGCAGACCCGGTCAACTTGAGATTCGCGCCAAGCTCCTTTTTCGCCTGGCTGACCGTCTTTCCGAAAAGGCCCGTCAGCTTGGGAACGGTATCTGCATCGATGGCCGAGAATTCCGTCGAGTCGACGCCCGCCTTGCTGGTCACGAGGGCATCGGTGTCCGCGGACTTGATGTCGGGGGATATGCTGTTGCGCCAGACGAAAACGCCGATGACCGCCGCGATGAGCAGCAGGATGATGATGACCACGATGAGGATGTTGCGCAGGCGCCGGCGACGACGCAGGGCCTGGGCCTGGGCCTCGGCTTCTTCTGCCTCCTTCTTTGCGAACTCGCCGAGCGAGTTTTCCGAGACGGGGATCTCCTCTGCGAGCTCGTCGACAGCCTCGTTGCTCGCGAGGTTCTCGTCGATGGCATCGAGCTCGTCGTCGATGTCATAGGGGTGGATGTCTGTCGGGTCGAGTTCCTCGGCTTTGGGGGACGCCTTGAGAACGAAGCTTGCCGTGGCCTGCGACGCCTGAGACTCGATATCGCGCATGACCTCGTCAGCTTGTTCGTCGAGGTCTCCGTCCTTGCGCTCGGGACGCTTTGACGAGCGCTTGTAGACGAGGTCCTCATTGGGCTCGTCAATGGATGCGTCATCGAATTTATCACCAAGTACCATGCAATACCCCTGCTCACCGCAAACGGACTGATACGTATTGGAACGCGGGGTCGTCTGCGCCCGCGCGAACTGTCACATCTCTACAAGCTTAGCGCCTTTTCGGACGATTCAGACAAGCTACTGCACATATCCAGATTCTCAATCGGGGCCTCAGATGAAGTGAACGTACGTGTTCACAACATACAGGATGGCCGCGACGACGATGATCGCCGCGAGGATGATGAGGATGACATGCCCTGCCGACATGTGGTCCTCCGACGTGAGCCCGTGGAACTCGGCTTCCTCGTCGGCGGTGCGCTCGTACTCTTCTTTGACAGCCTCGGTCGTCACTTCGGAAAGCTCCTCTTGCTGCTTTTCGAAGAACTCCTCTGCAGCGGCCTCCCGTGCCACCTCTTCGGCCTCGAGCTCTTGCTCCTCTTGCTCCTGTGCTGCCTGAGCTTCGGGTTCTGCGGTCTGGGCGACCTGCTGTTGTTTTTTCTGTTCCTGCGTGGCGAGACGCTCGCGCGCACGTTGGTTGCGCTCGAACTGCTCTTGCACCTCGCGCATCTCATCTTCGTCGGCGAGCTCGTCGAGCTTGTTTTCCACATCCGAGATATGCGTGACCTTGCCCATGCGACGCCTCCTAGAAATATGGTATTTGTGGAGTATACCGCTCCAGGGGGCATCTACCAGTTGGCACCACAATCTCAATTGAATTACAATTTCACCGCTGTCGAAGCAAATGCCCCGCCCGTCTGAGTGATCCGTTTCGGTTCTCCTCTCGAGCGGGTTCTTTAGTAGTCTACGAAAGGATCGTCTTGGCAGCTTTCGTCAACACGTTCAATCTGTTCCTCTTCTTCATCTTCAGCCTCTGCTACACCTATCAGGCCGTGTACGCCGTCATCGTGCTCGTGAAGGACCATCGCAAAAAGCACGTCGAGCTGCCCGATGGCAAACTCCACAAGTACGCGGTCATGATCTCGGGGCGCAACGAGGAGAAGGTCATCGGCGAGCTCGTCAAGAGCCTGAAAGAGCAGGACTACCCCGAAGAGCTCCTCGACATCTACGTCATCGCCGACAACTGCACCGACAACACCGCACAGGTCGCGCGCGATGCCGGAGCCGAGGTCTTCGTCCGCAACGACAAGCTCGTCGTCGGCAAGAGCCACGCGCTGGACTTCGCGCTCAACAAGATCCGCATCCTCCACGGCGACGAGAGCGGCCGCACCGACTACGACGGCTACTTCGTCTTCGACGCCGACAACGTCGTCGACCCCAATTTCGTGCGCGCCATGAACCGCGGCTTCAACCGCGGCTACCAGGTGCTCACCTGCTACCGCAACTCCAAGAACTACGATTCCAACTGGGTGTCCGCAGGAAGCGCGCTGTGGTTTCTGCGCGAGGCGAAGTTCCTGAGCAACGCGCGCTACATGATGGGCACGTCCTGTGCCATCAGCGGCACGGGCTTTCTCATCGACGCCGACATCCTCGAGTCCAACAACGGTTGGATCCACCACCTGCTCACCGAGGACATCGAGTTTTCGACCGACTGCATCTCGAACGGCATCCGCATCGGTTACTGCGGCGACGCCTACGTCTACGACGAGCAGCCGACCACCATGAAGGACTCGTGGAACCAGCGCATGCGCTGGGCCAAGGGCTTCTACCAGGTGCTGCTCAAGTACGGCAACAACCTGTTCAAGGGCATCTTCAAGCGCCGCCGCGGACGCTTTGCCTGCTACGACATGTACATGACCATCGCGCCTGCCATGCTGTTGACCATTGCGGGCTTCCTCGTGAACCTCGTCTTCTGCCTGACCGGCATCGTGCAGCTCGCGACGATTGCCACATCCGTGCAGAACGTCGCGCTGCAGAGCGTGAACGACAGCGGGCTTTCGACGGCCATCCCCGCTGACGCCAACTGGCTCACGCAGGTCATCGCGCTCATGACCGGCTCGCTGTTCCAGGGCGACGCGCTCAGCACCTTCAACACGAGCAACGTGCAGATCATCTTGAGCTACTCCGAGGCGCGCGCGACGATCGTGACCTCGGTGCTCTCGCTCGGCAGCTGCTTTTTGAGCTTCGCGGTCGTCATGCTGGTCTTCGGCATCCTCACGACCATCACCGAATGGGACCACATCCACGCGAGCAGCTTCGACAAGATCAAGTACATCTTCACCTTCCCGATCTTCATGCTGACCTACGTGCCCATCGCCTTGATCGCGGTGTTCAAGAAGGTCAAGTGGACCCCTATCACGCACGACGTGGTGCGCTCGACAGCCGACGTCGTGAACAACAGCCACTAGCCGCAGCCGCAGCGCGCGCAACACACGCAACACGCGCAACGTATTGCGGCATCTGACCGCGGTTTCGGTCAGATGGCTCGTGGCGTTGCTCGGAGGCTGGGGGCCTAGGGGTTCGCGCAACGTATTTGCTCATCTGACCGCCCATTTGGTCAGATGGCCCGCAGCGTTGCTTGAAGGCCGTGGGGCTTGGGGCGCAAGCAACGTATAGCGGCATCTGACCGAGTTTCCGGTCAGATGGCTCGTGGCGTTGCTCGGCATCCCAAAATTTCCAATTCGCGCAACGTATTTGCTCATCTGACCGCCCATTTGGTCAGATGGCTCACAGCGTTGCGCGCATCTGAGATTTCCGGATTTTGCGCAACGTATTGTGTCATCTGACCGCACAGCTGGTCAGATGGCTCACAGCGTTGCTTGAAGGCCGTGGGGCTTGGGGCGCAAGCAACGTATTTGCTCATCTGACCGCACAGCTGGTCAGATGGCCCGTGGCGTTGCTTGGAGCTGTGGGGTCGCGCGGTTCGCGCAACGTATAGCGTCATCTGACCGCGATTTCGGTCAAATCGCCCGTGGCGTTGCGCGGAAGCGGCAGGGTT
>JBMNPN010000010.1:0-43665 GCA_050943615.1 Coriobacteriales bacterium
TGTTGCGCTTGTGCGGCAGGTAGTTGAGCGGCTCCTCCGAGAAGTAGAAGGAGTTCGTCGTCCCCTGCTCGAAGCAGTAGCGCGGGTACTCCTCGAGGTCCTCGATGCGGATGCGCTCCTTGCCCGCCAGAGGGTGCCCCTCGCCCACGAAGACGTGGACCGGTGCCTCGAAGAGCGGTGTGAACGCGAGGTTGGCGTCGTCGAAGGCCTTGGTGAGCACGCGCCGGTTGTCCCTGTCGAGGTAGAGGACGCCCACGTCGCTTCTGAAATCGCGCACGTCGCTGATGATCTCGCTGGTCGGCGCCTCGCGGAACACGAAGTCGTATTCCTCGTCGCTGCAGTTCTCGGCGGTGCTGATGAAGGCGCTGACCCCGAACGCGTAGTGCTGTGCTGACACTGCCAGACGCGAGCTGCGCGCGATCTTTCCCGAGAAGCGCTGCTCGAGCATGTCGGCCTGCTCGACGATCTGGCGCGCGTACGCTAAAAACTCGGTGCCCTCGTTGGTGAGTGTGACGCCGCGGTTGGAGCGCGTGAAGACCTCGATGCCGAATTCCTGCTCGAGCTCCTTGACGGCAACGGAGAGGTTGGACTGCGACGCGTAGACCTGGTTTGCCGCCGCGCTGATCGATCCGTTTTCCGCGATGGCGATGAAGTAGCGGAGTTGTGTGAGAGTCATCTGCTGTTTACCTGCATCTTTCGTAGTGGGCTGGCACATGGGGCGTAACCCGGCACGATTCAGCCGCTCACCCGATTCCACCAGGCGGATTTCCCGCCTGTTTTCCCCTGGGTTCGGAGCCTGAAAATCGCATTTCACCTTTATGAATACCTTAGGTATCGATTTTATCGATACCTATCTATGGAAACAAGGTATCGCCCAAAGCCTTTCATTTGCGCCTTTGAAGTGGTCAAATAACCAGCGACACATTTCGAGAAGCGCACTACCCAATCTGCAAATGAGAAAGGAACGGTCAATGGCCAAGAAGAACATTCCCTACGACCAGAAGTACTATGACCCCGAAATCGAGTGTGCTCCCCGCGAAAAGCTCGAGGCACTCCAGCTCGAGCGGCTCAACGAGGAGCTCCAGTGGGCCTACGACCATAGCCCCTACTACAAGCGCACGTGGGACGAGGCGGGGCTCAAGCCGCACTGCGACACGCTCAAGGACCTCGAGAAGTTCCCGTTCATCAACAAGCAGACCGAGCGCCAGACCCAAGGCGTCGGCTCGTTCTTCGGCGAGCTGTGCTGCGTGCCGGAAGACGACGTCGTCTACATGGCCACGTCCTCGGGCTCCACGGGCGTGCCCACGATGAGCCCCTTCATCCAGAAGGACTTCGACGACTTCATGGACGCGGAGTCGCGTCTGTTCTGGCAGGTCGGCATGAGGCCCAACGACCGCTACCTGCATGGCATGAACTTCGCCCTCTACGTCGGCGGTCCCTGCGTCATCGGCGCGCAGAACCTCGGCGCGCTCGGCATCTGGGTCGGCGCGGTCCCCTCGGACCGTCTGCTGTGGACCATGAAGCACTACCAGCCGACGTATATGTGGTCATCGCCCTCGTACGCCTGGCTGCTCGGGCAGAAGGCCATCGAGAAGGGCTACGACCCCAAGAAGGACTTCGCGTCTCTCAACCACATCATCATCTCCGGCGAGCCGGGCGGTTCCATCGAGTCGACGCGCCATGCCATCGAGGAGATCTGGGACGCCGAGGTCTACGACTTCTTCGGCCTCTCCGACATCTACGGCGCCTGTGCGGGTATGTGCGATGAGAAGGACGGCCTGCACCTCATCGAGGACCAGATTCTCGTCGAGACGATCGACCCGGTTACCGGCGAGGTCCTGCCCGATGGCGAGAAGGGCGAGATCGTCTACACCACGCTGTGCAAGCGCGCCCGCCCGATGATCCGCTTCCGCTCCGGCGACATCGGCTGGGTCGACAAGACGCCGTGCAAGTGCGGGCGCACCACGGCGCGCATCCACGTGCTGGGTCGCAAGGACGAGATGTTCATCGTGAGCGCCGTCAACGTCTTCCCGTCCGACATCGAGTACGTCGTGCGCCAGGACAAGGGCCTGACCGGCGAATACCGCATCCGCGTCTACGACCAGAACTACACGACCAAGTACGAGGTCTCCGTCGAGCGCAAGTTCGGAAGCGACGAGCCCTTCGACCAGATCTCGCAGCGCGTGGAAAAGGCGCTCAAGGCCCACTGCGGCGTCCGCCCGGCAAAGGTGCTGGTATACGATACCGACAAGCTGGGTGCGTCCTCCGAGCACAAGGCAAAGCGCTTCATCGACGAGCGCCATTCGACCGACGCGGCCAAGGCCGTCGAGCATGAGTTCGAGAAAAAAGACGGCGTGCAGAAATAGGAAGGAACCAAGATAACCATGGCAAATAAGACATTCGCGGTCTCCGGTCAGCACTATCTGTTCACCGTCCAGGCCTTTGCGGGAACCATCCTCTCGGCCGGCGGCGACGAGTTCGAGTACGCGCTGCGCGACCGCACGCTGAAAGGCGTCATCGACGACGTGGCAAGTGGCGAAAGCGACCTCGGCGTCATCTTCGAGAGCAGCGAGACGGCAAGCGATATCGAGGCGGCGCTTTCCACGGCGGGCCTCGAGTTCACCAAGATCGCCGAATCCAGCCCGCGCGTCGCGCTCCCCGCGGCAAGCCACCCGCTCGTCAACGCCGAGAGCCTCACGATCGACGAGCTCGCGGACTATCCGTACGTCTACTTCGAGCAGGAAGACGACGCGCCGGCCGCCTTCGCGGAGGAGGCGCTCGCGCAGATCCCGCGTGCAAAGAAGGTCGCCACGACCGACCGCGCGTCGCTCTCCGAGCTCATCTGCGCGCTCAACGGCTACACCATCACGAGCGGCATTCTCGTGGGCATCACCGACGGCTCGCTTCTGACGACGCTCCCGCTGGAAACCGACGTCACCCTGCAGCTCGGCGTCGTCACGCGCAAGGGCAGCAAGCCGGAAGGGCTGGCGGCCAAGTTCATCGAGAAGCTGACCAAGAAGCTCGAGCGCTACGCACGTCTGTAGCGCGGGTATAGCGAGGCGCGTCAACTGACTCGTCGGCGCGTTTTCGCAGGTAGGGCAGGCAGGCGCCTGGGGCCACGGAGCCTCGGGCGCCTTTTTTTCGCCCGCAAGCGGCGGGGGTGTTCGCGCGTGTGCGCTGTCCCGAGCACCCGTCCACGTGCCGCCTCTCGATGCGGCGTGCGCCGAGAGGGCCCTGGTGGTCGACCACGCGACCGCCTTCGATGCGGAAATCCGCCCACGTCCCGCCTCTCGATGCAGAAACCGCCGCTACCTGCATCGAACCCGCCCAGGTGGTCGACCACGTGGCAGGTTTCGATGCGTCGTGCGCCGAGAGGGCCTTGGTGGTCGACCACGTGCCAGGTTTCGATGCGGAGATCCGCCCACGTGCCGGCCTTCGGTGCGGAAAACCGCCTCCATCTGCATCGAACCCGCCCAGGTGGTCGCCCACGTACCGCCTCTCGATGCAGCTTGCGCCGAACGGGGGCTTGTGGTCGATCATGCTTCTGGGCTTAGCGTAGAATGCAGCGCGTGCAAGAAAAGGAGCAATTTTCCATGGACCAACAATTCGATAACAAACAGATCATCGTCGATTACCTGCAGGGCGGTTGCAAGGGCCGCGCCATGGGCACGGTCGGCGTCGAGCTCGAGCAGTTCCTCTACGACGAGGACGATGAACTCGTTCCTTACGAGGAAAAGCACGGCCGCCTGGGCGTGAAGGACCTGCTCGAGCAGCTCGTCGAGTTCTATCCGGAAGCGATGCGCACCGAAGCCGGCGACATCATGGGCTGCGTGCGCCCTTCCGCCGCTGTCACCATCGAGCCTGCCTGCCAGCTCGAGATCAGCATCGCGCCGATGGCGAGCGTGGCCGAAGTCGAGCGCGAGTACCGCAACTTCGCCTTCCACGTGGGGCAGATCATCGACCCGCGCGGCTACCACCTGCTGCCCTACGGCTACGACCCCTACATGAAGGCCGAGGACAAGCCGCTCATCCCCAAGCCGCGCTACCACTTCATGGACGACTACTTCGCCAAAATCCCGGGCATGCACGCCGAGCGCATGATGCGCGGCAGCTGCAGCCTGCAGGTCTCGCTCGATTTTGCCGACGAGGCAGACGCCGTGCGCAAGATGCGCATCGCCACGCTGCTCGGTCCGGTCTTCTCGCTCATCACCGACAACGTGCCCGTTTTCCAGGGCGAACCCAACGTCACGCCGCTCAGGCGAATGAAGATCTGGCGCGAGGTCGACCCTGCGCGCTGCCAGGTCACGCCCGGGCTGTTCGATGAGGACTTCGGCTTCGAGAAGTACGCCGAGTACCTGCTTGCCACGCCGCCGATCTTTACGACGCGCCCCGACGAGCACGCGACCGGCTCGCTTACGGCGGCCGAGGTGTACGGCGATGCCCCTATGCGCACCGAGGACGTCGAGCATCTGCTCGGCATGTTCTGGAACGACGTGCGCCTCAAGCGCTACGTTGAGGTCCGTCAGGGCGACGCGCTCCCGCTCGAGCCGGGGCTTGGCTACGTCGCCCTCATCAAGGGCGTCTTCTACAGCGACACCAACCTCGACATCCTCGAGCACGCGCTGGGCGTGGGCGATGACGGCGTGTGGCCCTACACCGAGCAGAGCGTGGAGGATGCCATCGACGCCATCGTGGCCGACGGGTTCAATGCCGAGGTCTACGGGCGCACGGCAACGGCCTGGATCGACTTGCTCTTCTCGCTGGCACCCGACGGGCTGGGTACCGAAGTCGAGTACCTTGAGCCCCTCAAGGACTTCAAGGGACTCTAGATGCCGGGCAAGCCCGACAACACCGCACGCCGACCGGCGAGCGTTCCCCTCGAGCCGGGCGCCGGAAAACGCGCGCCCATCTCGCCGTCGCTTTTCGACCATGAGGAGCTCGAGATAGACCCGCACATCGACGCCACGATGAAGGTGCTCTTTGCCTTCGCGATTACCTTTGTCGTCGCAGGTCACGTCATTGCTCCCGGAAGTCCCGGCGGCATTTCGTTCGGCTACAACCTCTTTCCGCCGGCGTCCTTCCACGTGGGTATCTTCGTCTTCGTGGCGGGATACTTCTATAAATCCAAGCACGAGCAGGAGCCGGGCGCCTATCTGAAACGACGGGTGCTACGCCTGCTCGTCCCGCTCTATGCGGTCTATGCGGTCTACGGACTTGTGGTCGTGCCGCTCATGCACCTGTGCGGGTTCACGATTGGGCAGGATCCGAGCCTCTACAACCTGTTGCTCGACCCGCTGTTCGGCGGTCACGCCTTCATGTGGAATCTGCCCCTGTGGTTCGTCGCTCCGCTCTTCTTCACGGAGCTCCTCGACTTCGGGCTGCGCAAGCTGCTGCGTGTGGGGGAGAGCCGCATCAAGGAGCTCGTGCTCATCGTCTGCTACTTTGCAGCTGGCGCGCTGACCGTGGCGCTCTGCGGCGAGACGGGCTTTCAGGAGTACGACTCCAGTCCGCTCATTTTGCTGGCGCGCATCGGGGTCTTTCTGCCCTGTTATGCACTCGGACGGTTGTATCAGGTCTTTCTCGAGTCCCACGACTCGGCCCCCAACTGGCTGTACTTTGCGGTGGTCATCTCCGTGCAGATCATCCTCATCGTGGTGACCGGCGGCAAGGTGGGTTACGTCATCTCGTGGTGCTGGTTTTATTCCGGACCGCTTGTGACGCTGCTCGAGCTGGTTTGCGGCATCGCATTCTGGCTGCGCATTTCGCGAATCGTGGCGCCGGGCTTAAGCCAGAGCGCGAGCCTGCGCGCGGTGGCGAACAGCACCTTCTCGATCATGGCGCACCAGTTTTTGGGAATCTTCCTGGTCAAGGCGGTCTTCGCCGGGCTTGCGGCGCTGGGGCTGATCGGCGGGTTCGACATGGGCGCGTTCCTGAGCGACTTTTGGTACTACTGGTATCCGCCCTCGATTGCCAGCGGGCATGCCGCTTCGTGCGCGGCGTTCGCGACGATATACGTTGCGGCGGGTGTGGCCGTTCCGCTCGGCATCCACTGGTGCTGGCTGCGCATCCGCGAGCGAGCGTCCGCACTCCGCCGCGCGCGCAACGCCTAGCGCCATCTGACCACCGCGCCGGTCAGATGGCTCGTGGCGTTGCGCGAACTTGCGAAGAGCAGCGCCCCATGCAACGTATAGCGTCATCTGACCACCGCGCCGGTCAGATGGCGCACAGCGTTGCGCGAACTTGCGAAGAGCAGCGCCCCATGCAACGTATATCGTCATCTGACCACCGCGCCGGTCAGATGGCGTACAGCGTTGCGCGAATCTGCGAATCACCACGTCCCGCGCAATGTATGTCGTCATCTGACCAGATTCGCGGTCAAATGGCTCGTGGCGTTGCGCGAACCTGCGAAGAGCAGCGCCCCATGCAACGTATATCGTCATCTGACCACCGCGCCGGTCAGATGGCGCACAGCGTTGCGCGAATCTGCGAATCACCACGTCCCGAGCAACGTATATCGTCATCTGACCGAATCCGCGGTCAAATGGCTCGTGGCGTTGCGCGACCCTGCGAAGAGCAGCGCCCCATGCAACGTATAGCGTCATCTGACCACCGCGCCGGTCAGATGGCCCGTGACGTTGCACACGCTCGCGTGCATCCATCCACAGGACGCGCTATCCAAATATCTGTCGTGTCACGGAGTTGGTTCGCAGCTCGTGTTCGAGCCAGCGAATTTTCGAACCGCGCTTCGATTCCGGGGAGAAGTAGCGCGTCCCCGTGATCTTGCAGATCGTTTTCACGAGCTCCTCGAATTGGTGGGGATTGCTCATCTGCTCGCTCGTGACGGTGATGACCTTGACACCTTTGCTGAGCAGGAAGTTTCTGCGCGCTGCATCTTTGCAGATTTTGTCCGGCTCAGAGTGCAGCTTGCCATCGTATTCGATGCACAGCCGCTGCTCGGGCCAGAACAGATCGGGCCGCAGACTGCCCTTTCCAAGCGCGACCTGCGTTTTTGCATCAAGCACGAGCTTTGGATTGACAAGGGGAGCCGGAATGCCGCGCCCTCCCCAGCGGCAGGGCAAGGTCAGCCTGAGAAAAAGGTTCACCTCCTGCGGCGACTCCGCTCCCACCGGCGCCAGGGATAGCAGTCTCTTTGCAGCATTGGAACCCGGGATATTTTTGGCCGACGACAAGAACCTCTCCATTGCCTGCGGCGTAGTCAGGGGGAAATTCCGCTGGTCAAGACCGGTCTCGCTTGCGACATTGGGCGTGAAACCGCCGAAAGCCATCCCCAGCAGCTTCAAATATCCAATCGGGGAGAACCCAAGCGCGAGCTCGGATAGCCACAGCTCGGGGCACGCCACCCAAACATCACTGAGGAGGATGAAAGAATGCGCGGGAAGGGGGTCTTTATGCACTCGATAGCTGATGCGGCTGCGCATGACTCTGTGATCTTGACCGGGAACAACCAGGTGCAGCATCTCATCTTCGGCGAGGGTATCCAGAATTTTGTCGAGCGTCTGCATGTCGGTTTCGACGAGGGATCCGATGCGGGAACAAAAATCTTTTTCGCGCGCAGGGTTCAGGAGCCACGTGTTCTTCAACGTGATGCGGGCAGCCGATATGTCATCCAAACAAATCATCGTGGTTCACATGATGAACCATCGACCTTTCAACATTCCCGACTCGTTTTGGACTGAAACTCTGAACTTCTCCGAAAAATGCAGGTCAGAGACGAGAAATTTCATTCCCGAGAATCTTTGCCGCTAGTGGAGTGGCGTGGCGGGGCAAGGTGAGCGCGCAACGTATGGCGCCGTTTGACTACCGTCGCAGTCAGATGGCTCGTGGCTTTGCGCATACCTCTGAATCGCCGGGCCCCGCGCAACGTATAGCGTCGTCTGACCAGTCCAGCGGTCAAATGGCGCACAGCGTTGCGCGAATCTGCGAAGAACCGCATCTCGAGCAACGTATTTCGGCATCTGACCACCACGTCGGTCAGATGGCGCACAGCGTTGCATGGACCCGCAAAGCAGCAAGTTTCGAGCAACGTATATCGTCGTCTGACCAGATTTTCGGTCAGATGGCTCGTGGCGTTGCGCGAACTTGCGAAGAACCGCATCTCGAGCAACGTATAGCGTCGTCTGACCACCACGTCGGTCAGATGGCGCACAGCGTTGCACGTGTCCCCGAATCGCTGCACCCCATGCAACGTATATCGTCATCTGACCACCGTCGCGGTCAGATGGCTCGTGGTTGTGCGGCGGAATTGCGCGCGTATGCGCTAAAGTGTAGTGACCAGCTCAATGGGCGAGTCAAGGAGCGAAGATGCCCTTTACCGATCAGGTTCACATACAGATCAAGGCAGGCGACGGCGGTGCGGGCTGCACCTCGTTCAGACGCGAGGCGCACGTGCCCAAGGGCGGCCCGGACGGTGGCGACGGGGGCAACGGCGGCGACGTCGTCCTCGAGGCGGACAGCTCGCTTTCCTCGCTCATCGACTACCGCTACAAGCACCACTTCAAGGCCGACAAGGGCACGCACGGCCAGGGCAAGCGCATGCATGGCGCCGACGGAAAGGACCTCATCTTGAAGGTTCCGTGCGGCACGGTCGTGCGCCTGCTCGACGAGGACATGGTCCCCGTGGAAGACATCGCCGACCTCACGCACAACGGCGAGCGCGTCATCGTGGCAAAGGGCGGTCGCGGCGGCCGTGGCAACATCCACTTCGTGACGCCGACCAGGCGCGCGCCCGCGTTCTCCGAGCTCGGCGAGCCGACCGAGCCGCTGTGGATCGAGCTCGAGATGAAGGTCATGGCCGACGCGGCGCTGGTGGGGATGCCCTCGGTCGGCAAGTCCTCGCTCATCGCCTGCATGTCGGCGGCGCGGCCCAAAATCGCCGACTACCCCTTCACGACGCTGCAGCCCAACCTCGGCATGGTGCGCTCGGGCGACCTCAGCTTCGTGGTCGCCGACGTCCCCGGCCTCATCGAGGGCGCGGCGCAGGGCAAGGGACTCGGCCACGAGTTCCTGCGCCACGTGGAGCGCACCGCGCTGATCCTGCACGTCATCGACGCGAGCGGCGGCTTCGAGGGGCGCGATCCGGTCGAAGACTACGACATCATCAACCGCGAGCTCGCGCAGTACGGCGACCTCGCCGAGCGCCCGCGCATCGTCGTCGCCAACAAGTGCGACCTGCCCGGCACCGAAGAGGCAATCGAGCGCCTGCGCGCCCGCGTGAAGGCAGACAGCGAGGAGCTCTCCGAAAAGCTGCTCGACGAGCAGGGCATCGACGAGCGCGACCCGATCCCGTTCTTCGCGGTGAGCGCCGCCACGCGCGAGGGCCTCGACTCGCTGATCCGCGCGACGGCGCAGCGGGTCCACGAGCTCAGGAGCGCGGCGGCCGAGGAGCCGGAGCCCGAGTACGACCAGGTCTGGGAGCACAAGCGCAAAGAGCGCGACGCGCGCATCACGGTGACGCGCGAGGAGGCGCACGCGTGGCGCGTGAGCGGCAAGAACGTGGAGCGCATGGTCGTGCAGACCGAGTGGGACAACGACGAGGCGGTCGCGTTCCTGCAGCGGCGCATGGAGCGCGCCGGTGTCGAGCGGGCGCTTTCGGCTGCGGGCGCGCAGGCGGGCGACGAGGTCCGCATCATGGGCATCGCCTTTGATTACGAACCGGCCGATTGGAACGACGACGAGTTCGACAGCATCATCGATTCGGACGAATTCTAGGAGCGTGGCATGAAGCGCGTTGTGATAAAAATCGGCTCATCGACGCTGGTCAAAGACGACGGGCGCGTGGACGCGGCGTTCATCGGGGCACTGGCGGCGGAGTGCGCGTCGCTCATCTCCGAAGACGGCGTGCAGCCCATCATCGTGACCTCGGGCTCCATCGCCCTCGGGCTGCAAATGCTCGGCATGGGCACCGACGAGCGCCCCAACGACATGCCGACGCTGCAGGCCGCGGCGGCAACTGGCCAGGTCGGGCTCATCCGGCAGTACTCGGACACCTTCGCCTGCTTCGGCATCCCGGTCGCGCAGGTGCTCATTACCCGCGCCACGACCGGCCAGCGCGAGTCCTACCTGCACACGCGCGACACCATCGAGCGCCTGCTCGAGCTCGGCGTCGTGCCTGTCATCAACGAAAACGACACGGTGGCCGTCGACGAGATCCGCTTCGGCGACAACGACTCGCTCGCGGCGATGGTCGCGACCACCGTCAAGGCCGACCTCGTGGTGCTGCTCTCCGACATCGACGGCCTCTACACCGCCGACCCGCGCAAGGACCAGGACGCCGAGCTGCTCGAGACGGTGAGCGAGATGAGCGCCGACATCGAGGCGAGCGCCGGCGGCGTGGGCAGCCGCGACGGTTCGGGCGGCATGCTCACCAAGGTCTCGGCCGCGCGCGTGCTGATGGCCGCTGGCATCCCGATGGTCATCTGCGAGGGCCACCGTCCGCACGCGGTGACCGACGCGGTGCACGGCAAGCAGGTCGGCACGCGTTTCTTTGACGAAAACAAGCTCGGCATGCACGCGCGCAAGAGCTGGATTGCCCTAGGCGGCAAGGTAAAAGGGCGCGTGACCTGCGACGATGGCGCCTGCCTGGCCCTGCGCGAAAGGGGAAGCTCGCTGCTTCCCGTGGGTATCGTCGCCGCCGAGGGCGAGTTCGAGGATGGCGACCCCGTCGACCTGGTGGACACGGAGGGTCGCCTGGTCGGCCGCGGGCTTGCGGGCTACAGCCGAGCGCTGCTCGACGAGCGCATCGGCGTGCATGGCGCCGAGGAGTTCATCAACCGAGACGAGCTCGTGATCTTCTGATGAGCCCGCTTGCTGGCAGAGCCGTCTGCCTGCTCATCGGCTATCTGTTCGGCTGCTTTCTCACGGCCGATATACTGACGCGCCGCAAGCTGGGCAAGAGCGCCTTCGAGGTCGGGTCGAAGAACCCCGGCATGGCGAACATCGGCGCGCTCATGGGCGTGAAGGGCGCGGCGGTCGTGCTGGCGGGCGATATCGTGAAGACGATCATGGCCGTGCTCGTGGCAAACCTCGCCTGCCTGTGGCTGCTCGGCCTGCCCGAGCTGGCGCAACCCGACGTGCCGCTCTTCACGCGCATCGTCTTTCCGCATTCGGGGACGGCGGCCACGCTGTGGGCGGGCGTCGGCGCGACGCTCGGGCACAACTACCCCTTCTGGCACCGCTTTGGCGGCGGCAAGGGCGTGACCACGACGTGCTCGGCGGTCATCCTCTTCCATCCGGTGCTCGGGCTTGCGGCTTGTCTTGCGGGGCTGGCGGTGGCCGCGCTCTCAAAGCAGCTCTGCTTTGGCGCGATGACCATCGTCACGGTCTTCGCCATCGAGATGGGAATCCTTGCGGGGTGGGGAGAACAGCTGGTGGGGGCGCTCGTCCTGTTCGTCTGCATGCTCTTTGCCCATGGCGCCCCATGCTGGCGTGCGCTGCACGGCGAAGAACCCCAAGCCGCCCTCTTCACACGACGAAAGGGCTAGCAGGGGAAGCGGGGCGCGGCAACAACTTGCATCGAGAGGTCCCAGGTGGTCGACCACGAGAAGGCCTTCGGCGCAAGTTGCATCGAAGTGGCCTGGGTGGTCGACCACGTCCCGAGGTTCGATGCACCCCCGGCCCATCACCTCGCCCACCAAGCGGCCTTCGGCGCACGATCTGCATCGAGAGGTCCCAGGTGGTCGACCACGTCCTTGGGTTCAGCGCACGGTCCGCGGAAGTCCTCTAAGTGCGCGCACACCAAGACCAGTTCAGCGCAGGAATCCACGCACGTACGGCAGTTCGATGCGCACCTGCCCTCTGACCTGCGCGGAAGTCTCACACGTGTGCGCACACCAAGCGGGGTTCGGCGCAGCGTGTGCGGAAGTCCCTTACGTGCGCGCACACCAAGGCTGGTTTGGCACACGTCACACGGAAGCCCTCTACGTGCGCGTAGCCTCGAGCCCTATCGCATCCCGAACCTCGCCAACCAATTTCCCTCGCCCGGCAATTCAACTAGAATCGGAGCCACTCGCGTCACCCGCTTAAGCAACAATCCACATCGACCAAAAGCGTGCAGCATGAAGAGCATCCGCGTAGTTGCGGCCATCATCAAACAGGGCAACAAGATCCTCGCCACCCAACGCGGCTACGGCGAGTTCAAGGACTGGTGGGAGTTCCCCGGCGGCAAAATCGAGCCCGGCGAAACGCCCGAGCAGGCACTCGTGCGCGAGATACGCGAGGAACTCGACACGGCCATTCGCATCGAGCGCCCCGTCATCGACGTGTCGTATGACTACCCCACGTTCCACCTGGACATGCGCTGTTTCTTCTGCACGCTGACCGACGAAAGCGTCACGCTGCTCGAGCACGAAGCCGCCGCTTGGCTCGACGCGCAGAGCCTGAACTCGGTGAAGTGGCTTCCCGCCGATGACGAGGTCATCCAGGCCATTCTCGATCAGGGCATCATCACACCATGAGCGCGCATGCGGGCGAACACGCGCTCTGAATTCTCGAAAGAGACGCCACCACTTTCGACGATGAAGCTTGCGAACTCAATCTCGCATTTCGAACGTTCCAGCGCTCTCTGCATCAAGGAGCCCCAAGTGGTCGACCACGAGAAGGGCTTCGGCGCATCCTGCATCGAGAGCCCCCAGGTGGTCGACCACGTCCTTGGGTTCGATGCACTTCTAGCCCATTAGCTCGCCCACCAAGCGGCCTTCGACGCAGATATCGCATCGAAGCGCCCCAAGTGGCCGACCACGAGAAGGGCTTTGGCGCATCCTGCATCGAGAGGCCCCAAGTGGTCGACCACGTCCCAGCCTTCGGCGCACCCAGTATGTGAAAATCTGGAATTGTATTCCAGATTTTACAAATCCGCTGGTAAAACAATGAAAACAGGTTAATAGCAACAGAGCCCGTAACGCGCGCAAAAGTGAAATCGCCCTTGTCATCCAGTCGGACAGGGTACTCCATCCCATCGAGATTGAGCCGTATCCCATCTCCCCGGGAGCGGTCGCCATCAGCCCTTGGGAAATCTAGCCGCCCTGCTCTCGCAAGCCGCTTTTCCGCCCCGACGCGCTGCCACCGTAGGCGGCCTGCGCCTTGTGGGGCGTGCGTGCCGCTCGTTATACTGACAGTGCAAATTCGCAGGCGAAATCCGCCCATCATGGAAGGGAAGAATCGCTCATGACAGTAAGAATCGGCATCAACGGTTTTGGTCGCATCGGCCGTCTGGTCTTCAGGCTCGCCGAGCTCGACCCGGAAGTCGAAGTCGTCGCCATCAACAACCCCAGCGACCTCGAATGCGCGGCCTACCTGGTCAAATACGACTCCTGCCAGGGCCGCGTCTTCGATGACTGCCATGCCGAGGAGGGCGCAATCGTCGTCGACGGCCACCGCGTGAAGGCCTTCCAGACCCGCGACCCCGAAGAGCTCGAGTGGGGCGAGGTCGGCGCGGACGTCGTCATCGAGTCCACCGGCAAGCTCAAGGACGGCACCAAGGCCAAGACGCACCTGGACAAGGGCGCCAAGAAGGTCGTCATCACCGCGCCGGGCAAGAACGTCGACAACACCATCGTCCTGGGCGTCAATCAGGACACCTACGACAAGGACACGCAGAACATCGTCTCCAACGCGTCCTGCACCACCAACTGCCTCGCGCCGTTTACCAAGGTCCTCAACGACAGCTTTGGCGTCAAGCGCGGCTTCATGAACACCATCCACTCCTATACCAACGATCAGAAGGTCCTCGACGTGCACCACAAGGACTTCCGCCGCTCGCGTGCCTGCGCGCTCAGCCAGATCCCGACCACGACCGGCGCCGCCAAGGCCGTCGGCCTGGTGATTCCCGAGCTCAACGGCAAGCTCGACGGCATGTCCACACGCGTGCCGACGCCGACCGGCTCCATGGTCGACCTGACCGCCGAGCTCGAGACCGAGGCCACCGCCGAGGAGATCAACGAGGCCATGAAGGCGGCCGCCGAAGGCCCCATGAAGGGCATCCTCGAGTACTGCACCGACCCGATCGTCTCCGCCGACGTCATCGGCTCGAAGTACTCCTCAATCTACGACTCGCTGCTCACCAAGGTCCTGGGCGGCGGCAAGGGTGACTTCGTCAAGTGCATCGCCTGGTACGACAACGAGCTCGGCTACAGCCAGCGCGTCGTCGACCTCGCCAAGTTCGTGGTTGCCTAGCAGCTGCGCACCGCGCGCATCCAACGTCCGCAGAAGGGCCGACCGTGCAAGTCGCGGCCGGCCCTTTTCCTTTGCCCCGAAAGGCGGTACCCTCGCCTCATGACCAAGAACTCATCCACAGCCACCTCGCTCTTCATCGTCCCGACGCCCATCGGCAACCGCGGGGACATGACGCTGCGCGCACTCGACGTGCTGCGGGAGGTTGACGTTGTGCTCGCCGAGGACACGCGCGTGACCGGCAAGCTGCTCGCGAGCTTCGACATCCGTGCCCGGCTCGAGCGCTGCGACGAGAACGTGATTGCGCAGCGAAGCCCCGCGCTGGTCGAGCGCATGCGAAAAGGCGAGACCTTCGCGTTTTGCAGCGATGCGGGCATGCCGGGCGTGAGCGACCCGGGCGTGGTGCTCGTGGACGCTGTGCGTCAGGCGGGGCTCGGTGTGGAGGTGCTGCCCGGGGCCTCGGCGGTGCCGGTTGCGCTGGTCGCGGCGGGATTTCCGGGGACGGCGTTTTACTTCGGGGGCTTTCTGCCGCGCAAGGAAAAACAGCGCATCGAGCTTTTCGAGCGGCTCAAGGACCTCGACGCCGCGCTCATCTTCTACGAATCTCCGCACCGGGTGGTGGCCTCGCTCGAGGCGATGGCGCGCGTGTTCGGCTCCCGCCGCGTGGCGCTGTGCCGCGAGCTCACCAAGGTGCACGAAGAGGTGCTGCGCCTTCCTGCGGCCGAGCTTGCCTCCGAGCTTGCGGCGCGCGATGCCATCAAGGGCGAAATCGCGCTCGTGGTCGAGCCGCCGAGTGCGGACGATGGCGCCGCCACAGTCTCGCTTGCAGAAAACGACGAGCTCAAGGAGCGCATACGGGCCGAGCTCGCGGACGGCAAGCGCAAATCCGAGATCGCCAAGGAGCTCTCCCGCGAGCTCGGCGTCCCCAAAAACGAGCTCTACGACCTGATCCTCAGCCTTTAATATCTCGAGCGTCGCGCGAATACCGCTGCCTAGCGCTCGGCGCGCCCTGCTTCTATGCGCTGAAAATAAGGGGCCCCGACGGAAGGGGAAGCCGTCGGGGCTCAAAGGAGGGAGGGATTCACGACGACGTTTGCACAAGGGGAGGGAGGAGTGTTTGGGAAGGTGAGGGGATTGCCTTCGTCGTCGTTCCCTGTGATTCACAAGATAGAGGCAGCACCTTAAGGGAGCCTGAAATGCATAGCATGCTTTCAGTTTGCTTTCAGACGCATTTCGGGCGGGTGGTTTGCGGTATGACCTTGCGGTGGCGCTTCTCCCTGTCAATGCAGAAACGGGCTTGCCCGCTCCATGCGCGTACCCAATTTGATCGAAAAAAATAAGGGGCCCCGGCGGAAGGGGAAACCGTCGGGGCTCGAGGTAGTAGGGATCCACGACGACGTTTGCACAGGGGGGGGAGGAGAAAATCAGGAAGGTTTGGGGAGGTTCCTTCGTCGTCGTTCCCTGTGATTCATAAGATAGAGGCGGCACCTTAAGGAATCCTGAAACACATAGCATGCTTTCAGTTAACTTTCAGGTAGCCAACTCTGACTGAAAATAGACAGTTCGCTAGATGCTGGTGGGGTTCCATGGTATGGGATGGCTATCGAGTGTTTGGGTGGATGAGCTCTCGTGCGAGGAGATGCATGAAATCGACGGCCGGGACCATTTCTCGGGTGCGAAATTGCCACGGGTCGTATATATGCGCGCCCTTGACCTGCGGTGTTTCTGGGGACGGTGGAGAAGTGGCACCGAAAAATCGCGAAATTTTGGTCCCAGCCGTCGATTATCCGCAAAAAGCTTCGAGATCGGGCCGCTTCAGGGGGCTCGGCTGCATGAGAATGACGGCTGGGACCAAAATTTCCGTGCCAACCGTGTAAGCCACTGTTATAGACATACCTTCTGACCTGCTGAAACTCTGGCGCCGATACGCAACCCGCACCAAAAAAGTCGAAGAAAATGGTCCCAGCCGTCGATTTCAGACATGGCACCCGCCGCACCATGTGCGAAGCCGCCAATATCTGAGGGACCGCTAGCAGATCGCGTCGCTCAGGCGTTGCGCGCATAGGAGGTCGCGCTCGAAAATGTGAGAGGCGCGAATATGCGAAGCGCCCCTGGATAAAGACACTCAGGGACATCTCTACACGAACAGAAGGAGGACACGCGCCTCTCACTGCAGAGTAGTATATATGACAACGCAGATAATAAGGGACAAGCAAACGAGATTGCAGGTACGCCAATCCATCCGCAACATCACTAGAGCCGATATTTTCGAATGTTGAAAGCCGTTATTTTATAATCAATTAATCCGATATTTTTCAATATAAATATCCGTTATTTTATAATGAATACAGCCGTTAAAATATAATCACCAATAGAAGCTGAGAGGAGAAAGACCTGCTCATGACCATGACAAACACCGGATATCGCCCGCGCTGCCTCGATGACGTCATCGAGCGCCACCTCCGCGCATTTGGAGCCGTCGAGGTGGGCGGAACGATGTGGTCGGGCAAGACGTGGACGTCTATGGCACACGCCGAGAGCATGACCAAACTCGACTCCCCAAGCGTGATCGAGGTGGCCAGAGCAGATCCGAACTCGGCGCTCTACGGGCAAACGCCGCATCTCATCGACGAGTGGCAGGAGGTGCCCGCCGTCTGGGACGCGGTGCGCAGGTCGGTCGACGAACAGGGCGGCAAGCGGGGGCTGTACCTCCTCACAGGGTCGTCGCGACCGCTGAAAAAAGAAGAGGACCGCCCGCATCACACGGGCGCGGGACGCATCGCGCGCCTGCGAATGTGGCCGATGTCGCTCTTCGAATCCGGCGATTCAAGTGGCGAGGTGTCGCTTGCGGGGTTGTTCGACGGGAAGTTCGAGCCCGGTCCCGAAGACACGGACCTGATGCGCATCGCGCACCTCATCTGCAGGGGAGGCTGGCCAGCCGCACTCGACCTCGATGAGAAGGACGCGAAGCTGATACCGAGCCAGTACCTCCGCGCCCTGATCGAGGGCGTGCAAGACGACACCAGCCGCAACCCCGATGAGCTGCGCCGACTGCTCCGCTCGCTTGCGCGGACGCTCGGAAGCGCCGCAACTCAGTCGACCCTCGCAAAAGACACCTCGCTTACGCTGTCGAGCGGAAAGCCCAACGCCCCGGCGCTCGAGGAGTGGCTCGGCCTGCTCAAGCAGCGCTACGTCATCGACGAGCTCAAGGGCTGGGATGCGCCGATCAAGTCCCCGCGAAGGCTGCGGACAAAGCCCAAGCGCTGCTTTGCCGACCCCTCGCTTCCCGCGGCGCTTCTCGGCGTCTCACCCGAGCGGCTGCTTTCGGAGGGGCAGACGATGGGGCAGCTGTTCGAGGAGCTCTGCCTACGCGACCTGCGCGTCTACGCCTCGTGTCTCGAGGGCGTCGGACTCGAGCCGCTTCATTACTATCGCGATTCCGACGGCCTGGAGGTCGACGCGATCGTCGAGCTGCTCGATGGCAGATGGGGCGCGATAGAAATCAAACTCGGCGTCAACAAGGTCCCCGAGGCCGTGCGCTCGCTTGGCCGTCTGCAAAAAAAGATTGCGAACAACCCCGCCGCTCGCAATCCCGAGCCGAGCTTCATGGCTGTCATCGTGGGAAAGACGGACCTCCGCTACAAGACGCCCGAGGGCATCTGCGTGTTCCCCATAACGAGCCTGCGCCCATAGAAAGCAGCGCGCCCCATCGACCCAGCGCCAGCTCCGCCCGCGCGGCGTCACGAGCTCTTCGGCGGGTATGAGTTGCCGAGCAGGTCCTTGGCCTGCTCGTCGGTGATGTCGAGGCGCCACATGGTGCGGTAGAAGTCCTTGGTGACCTCCACCATGTCGACGTCGTAGTAATCGGGGTAGAGCATGTTGGCCACCCACTGGATGCCGATGCAGCGGTTGGGCCCAGCCGGTCGGTCGCACCAGGAGTACGGCGCATTCGGCATCGTGTAGACGCGGTCGTTCTCCACCGCGGAGATGCCCGCCCAATCGGCGTTCGTGCGGATCAGCTCGTCTGCGCCGTCGCGGATCTCGTGGTCCCAGGCCACGATCACCTCAGGGTCCCACTTGCGCACCTGCTCGATGCTGACCTGCGTCATCCCGTGGCTCACCTTGTTCTCGACGTCGGCGACGTTGTAGGCGCCCGCCACGCCGAACGTGTAGGCGTGCGCGGAGTTGAACGGCTCGGTCTCCAGCCCCTCGTCGCCCTCCGCGTAGTAGAGCTTGACGCGCTTCTCGATGGGCACGCTGCCGACCGCCTCGGAGACGCGCTTGTAGATATCCTCGCAGTACTCGGCCAGCTCCTCGCCGCGCTTCTTCTCTCCCACGATGTCGGCGAGCTTGCGGTAGCCGTCGGCCATCGTGTCGAAGCCCGCCTTGAGGTAGACCACGGGCAGCCCCGTCTCCTCCTGCAGCCCGTCGGGGTCCGAAAGGTATATGTCGTCGACGTTGTCCTGATCGCCCACGATGGAGAGGATGAGCTGGACGCCGACCTCGTGTAGCTGCTCGACGTCGATCTCCTTGTTTTCCGAAACCGACCCCATGAAGGGCAGGTCGGATGTTCCCTCGGGGAGGTACTCGAGCTCCTGCTTGGTAAAGGGCAGCGTGGTGCCGGCAATCAGGTCCGGCCGCAGGGTAAAGAGCATGACCTGCCCGATCGGGCCGCTAAAGTACACGCGCGAAAGGTGCGAGGGCGTCGGGATTTCGACCGAGCGCCCGGCGTCGTCGACAAAGGTGCGCGTCTCCTGGATGACGTCGCGGTAGAGCTCGCTTCCGCCGAACGCGACGCCCACGCCCCCGAGCGCCACAGCCGGGATGATGATGGATGCGGCGCGCACGAAGTCGCGCCTGCTTATGGAGCCGCCTCGCGTCATTCCATCTTCTCCAATAGCTCGACGAGCTCCTGGACGCTGTGCGCGCCGGTCTTGTAGTAGATGTGCTGCACGTGGCTGCTCACAGTGGGAACGGAAACGACGAGCTTCTCCGCGATCTGCTTGCGCGTCATCTTGCGCGTAAGGTACGACAGCACGTCCGCCTCGCGCTCGCTCAGTTCGTAGCGCTCGACCATGATGCTGCACTGGTGCTCGCGCTTCTGGTCCAGGGTGCGCTTGAGCTCCTCTTCCGGCGTCGTTATCACGGGAACCTCGACGGGAACTTCCACGGGGACCTCGACGGGCACCTTGACCTCGATTTTCACGGGCTGGTCCGGCACGTGGCGCGCGAACATGATGAGAAGCGCAAAGACCACGAGCAAAGCGGTGCCGATCCCGATGCCCCAGGCGGTCGCGTTGGCGGCGGGTGTCTCAGGCGTGCTCGTGACAAGGGAGGTCGCGCAGACGAACACCACCAGGGATATGGCAGCAAGGGCAAAGATATGTTGGGGAACCTCGTCGCCTTTTGGCGCCGCGAGAACATCTCCATCTGCCGCAGCAGCCGCGCCGTCTCCAGCATCAGGGGAGGCGCCATCCGCGGCCACCGCAACGGCATCGCCCTCAGCTCCCGCTGCAGCGCCGTTGCTCTCCGGCTCTTCAGCGGCGGTGCTCTCTGATGCCGCGGCGTCGTCATCCTGCGGGGCCGTGCGCGCCTTGAGCAGCGTCCCGTCGAGCAGCTTGGTCCAAATCGTGATCGTGAACAGCGCAAGCGACAACCCAATGGGCAGCACCACGACCGCGGAATCGCCGAGCGCCTCGCTCAGCGCCGGCACGATCAGCAGCGAGAAGACAAGCTCAACGGCCGCCGTCACGACAAAGACCGCAGCGCACGCAACGTACAGCCGCGTCCGATAATGCCCGGTCCGGCGCTCGTAGTCCTCGACGAGGTCGAGAAGGGAGACGCGCGTTTCCTGCTGCAAAGCCAGGTGCCAGGCGGAAAAGACCAGCGCGCCGACGACCGTGAAGAACCCGACGATGCGCACCGCCAGGGCTCCCGCAAAGCCGGGGAACAGACAGAGGACGACGGCAATAACGGCGCAGATCGCCACGGCCACAACAGCCACAATTGCGGTCTGCCCCCTCGTCCACGCGGATGTCTTGTCGAGTTCTTTCACGTTATAGCTTGCCTTCGAATAGTCTTGCGGGAGATTTATCAGCGCACAATAGCATAGCGAGAACCAGTCTCATCTCGCACCACATTTTCCCAAACGGATTATATGAAATTATTCTTTGAAAAATATCAAAACTTGAAATGCAATAGGGCGAGAGACGGTCATGCAAGCGATGGGCGCAAGAGCTTTTACCCTTTGCGAGTATAATCACGTGCTCTTTCTAATCAAGTGTAAAACTAGGCCCGCACGTCGCAATTTGCGAAAATTCATCTACGGTTGATGATGCGGAAATTAGCCTCTACTGCTTATATTCTCGAATGAATTTAATTAACAGTGGCGTCTGTTGATTGGATTCTAATATTGGAACGGTGCCCGATACGGAGCACCATCCCCGCGCAGGGGATTAGGAATAGGAGGTTGTACCCCTATGAGAAAGATTCCTCTCATCAAGAAGCTGGCAAAGAAAGCGACTGCTTTCGTTTGCGCAGCGGCATTTGCCTGTGCGCTGACGCCGGCGGCGGCATTTGCCGAAGCTACCAACAGCACGACGGGACCTGATAACGTCATCACGATTAGTTGGACTGAGACAGACGAGGCCAATGATACGACAGTGTCTTGCTCGGATACTGTTGATCTCGACACGCTTACAGCCAATACGACCGATAAAGGCGCTCTCTATTACAAGAATGGTTCTTGGCGTGTCGTGAACACGGACAATTATTTGACGCTGAGCCAAGTCTTTGCTGCTGCTACGGATACTGTTGACGGCACGACTTACCATGCGAGCGATGTGTGGAACGATTCCACTTCTTCTTCGACGTCACTGTCTTTTACTGCCTGGAACTACGACGACACGACTGCAACGTGGAGTGTGAGTGACTACTCGAAATATACTAACTTCACAAAGGGCAATATTGATAGCTCGAAGTATTTCTACGGAGACTGTGCAGGGTCTACCAATGGCACCACTAACAATGCGAGCGCAGCAATAAGCGGCGGCATCATTGCGCTCAGCACGGCAACGACGACCACCACTTCGACCGTCACTGCAAACGATGCCCTTGATACTGTGACGAGCACTTCAGACTCTCCGCGCTTCATGATGGGGCAGACCGGGACCGGTACTTCTGTTGATTGCGGCGGTAATCGTTTCCCGAGCAATATCGAATCGATTACCATCAGCTAGTTTGGTATAGATCTTAATAGCTCAATGCCCTGCTAACTTAGCTGTCTAGCGGGGCATTGTGCCTGTTATGAATAGTTGGGAGGAGGAGTTGCTGTGAAAGCATTTCACAGATCAGTCTGTGCTATCGCCTCGGCAAGCCTTGTTATGAGTCTCTTGCCTGCTGTAGGGCTCGGGGCGTTTCAGGAAGAAGCTTACGCTGCTGAATCAGATGAATCGAATCCTGTCGAGGCAACCGTATTTGATACAACCGAAGACGGTGTAACGTACACAACTTATGACTATTATTCCGATGATAGCCAGATGGGTAAGTACGTCTATAAAGAATCGACATTGGCGACATACACGGATCCAGATAGTGGCATTACCTACTGGTTCAACACAAGGGCGGAAGCAGACGATGAAGTTCAGTGCTGCTTCATTGATTTTGCTACTCCTACAGATAGCAGCACGAAACTGACGATTGACATTCCCGGGTACGTCCAAATCAACGGAAAGACTTACACGACTACAGCCGTAAGTTTTAATTCTGGTACTAACTACACGGGTGCAACTGAAGTCCAGAATACTTTCAAATACTGGTTTGGAAAGTACAACGCGAATGCCATTAGCAGCGATTATGCTAATAGCGATTTTTCTAGTAACGAAATCTCGGATTCCAATGTAAACATCTTAGCCAGCACGCTCAGGTCAAATGCGGGTGGTGACACGCTCGGCAAATATATAGATACAATTTCCATCCCAAAAACTGTGGAAACAATTGGCTATGAAGCGTTTCGAAGCATTTGCGAATCGCAAGTGATATTTGAAGATAATTCAAATTTGAAAACGATAGGCAATTTTGCATTCTACGGAAATATATATCTCACCAGTATTGACTTGCCGGATTCGGTTGAAGAAATTGGCGAGTACTCATACAAGCGCACGGGCGTAGATTACGACTCTGAAGATTCGGGCAAATATGTAACTGAGGATGGGACAGTTGTAGAAAGCCTCGACCAGCGTGTTATTAGTGCCGATATGGGTTCTACGTTTTCAGGTTGCAAAGCATTGGAAAGTATTAATTTGCCAGCAAGCCTGAAGACGCTTCATCAACTTGCATTTGAAAATTGTACTGCTCTCACAGAAATAACAGGTGCAGAGAGCACATCGCTCGAAACGATTGCAGGGAAGTGCTTCTCAGGCTGCACGAGCCTCACCTCCTTTACCGTACCGAAGTCATTGAAATACTTGGGTTCTGATGATTCGACGTATGGAGCTTCTGTGTTTAATAACTGCACCTCGCTGGAGAGTGTGATTTTCCCAGAAGGATCAGAACTTGAGTGCATTGGCTATGCGGTGTTTAGCGGTCTTACGAAGCTGGCAGATGCTGATTTTTCTTCTTGCACAAACTTGAACCATATCTGCGAAAAGGCGTTTTATAATTGCTCTGCTCTTACTGACGTCGTTATTCCTGCATCAGTTACGAAGATTGATAAGACGGCTTTTCAGAAAGACACATCCTTGAAAACTGTTACCTTCTCAGAAGGCAGTCAACTTACTGAAATAACTAGGTCTGTCTTTAATTCAGACACTTCACTTACTGAAATAATTATTCCTGATTCAGTCACTTCTGTAGGCTATTTTTCTTTCCAAGGGTGCACGAGCTTGGAGTCAGTAGTTATAGGAAAGAGCTGTACTCATATCGGTAACGGTGCGTTCAGAAACTGCTCAAAACTATCTACGGTGATATTTCGTTGTGACGAAGACACACTGTCGTTTGGTGGCGATAGCGGGTCTGCAGCTTCGCCCTTTTATCAGAGTTCGTCGAGTAATGTGCAAGATTCGCTCAATTTTTATTTCCAGGGAAGCGTTGCCAGCATTGAAGACGATTCGCCTGTGTCATTTAGCTCTGGAAACGCGTACTTCAGTGCCAAGAACCTGAACGTGTACGGGCGCAATGACGGCATTAAGAGCTTCTTCACTTCTGCTGTCGCTGATGCGCCTACGACCGTTGCGGGCGATACTGTCAACATCACCTACAACGAGCTCGGATCCTTCTCCGAGAGCGACTTTGACGCGATCGCCAATCAAACCTATACGGGTTCAGCGCTCGAGCCGGCTGTGACGAGCTCCACGTTGACGGAGGGCACTGATTACTCGGTTGCCTACGCTGATAACACCGATGCCGGCACGGCGACGGTCACCATCACGGGCCTGAGCTCCACGGGCGAGCCCGGTGACGAGGGCTATGACTACACCATGGACTACACGGGGTGCTCGGTCACCAAGACCTTCAACATCCTCCCCGCTTCTCAGAAGATGAGCGGCACCAAGTCCTACACCAAGACGGCCGGTGCCAAGTTCAAGCTCAACGTCAAGAGCAACGCCTCTGGCGCCAAGCTGAGCTACAAGTCCTCTTCTACCAAGATTGCCACGGTCAGCTCTTCGGGCAAGGTCACCATCAAGCGCCCGGGCAAGGCGACCATCACCGTTGTTGCCAAGGCGGGCAATTACAACGATGCCACCTTCAAGGTCACGATCAACGCCAAGCCCAAGAAGGTCACGCTGGTAAAGTCCAAGACCAAGTCCAAGAAGAAGGGACAGATCACCGTCACCTGGAAGAAGGTCACCGGGGCCACGGGATACAAGGTCTCCTACAAGGTCGGCAAGAAGACCAAGACCAAGACGGTCAAAGGTTACAAGCACACCAAGAAGGTCCTCAAGAAGCTCAAGAAGGGAAAGAAGTACACGGTAAAGGTCCGTGCATATACCAAGAGCGGCGGAAAGACCTATTACGGTGCCTGGAGCAAGGCCAAGAAGGTCAAGGTAAAGAAGTAAACAGCTCTTAGAGCCTAGAGTCTTTCGGCTTGCGCTGACCTGAAACGGGCCGTCCTAAAAGGGCGGCCCGTTTTTTCATGCGTCTTACCACTATGTGGGACATATTGATACGCGTAATGAGTTTTTTGGATTCATCTTTGGTAAACGATGCGGGATTTACTGTTTGCCTATACAAATAGTCTCGAAACAGTAGATAGTAATTCCGCATTATTCTTAATGTGGTACAGAAAGGTATTGCCCCTATCGTGAATACGGTTTTCTCCAAGATAGTAAGGTGTGCTCTCTCGATTGTGATGGCGTGCTCGCTGTCCGTGCTCCCCGAAGCACTGAACGCAACCGAGCAGGCTTACGCATCGAGCACCAAGACCGTCACGCGTCTGACCATATATCCCTATACCGTTGACAGCGCGGGCAAGTGGGCCAAAGAGGTCAAGCGCACCAAAGACTCCGACGGGCTCTACTGGGCAAAGGGCGGCATCACGGAAAAGGCCGGCCAGCTCCGCATGAACGTTGAGGCCTCGTGGAGCGATGGCGTCGCGTGCATGCAGTCCGACGACGACTGGCGCGACGTCGACCTCGAGTGGAAATCGAGCAACAAGAAGGTCGCCGTGGTCTCCTCCAACGGGACGGTCACGGCAACGGGGAACGGCTCTGTGACCATCACGGTCACCGATGAGGCAGATGGGGTGAGCGCAAAGCTCGGCATCAAGGTGAGCGGCCAGGAGGGGGCCACGGTCACTGCCGTGTACATCTGCAACGAGAGCGGCACGGAATACGAAGACGAGCGCATCACCTATACCTCCAGCGATAGCCAGCTCAAGTTCTACGCGCGCGAGGAATTCTCTGATGGGACGACGGCGTCCAATGCTCCCAAGGCAAAAGACTATGACAAGGATGCGCTCACCACGATTACCTGGTCGGTCTCCGACAGCGACAGTGCGTCCATCAATTCCTCCACGGGCGTCTTCATCGCAAAGAGCGACGCGCTCAAGGCAAGCGGCACCACAACGGTCAAGGTGTACGCCACCGCAACTGGGGGCGGGGCCGACAGCGACAACGGCGTGGTCCGCACGCACGCCTACGTGAACATCAAGGGGGATGGCAGCGCGAAAACGGGCGAGGACGCCTACGCCTCGGACAGCCTCACCGTCCATGTGGTCTATGACAAGTATCCCGATTACACGGTAAAGACGCTCACCTACACCATCGATGAGCTCAAGGCCTTGGAAACCGTGAGGTCCACGTACACGTTTTCCCGCAGCAGCGGGGAGTACGTCACGCCAAGCGGGGAGGGCATCTATCTCACGACGCTCATCTCCGAGGCGGGCCTTACCACCGACCAGGTCAAGAGCTTCACGTTCACGGCAAACGATGGCGTCAATCCAGGAAAGATGACCTACAGCTATCTGTTCAGGTCGCGCTGGTACTGGCCGAACTATGAGTTCTCCAACAACCAGACGAAAGCGGTCAACGTGTACCCGATGCTGGCCTGGGCAAGCGACTGGCGCGACAGCAAAGACGGTGCGACCAACTGCGATGCCGATTACTCGAACCTCCCGACAAAGACCAGGCTGCGCCTCCTGTTCGGGTCTGCGACGACGTCGGACAACAGCACGGACCATTCGCTCAAGTACATCAGCGAGATGACCATTCGCATCAAGGGTGCGCCTTCCTCTTCCCATGGCGATACCGACCAGGGCAACTCCGATTCGGGGAACGACACTGCCGGAAAGACGACCGGCAACGGTGACAACGGCGGAACCAGCAGCGGGCAGACTTCGGGAACGTCCACGAGCACCGCAAACGGGCAGTCGGGTTCCGATGCCCTGGACAACAAGTCTAACAACCAGATGGGCACGACGTCGTTGCAGTCGTCGGGCGTGGGTAGCAAGCAGGCGGTGCGCGCATCGAGTGCCGCGTCCACGGCGAGCGGCCAGAACGCGTCGGCGGGGACTTCCGGTTCTTCGCGCAGCTGGCAAGCGTACGAGATGATCAACCCAACTGACAACTCTGCACTCGATATCGATGAACTCGACAGCAAGAACGCTCTGCTCATTGCCTTTGCGGTGGCACTTGCCATCCTCGTATTGGCAATAGCGGGCAAACGGACCTTTTTCAGAAAGGGGCTGGGGACATGAGCCCAAAGGCAGCTATGGGAATCCGAAAAGCACATGGACATCGGCGTCTGCTGGTCGCGGCCCTTGTCGTTGCCTGCGCGGCGGCTCTTGCAGGCGGGGCTTATGCCTGGGGCATGAGCTATTACAGCGTCGACTACAGCTGGTACACGAGCGATGCCGTCGCCTCCAAGAGCTTCGAGATCTCGAGCGCCGGGCAGCTCCAGGCGCTCTCGAACCTCGTGAACGGGACCTACGATACAAGCGAGGTAAAAGCAGATGGCGGTGTTGCAACGGATGGGTCCGCCATCGACTTCGAGGGCTGCAATGTCAACCTCGTGAGCCGCCTGACGTTTACGGCAAGCGACGTGGTCTATGGGTTCTCGCTCACCCCCATCGGCACCGAAGAACACCCCTTCAACGGTACCTTCGACGGCGCCAAATACGATTCCAGCGGAAATATCACGAGGGTGAACACGGTCTCCTACCTGCTCCTCTCCACGGAGGATTCGGGTGCTGCATGTGGAACGGAATACGTGGGGCTGTTCGGCCATGTGGGTCCTGAGGGCACCATCAAGAACCTGACGGTCCGCGATACCTGCGGGGTCACTGTCTCGTCTTCGGAAACGGACAGCAGAATTGCCTACGTGGGAAGCATTGTGGGCTATTGCGAGGGCAGCGTGGAGAACTGCTCCTCCAATGCCGACGTCGCCATTACGTGGGACGATGGCGATCAGGGCGACGACCGTTCGTCGGACTACTCCACCGTCATCGATGGCATCGGCGGCATTGCCGGCTACTGCGATGGCGACATCAGCAGCTGCTCGTTCGGGGGCTCGCTTTCCGCCAGCACCCCGGCAAACGCCTATTACTATTCGACCGACGCGGTCTCGATTCCCACGGTTGCCAAGTACATCGGCGGTATCGTCGGCCGTTCCGGCGGGGACCCGACGAGCGCCGGGCTCTCCACGAGTACCTACGGCTCGATTTCCGATTGCACCAACGAGGCAAACGTAACGGTCATCACCTCGGGTGCCGGTGGCGAGGACCGCTTTGGCGAGACGGTCGACTCGAAGTCGTTCTGCGTGGGCGGCATCGCCGGATACGCAATCGGGGACATCTCCGATTGCCAGAACGAAGGCGATATCCTCGCCTCATCCTATGTCTATGACGACTCGTTGAGCGAATCGGACAACCAGGATGGCTACAACCAGGCCGATGGCGGCGCGGATTCCTGCGGCGGTATCGTGGGCGGCTACCGCAGCGAGGGCGTGAGCACGGCGACGGTGAACACGGACCGCAACAAGTACTTCAAAACCGAAGATGGCATCAGCGCCGACCGCGGCATTGTGGGCAGGGAGACGACCGGCACAGCCGACACCATCACCCTTGCCAATTGCACGAACCTGGGCTCGGTCGAGGCGTGCAACAACGTCGGTGGCATCGTGGGCAACGCGGGCACCTACACGCTTATCACCGCTTGTGCAAACGGCGATGCCAAGAAGGGGCTTGCCGATGACACGGTGGGGCAGGTCATCTGCACACGCTGGAACAAGCCGAGGACCGGCGGCATTGCCGGCGCCTGCTACGGGACGATTTCCTATTCGCGCAACCACGGAGAGGTGACCACGAGCAAATCGGGTTACTACCTGGGCGGCATCTGCGGCGACCTCTACTATTACCGCAACGCCAGCAACGAGAAGTTCGTCACGCCGGAGATCTACGCCTGCTACTCCACAGGGCAGATCGGCACCACCAAGGCGCTGCGTCGCGGCGCGCTGCTCGGCGGCAACGGCGGCTACATCCACGACTGCCTCTTTCTCTATGGGTCCGCAGGCTCGTTGAGCGACGATGACGAGGACGCTGACGAGGACTATGCCGGGGCAATCGGGTACTCCAATGCCTCCGACGAGGGCACGTCCTCGAACCTCTCCGTCGCCTATTCGAGCGAGTCTCAGATCGAGTCTGCAGACGACGAGGATGGGTTCTTGATGAAGTCATCCACCGCTGTAGCGTGGCTGAACAATTGTGCGCCGCGCGAGAGCTGGGCGCACTACTGGATGCTCGCCTCTTCGGTGAACAGGGGCTACCCCGTCCTCTCGGAAGAGGGGCAGAGCGCGACGGCCTCCATGGACCTCGAGTCGCTGCAGGCAGACGTGCAGTTCCTCGATGACGCCAAGTACTCTACTGCGTACAACCCGACGCCCAAGGTTCAGGTTACCGTGACCATCGACGGCGTCGAGACGACGCTGGTCGAGAATGCGGACTACTACGTCCAGGCAGACCCGGATGCCCTCGATGAAAACGGGGTCTGCAAGGGCACGACGAGTGGAAGGCCGTACACCGCAAGCATCGTGGGTATCGGAAACTACTCGGGAGTGACCGGCTCTGTTTCCTACGGAATCGACAAGGGCGATTTTTCCGAGTGCACGATCACCGCGACCCAGGCACTCTATACCGGCGAGGCGCAGAACGACCCGACAATCACGGTCTACGACGCGGCGGGAGGCGTCGTCGACCCGGAGAACTATACCGTCGTAGTGAACGGGGGAGAGGACTGCATCAAGCCGGGATCCTACAGCGTCACCGCACGGACAACGGACAGCGGCTACTATACGGGGCACTGCACGGGCACCTATACGATTTCCCAGATCAACATCGCCACGGACTGCGACGTCATTGGCGTGACCTACGACGACCCGGACAACGGGGAACGCGTCTGGTTCTACGACGACGAGAGCTACAAGCTCTATGAGGTCTCCCCGGAGCTTGACAGTGAAGGTAACCTGGAGACCTATACCCTCGAAGAGCTCGAAGCACTCAACACGTCCGAGGGTTGGGGGCTGACCAGCTCGCAGCTCGAGGGCTACGTCGGCTACCCCAAGGTCGAGGGTTTCGAGATCTACCACGACGGAAACGACGAGACGCGGCTGCTCACGAGCGCAACGCCAAAGGAAACCGACTCCGATGGAAACCCCGTCTATGGCATGTCGCTTTCGTACACGGCCGGCGAGATCAACCCGGAGGTAATCGGCGTCAACTGGAGCCAGGGCAAGCTCGACTCGAGTTGGTGGCAGGTAATCTACGGCGGAGGAAGCGCCGGCGGCCTCGAGGCAAGCGGCGTCGAGAATATCGAGGCGTCGACGACCGGCGCGATCACGGTCGCGTACAGCGGCGCCTACACCACCAACTACGACCTCATAACATTCGACATCGTCCCCGTCACGCTCACTGCCGACGACCTCGAGATTTCCCAGACGGTGACGTCGGTCAAGTACGACGGCAGCGCTCCCGATGCACCGGAAGTCACCGTCACCTACCAGGGCAACACCGTCGACCCCCAGAACTACTCGGTTACCCTCGACTACGAAGTGAACGCGAGCGGGGAGACGGTCACGGGGGATTCGGTTACCTACAACGCCGGCGACACGCTCTTCTACAAGGTGCACTTCTATGATGGAGGCTCGATTAAGTGCGATGACATCACCGGCGAGGTGTCGCTGACGATCGTCGGCTCGCAAACTGCCCTCAGCAGCAGCTCGATCCAGGTCACGATCGATCCGGATTGGAACGATACCTATTCGTTCACGGACGGAATCAGCGATCCGCCTGTCACCGTGTACGACACGAGCAAGAGCAAGACGCTGGAAGAGGGCAAGGACTACACCGTTTCCTATTCCAACGACGACATCCCTGGCGACGAGAGCGATAGCTCGGCTCCGAGGATTATCCTGACAGGTCTTAACGAGTACACGGGGACGCGTGTGGAGCGCTACACCATCAAGCGTGGTGTCCTCGACCAAGATGCGCTCGAGTCTATCGATGCGCGTGAATCGAACGTACGCTACTCGCAGTACATTGCGGGGATGGATGCAGGAATCGATATCTCCAATTACGGACCATATTTCGTTTATCTGGCTAACGGTTATTCAGCAGAACAGCTTTCCGAAGAGCTCACGATTGTCTGGAAACCAAAGGGCTATGAGCATTCATCTGCACAGGAGGAGCTTGGTCCTGGTAACGCGAGGACGACGCCCTTGTTCAACGTCGACAAACTGTTCGACTCATCGGGCAGCGAGATTGACCGAGCCGTCGAGCCCGGAGAGTACAAGGCGCAGATTTCCGGGCGTGCGGAAGGTGGTACATACTTCGAGGTCGATTCGAGCACGACGGCCACGATTACCTTCTATATAGTTCCGGTTAATTTGGAAGAGGACGTGTACACGGATACGGACGGCTCCGAGTACAACCTTACGCACTATTCTTGGAGTCACCCGACGCTCAGCAGTACCAATTCGACTACGTTCTATGGCGGGCAGACCGAGTACTACTACACCGGCAACAGCATCACTCCAAAGTTCACGATCGTCGACGAGTATGCCTATAGAAACTGGTCTACATTCCAGGCGGATTACGACTCGGGCGGGGATGCCTACACAAGCTATGTCTTCGACTCCGAGGATTACACGGTCAAGACCTTGGGATACGAGGACACCGATGGGCCTGTCGAGCCGGGGTCGTACCAGGTTTCCGAAATCACGGCATCGGATACGACCACGCATATGGTCGGCACCTATGATGCTGATGGCATATTGTGGGCAGAGCACAACAAGTACACGATCGTCGCGGCCGACCTCACGCAGTTCCAGGTCGCGGACAGCTCGACAACATCCGATGACCTCGCCTCGGGCAACTGGATCGTCGTGGACGACGCCTATTACGGCGACACGGGCGCAACGCCCAAGGTGCACTTCTACGTCGACGGCGAGGAGTGCAACTACGTCGAGGGCACGGACTACAGCCTGAGCTACTCCAACAACACCGAGGTCGGCACCGGCACGGTGCGCATCACCGTGCTCGACCAGGACCACCTGACGGCAACGGAGCGCGATGACGAGGGACAGCCCTATATCGACGTGAACTTCGAGGTGAAAGGCGAGCAGGTCGTCCTCGACGATAGCTCGCAGACCACGTGGTCCCTGCCCGAGTCCCTCGCGCTCGATGACGCGACCGAAGGGACGCTGGTCGAGCCCTCGAGCACGGCGACCTACACCTCCGAAAGCGGCTCGACGGTCACGGTACCCTCCGATGCCTACACCATCCAGACGGGCACGTACACGGACGGCACGTTCACAGAAAAAGATTCTGGCTGGTCCGCCGGCGACACGGTCTGGTACCGGGTCGTCCCCACGGGCGGAACGTACGAGCGCTTCTCGGTCAGCGGAGACGGCGTGATCGGGTCGTCCACCGTCGTCGGCGCAAGCGAGTCCAATTCCTTCGATTACGCCAATAGCTCGGAAAGCACGCTCACCGCGACGCTCTCCTCCGAGTCCGTGGCCTACACGGGAGCCGAGGTCACGCCCGACGTCACGGTCATGAACGATGGCACGGCGCTCACCAAGGGCACCGACTACAAGCTCGTCCGCAGCGAGGGTACCGACGTAGGCACCTACACCGTCACCGTCAAGGGCAAGGGCGCCTACACCGGCTCCTGCACGCTCACGTTCTCCATCACCGCAGCCGATATCTCCAGCTGCTCGGTCGAGGTCTCGGGCGCCACCTACAGCGGCTCGCAGATCGAGCCGAGTGCAGACGACATCACGCTCACGCTCGACGGAAACGAGCTGCCCGATACGGACTGGACGATCTCCGGCTACGGGGACAACGTTGCGGCCGGCACGGGAACGGTGACGCTTGCCGCAGGAAGCTCGGGCAACCTCTCGGGGAGCAACGAGTTCTCCTTTACCATCGAGCCGCTCGAGCTCACGTCGGACCGCTTCACGGTCACGGCGCAGAGCCAGGAGTTCACGGGCTCCAACATCGAGCTCGATGCCAGCGACATCACGGTCGTCGACACAACGACGGACACGACGCTCGTGTACGGCACCGACTACACGGTTGGCTATGCAAGCGACCACCGCTCGGTCGGTACGGCCAGCATCACCGTCAGCGGCGCGGGCAACTACACGGGAAACATCACCTCGAGCTTTTCCATCCAGCAGACCGACCTCTCCGATGCGGAGGTCTCGGTTTCGGCCAGCTCCGGCATGGACGATGACGGAAACTTCTACTACACCGGCTCTGCAATAAAGCCGGACGTGACGGTAACGCTCAACGGCGTCACGCTGAGCCTGAGCGACGACTACACGGTCTCCTACTCCAACAACACCGACGTCGGGGAGGCCACGGTCACGGTCACGGGCACGGGCAACTGCACGGGCACGGCGTCCACGACCTTTGCCATCGTGTCCACGGAGCTCTCTTCGGCAAACGCCACCCTGGCGCAGTCGTCGAGCAGCTACGAGTACACGGGCGCCGCTATCACGCCGAGCGTCACGCTCAAGCTGCGCGGCAAGAAGATCTCGACCGACAACTACGACCTCTCCTACGAGGACGCCGACGGCAACGCGCTCGACGGCGCGCCCACGGAGCTCGGCACGTACAAGGTCATCGCGACGGGCAAGAACTACCTCTCTGGCTCTGTTTCCACCTCCTTCTCCATCGTCAAGGTCGACATCTCCAACTGCACGGTGACCTTGGGAGATGCCTACTATGCGTTCGGGGATGCGGTTCAGCCCACCGTGACGGTCACGACCTCGGCGGGCGTCACGGTGCCGGAAAGCGAGTACACGGTCACGTACGCGGGCGGCACGGGCGAGCCCGGAACGTCGGGAACCGTCAGCATCACGGGCAACAACGAGCACGTCGAGGGCGCGGTCACCAGGACCTTCGTCGTCAGCAAGATCCCCATCACCAAAGAAGACATCGTCTTTGCGGACAGTGGCACCTACACCTACACCGGCTCGACCATCAAGCCGAACTTCTCCATCCAGATCGGGGAACGGACGCTTGTCGAGGGCACCGACTACACGCTCACGTACCTGGGCGATGCCACGAGCGTCGGCGGGCAGAGCGTGGAGATCGACACGCCCGATAGCTCCGTGTACACGAGCGAGATCACGGTGAGCTACACGATCGTCAAGAAGTCCACGAGCTCGAGCAGCGCAAGCGTCAGCGACGGCACGAACAAGCTCGTCGTCGTCGGCTCGAACAGCTACCGCCTGCACTCGAACAAAACGGCCACGCTCGTGTCTGCCGGCTCCAAGGTGAAAAGCTACAGCGTCTCCAAGATCAAGTACCGCGGAAAGACCTACAAGGTGACCGCAATCGGCAAGAAGGCGTTTGCCAAGCGCGGCAAGCTGGTCAAGGTCACGGGCTGCAAGAACCTGAAGAGCATCGGCAAGAGCGCCTTTGCCGGCTGCAAGAAGCTCAAGAAGGTATCGATTTCCTCGAAGTCGCTCAAGTCCATCGGCAAGAGCGCGTTTTCCGGCTGCAAGAAGCTCAAGACGCTTTCCGTGGCAAAGACCACGAAACTCACCAAGAAGGGTGTGAAGGGCTCGCTCAAGGGCTCCAAGATCAAGACGGTCAAGGTCAAGAAGGCAAAGCTCAAGGCCTACAAGAAGATTTTCAAGAAGAAGAACTGCGGCCGCAAGGTTGCCGTGAAGCGCGGGTAGATCCCGGCGTGTCGGAACCTGACAGGGCATGTGGTAAAGACGAGAGAAAGTTATTGGTAAGAACGTGAGCTATCAAAATTCTACGTGAGGGAGAGGAGGGGCCGCGGCACGGTGAAGCGCCCAGAAAATAGGGTGATTTTCGTCGTCGCGGTCCACTTCCGTGTTTACTTTTCGACTCAATCAAGTAGCATACATTCATGCTCAGAGAGAGTTAATCCGCATCAAGCCTAATCTGTTTGGGAGATAACACATGCAAGACTTCCTGCACCTGCAGACCATCATGCACAACTTCTCGCAGGCGCTCACCTACCCGGTCATCGCGCTGCTGCTGATCCTGGTGCTCTACATGATCTGGAACCTGGGCACGCTGATCGTCGAGGGCACCACGGAGCGCCGCCACTTCAGGGTGGCCCTGCCCGAGCTGCTGGCCCAGATCGAGGCCGCGCCCTACGCAGAGCTCACCGGCGTCATCGAGGAGAGCGGCCTGCTCGGCTACCAGAAGCGCGACGTCGAGACGCTCGTGGCCTACGGCTACCTGCCCGAGGACGCGCGCGTTGCGCTGGCCCGCCGCCTCATGGCGGACCAGGAGGCCCGGCTCACCAAGGTGACCTCGCGCACCGACCTGGTAGCCAAGGTCGCCCCGATGATCGGCCTCATGGGGACGCTGATCCCGCTCGGCCCGGGCGTCGTGGCGCTGGGCAACAAGGACACCTCCCAGCTGGCAAGCTCCATCGAGATCGCCTTCGACACCACGGTGACCGGCCTGGTGGTGGCCTGCCTGGCGCTGCTGTTCGGCCGGTTCCGCAAGCGCTGGTACGAGGACTACCTCGTCACGGTGGAGACCATCATGGACGCCATCCTGGAGAAGGCGCACAACTGCCTTGCGGCCGGCGAGGACATCGGCGACGAGCAGACGGCCGAGCGCATGCGCCGCGAGGCCGAGGGGCGCCACCCGCTCACGCGCGCCGAGAGGAAGCGCGGCAGGCTGCGGATCCCGCAGGGCGACCTGACCCACAACGGCGGCGTCCCCGAGGGGGGCGGTGCGTGATGGCGTACAGCCTTCGCTCCGGCTCGGGCGGACTGCGCCACAGCGGCGGCCTGGGCCCGTCGCTGAGGGAGGGCGGCGACGTCGACCCGATGGCCACCGTGGCAAACATCGTCGACGCGATGCTCGTGTTCGCCCTGGGCCTGATGGTGGCCCTCATCATCTCGTGGAACGTCGACATCGGCTCGGTCGAGGAGGTCGAGGCCTCAGAGGACTACACCGAGGTGAGCGACATCGAGGACCTCGCCGACAAGCTCAACAGCTCGGGCAGCTCCTACAGCGAGCTCGGCACGGTCTACCAGGACCCGGCGACCGGCAAGATGTACATGCTCACCAAGGACTACGACAAGAGCGCCAGCGAGAAGGGCAACAGCGCGAGCAAGGACAACTAGGGCGCGCCCCGCGCGGCGCCGTGCAATTTATATGTAACTTTTCATCAGCCGGTGCTCGATGCGCCGGCTGTTTCTTTCGGCGCTATCCGAGCAGGTGGGAAGTGCTCTCATGCCGTTTTCCAGTATGTGCAAGGGAGCGCGAGGTGCAGGTCGAGATGCGTAAAATATTCCCTAGAAACTAATTTACTTTTAGAATCTATTCAGTAGGATATATGCAATCGAGATTCTAATGCGAAGCAAAATTAATCTCGACATAAGATAAGCATTCTAGGGAGCACGGAGTCGGGAGCAGCCTCTCGAACGGTTTTTCTTTCGCATTTGGGTAAGAAAGGAAATCTCGGCAGTCCGCGCTCTTCGTGGCTTTTGAGGTCAGGCAAAAAGGGGTAGTCAAAGTGAACGGCAAGGGTCGCAGAAAGATGGCTCAAGGGTCTGCCACCTGTGCCCCGGCCCGTTTCCTGCGCGCCGCGTTTGCCTTCGTCCTTGCGGCTTGCCTCGTCATCTCCTATTGCATCCCTGTGCAGCAGAGTGCCCAGGCGCTCGAGACGCACACGCCGACCAAGATTTCCGTTGCCGCTTACCCCGTGCAGGGCGACGGGCAGACGTGGGACATCGCGAAAGGTTCCTCGAAGACCATATCCACACGAGGCGGCACCTTGCGCCTGCGCGTGGCGGTGACCTGGAACGACGGCGTCGTCACCCACGAATCCTCCGAGACCGAGTGGGAGAGTCGCTCGGGCTTCAGCGAGGGCTTTACGTACAAGAGCGAAGATGAAGATACGCTCACGGTGAACTCGATTGGCATTGTTACTGCTCTCAAAAATGGCACAACAAAGGTGACGGTCACGCCCGTCAATAGTGATTTTTCCTCGCTCCATGCAGTGATTTCCATCACCACGACAAACCAGAAGGGCGGTTTGCTCGTAAAAAAAGTCGAGGTTGTGAACGAAAATAACAAGCCCTATGGCGATACTGCGGTCAAGTTTACGCAGCTCCAGCAGACTAAAAAGTTCTATACGCGCGTCACGTATAAAAACCAAGATGCCGCTAAGTACTATAAGTCAGTTGATCTCGAGTTAAAGACCAGTCTAGATAATTTGGAAAAAGAGAAAAACGAAAAGCTTCGCTCCCTCGAAACTAATAAAGATGAAGCTTTGAGAAAGCTCGAGAAAGAAGAGAAAGAGGCGCTCGATAAAGCAAAGTCAGAATCTGAAAAAGACAAGATCAAGGACGAATATAAATCTAAGAAAACAGCTGTAAACAAAGAATATAGTCAGAAGGCATCGACAGTTAGACAGGATTACTCGAACAAAAGCTCTAAGGTAAAAAGCGACTCTGCCAGCAAAAAGCAGGAAGTTAGGGAAAAGGTCGTTTATTCTAATGCGCCCCAAGCGCCATCCGAGGAGTCCCCGAATGCCTATGAGAAGAAGCATTACTACAAAACGGTTGCTGATGCTTTTTCCACACTTGCTTATCAGGCGGGCGATACGGAGTACCTTGCAGTTGATGTTCACGAAGGGGTGGCAACTGTCAAGGCGCTTGCAAACTGCATGACGCGCATCTATGCGCATATTTCTGGTGGCGACGAGTCAAAAGATGTCGGTTTTGGGTATGGTCGTGTCTACGACACAGTTGCCGTTAATGTCAACGATGCGACGCGTGCACGCACCGATGGGGAACTACCTTCAGACACTTTCAATATCCGCGTTGTCTATGCCGACTATCCAGATAGGGTTGTCCGTAATAAAGTGTATACGGTCAAGCAGTTTGAACAGCTTGGTACGATTACTCGCAGCTACACGCTCACTAGAAAGGGCGGGCACTACGTGACTGAGCGCGCCCGTGGTGTTCCGCTCGCGCGGCTGCTGAACAGCATCAAGATCGATGCCGACGATGTCTCGTACTTTACGCTCGCGGCAAACGACGGCGCGAACCCCGGCCGCCTGTCCGCGCGCTTCCTGCTCAAGACGAACCGCTATTACCTGCCCAACTACGACCTGGGCGGCTCGTGGGCCGAAAAGGAGCGCGTCCCCACGATGATCGCTCTGGCGGATTCGTGGAACTCGGACACGACGGTGACCGGCGAGCTCAACTCCGGTACTCGCTTCAGGCTCGTCTTCGGCGCCGCGACCTCTGCAGACCAGGCGACGGACAAGTCGATCAAGTTCATCAACACGATGACGGTGGTTCTCAAGGGCTCGCCGCCTTCCACCAAGGGTAACGGCGACCACAACATCAGCGGCGGCGGCAACTCGGGCTCGGGCTCGGACACGGGTCCGGGCAATGGCTCGGGCACGACGACTGGCGATGGAAATGGGTCTGGCGTGGGCACGAACTCGGGGGCGAGTTCTGCGAGCGGGGGCTCGGGCGTGTCGCAGTCAACCGGCACCAACGCCAACAACACCATCGGCGCGGCCGACCCCAACGCCACCGAGGGCCAGCAGGCCTCGTGGAGCGCCTACCAGATGATGAGCGCGTCGAAAAGCGATGCGCCGCTGGATCTCGAGCAGACCGATCTGGGGCCTTGGGTGATCTTGGGATGCTGTGTGTTGCTTGCGATTGCGCTGGTTGCTAGATACGTATGGTTTAGGCGAGGACTTGGAAAAGATGGCGCAAAAATGTTTGGTAAGCAGCTGCGAAAGCCTGTCTTGTAGAGTTTGGATGAAGGGGTGCTTGGGCATCAGTGCCCAAGCATACTTGGGAGGTAAGAAACGCGATGGAATCAACGGGAAACAAGAGAGTGGGATGTACTTCTAACGCAAGAAACTTTGCACGCAAGGGAGTGTGCACAATTGCGAGCGCGGCGCTTGTCATGATGTTGGGCTGGGGCTTTACGGCTCCTCGAGCGGAAGCAGAAAGTTCCGATGAGAATGTCATCGAGATAGTCAATTCCAGCGATTTGAAAAAACTCGCTGAAAACCCGGGAAGCTATGCTGGCAAGACTGTCAAATTAATGTACGACTTGAATTTGAGTGGAACTTGGAAGCCTATTGGCACAAAGGCCGAACCGTTCACTGGCACTTTCGATGGAAATAATCATTCAATCTCTGGTCTCAAAGTAACTGGTAAGTCTTATCTCGGTCTTTTTGGCTGCGTAGGTGTGGGTGGCAAGATAAAAAACTTAACCATTTCCAACGGTGACGATGACAACGCCCCAAGCGTTATTACTGCAACTAGTTCTGAGAATATCATCCGCCACGTTGGCTCGATTGCTGGATATGTCTATGGCGAATTGGGAAGTGATAGTCCCGCCATTGAGAATTGCACAAGCGAAGCAACAGTGACGGTTACGAGTACGATGAAACCGTCGAGTAAAAAGTCCAAAGAATTTGTGCCTGAAGACGATGTTGAAAGTGGCTACAGCGATCAAGGCGTGACCATTGAATATATCGGTGGCCTTGTTGGTTATTGTGCTGGCAGTATTGCTGATTCCAAGTATATAGGAACGGTTTCGGCTACAACGCACGAATTGCCTCAGAGTGAAGATGAAGCGACTATGGGCACTGCTGTTGGAGGCATTGCGGGACAAGTCGGTGGCTTCACCGTTTCCCAAAAAATATCTGACACGGACAAAATGCTAGTCAAGGCACAGTATCCCCAAGCAGACGGCACATATTCGATTGATACCGATGATGCTCAAAATATCTCGAACTGCACAAATACCGGCGAGGTCATTACTGTTGCGGATGCGGATGGCGGTCTTGATCGTTTTGGCAAGAGCGTAAGCACAACATTTTCCCAAGTTGGTGGTATTGTTGGCTATTCAATGGCCGATGTCGTGGGTTGCGAGAACGATGGCAATCTCAATTGTCCAACTGCTATCGAAACTGGTGGCGTTGTCGGATGTGTCCGCGCTCTTCCACACATGAGCACAAATTCAGCTGTGTATGACGCTGGGGAACAGTTCAAGGCAGAAAAATCAGGTTCCACTATCACCTATACAAAATTGTGTACAGGTCCGACGCTTGTGGTCAGGGACTGCACCATGGCGGCTTCAGTCAAGGGGCGTGCTCAGGTTGGTGGCGTTGTCGGTTCTGCAGGCACGCATACGGACATCAGCTTTTGCAAGACCACCGAAAACGGACAGAGCGACCAAGAGCTGCGCGGAATGCGTTGGAACAAACCCATGGTGGGCGGCATTGTGGGGCAAACCTTCGGCAATGTTTCATATTGCTATAACAAGATTGATTGTTATACGGATACTGGCGGCGGATATTTCGTTGCTGGTATTGCGGGGTCGCTGACAACTTATTCGTCTTCGGATAATGATGCAGCCACATCTCCAACGCCTAATCTCGGTGCTTGTTACTTTACGGGTGTCGTTCACTCTGGGGAGAAAGAATATGCAAATGGAACAACCTATTACCATCAAGGCGGTGTCGTAGGTGAGAACTATGGATATGTTCATGATAGCTATTGCATCGAGGGACACGTCCTTAATGTAACAAGTACTGAAACCTATGTTCCGATGGTTGGCGAAAACCATGGCTCTGTTTCGGACGCTACGGTTCAGGAGATTTCTGCTGAGGAAATGCAAGAAAAATCTTTTTGCGGAAAACTAAATGCGAACACTAGCGTCGACGCATACCAAGCAGGCGAGGATTTTTTCTTGCCTGCTGCAGATGGGGAAAATGATGGGTACCCTGTTTTCGCTTCTGATCCCGAAGCGGTAAAGGGGAGTGAAGAGCTCACGGAAAGCGAGCTTTCCCAAGAAGGCCAAGGGCTGGCTGAATATCGTGCTGATGCGAACCCTGTTCCTGCACTTTCTCTTACATATGGAGAAGATCAGCTTGTTCAAGGTGCCGACTACTATGTTTTACCAGACGAAAATGCACTTGATGATAATGGGAAAACGCGTGATGTGAGTTCATTAGGTGGAGACGAAACCTTCAGTGCGAAAGTTGTGGGAATTGGAAAATATGAGTCAGATGCTACTGGCGTTCCCGGATTCACGGCAAGTTATCAAATTGGCAGGGGAGAATTTAGTTCTTGTACTGCCGTGATTGTGGGCGAGACATTTGACTATAAAGCACATGAACTTACTTCCGATAAGATCACGGTCTATGATGCGGCTGGCGGTGTTGTTCCATCAGATCAATACACGTTTAGCGCTCCAGAAAATATGGTTGATTATGGTTATACGTATTCGATGGAGAGCGCTGACAAGAAAGACCACATTGGCTATCAAATCAAAATCTCAGCTAAAGACAATGCTAATTATAAAGGAGATATATATGGTTATTTCCAGATAAAAAAAGCTGATTTACTAGTAAATGAGAAGACCAAATTCGACGGATTCACCTTTAATGGCGACACCTGGAAATGGAAGGGCGGCACAATCACAAACGGCAAGATGATTGATGGCTACCTCTATCAAACCGATTCTTCGGGCAATGTTGTAAAGGGTATGTCGATTGTCTACACCGGCGCGGAAATCGTGCCGTCTATCGTTGGTATTTCCTATGCTGACCGCGATGGCGAATATCATGCGCTTGTCAAAGGGAAAGAATATCGCGTTGCTACTGGAGACCCAGGAAATACGGGAGATATCTCAACAGATTTCGACACAAATACAAACGTTGCTTCGGCTACAGGTGCTGTGGGTACACGTCCGTGCGTGACTATCCGCTTTGTTCCTGGTAACAAGTGCAATTTTAATAATTACCAGAATTTCTTTTTTAATATCGTGAAAGCAGATATTTCAAAACCGTCACAGGTTACTGTCGATATTCCCTCTTCGATTACTGTAGGAGATTCTTCTGCTGTCAAACTCAAGGGGTATACAGGTAAAACGCTCTCTTCCGAGAATTACTCTGTGAAGTTTGGAAAGGTTTCTTCTGGCAAAGTCACCGTCACTGTCACGGGCAAGAAAAACCTTACTGGAACATATTCAAAGACTGTAAAAGCTAAAAACAGAACGTTCACCAAGGGCTCTGGAATTTATAAGGTGACGAGCGCGAAAAAACATACGCTCGCGCTTACTAAAGTAAAGAAAAATGCGAAGAAGCTGGTAATACCATCAACTCTCAAAGTCAATGGGGTGTCTTACAAGGTTACAGAAATCAAGAAAAGCGCGTGTTGCAAAGCAAGAAAACTCAAGTCTGTGGTAATTGGAAAGAATGTCAAGAAAATCGGGGCAAAGGCTTTTTATAAATGCAAAAAGCTAAAACGCATCACAATTAAGTCCAAACTTCTTAAGAAGAGCAGGGTGGGCAAAAAGGCATTTTCAAAAATTGCAAAAAGGCCTTTAGTAAAAGTGCCTAAATCAAAACTCAAGACGTACAAAAAGCTTCTGTTCAAAGCCGGACTTACCAAAAGGGCAAAAGTTAAGAGGGCCTAGATATTCGCCATTGTTTAGCCGAGAGGAGGTTTCTAGTTTAGTACGCTGAGATAACTAATTTTTATTTCGATTATTCCCAGCGTGAAGTAAATAGTGTTTAATAGTCAGTGTTACAGGAAGGCAAGTGTTTGGGAGGATTGTGATATGAAAAAGAAAAGACGATTTTCGACTATCGGGAAAAAATTGCTTGCATGCGTGTGCTCTGTAGCCATGATGTCAGCACTTATTCCGGCAGTTGCCCTTGCTGATGATTCAACTACAACTGACGACGCATATATCACGGTTGTCACAAAAAATGAAATGACTGGTAAGGAAGTCACGCTCAAGGAATTTTCGAAAGCGGACATTGAGAACCTCGCGGAGCAGAACACGACGCCCCAGTCGTTCACGTTCGCGGGCAAGTCGACGCAGGTCGTCAAGACGCAGACCTACGTCACCTTCTCGCAGCTGTTCGACGCGGCCGGCGTCACCACCGATGTGTGGAACGAGAACTCGACGGTCACCACGTCCGACGCGGGCGGGACCGATCCCTCCGTGAAGGGCGCTTCCCCCGTCACCTACCAGATGGTGACCCAGAAGCAGTACTTCTACCCCAACAGCACCAACGTCGGCCCGACCGACAAGACCAAGGCCGTCGAGGTCTCCGCCTGCATCGGCCTCGACGAGCTCAGCGGCACGCTCTCCGACGGCACGACCGCCGGCAACGTCGCGGAGAAGCTCACGGACTTCAGCGACACGGAGAGCGTGACTGCCAAGGCGCCGCGCGTCTACTACGGCCTGTCCTCCGACGCCACCGAGTACCTGAAGGGCATGTACTTCTGGAACGGAATCAGCAAGATCACTATCAACTACACGCCTGAGAAGACCGCGACCACGGCCACCAAGAGCACCACGGGCATCGCGACCGGCAAGACCGCCACGGCCGGCAAGGGCGCTTCCAAGGCCACCTACAAGGTGACGAGCAACAAGAAGAGCACCGCCACCTACGTCAAGTGCAAGGCCTCCAAGAAGTCCGTCACCGTGCCCTCCACGGTCAAGATCAACGGCAAGACCTACAAGGTCACGGCCGTTGCCGCCAAGGCCCTCAAGGGCAAGAAGGCCACCAAGGTGACGATCGGCAAGAACGTCAAGACCATTAAGAAGAATGCCTTCAAGGGCTCCAAGGCCAAGACCGTCGTCGTCAAGACCAAGAAGCTCACCAAGAAGTCCGTCAAGGGAAGCCTCAAGGGCTCCAAGGTCAAGACCGTCAAAGTCGACGTCGGCAAGACCAAGGTCGACAAGAAGTACGTGAAGAAGTACAAGAAGATCTTCACCAAGAAGAACGCCGGCAAGAAGGTCACCGTCAAGCGCTAAGCTTTCTTGAAGGCCGCTTCTCGACACGACTCAACTGACGTGTCGACGGCGGGCTGACAATCGGACAGCTTCTGACAAGATGCCCCGCATTAACGTGCGGGGCATCTTTTTTGTTTTGCTCGGAAAAATTAAGGGGCCCCGGCGAAAAGGGGAAACGCCGGGGCTCAGGTAGTCAGGGTTTTTGACGGCTCTGCGCAGGGGGGAGGAGTGTTCGGAAAGGATTGGGGGGAGGTTTTTCCGTCGCCGTCGTTCCCTGTAATTGACAAGATAGAGGGCGCTCCTGAAAAAAGCCTTAAGGGAGGCCGAGGCTTTCAGCTTTATTTCAGCTGGTCCAAGGAGTGTCAGTCACTGAGGGGCATCGAACCCAGTCACGTGGTCGACCACCAAGCCCCCCTCGATGCAGCCCGCGCCGAACCCCGCCACGTGGTCGACCACCAAGGGCGTTTGGATGCAGGATCCGCGCCGAACCCGCCTACGTGGGCGAGCAAACGGCCGGAATCCGCATCGAACCCAGCCACGTGGTCGACCACCAGAAGGGTTTGGATGCAGCCCGCGCCGAACCCCGCCACGTGGTCGACCACCAAGGGCGTTTGGATGCAGAAAACGCGCCGAACCCTCCCACGTGGGCGAGCAAACGGCCGGAATCCGCATCGAACCCAGCCACGTGG